>NZ_CP157940.1:320713-641427 GCF_040207125.1 Lacrimispora sp. BS-2
CAAAGGTTCCGGTACATAAGAGAAATTTTGGGATCGTATTTCAAAGCTATGCCCTGTTTCCCCATTTGAGCGTTTATGACAATGTGGCCTTTGGACTTAAAATGAGAAAGCTTGACAAGGCGGAAATTGATAAAAAGGTGGATCAGATCCTTGAGGTCTGCGGCCTTACGGAATTTAGCGGACGGTTTCCCCAGCAGATGTCCGGCGGCCAGAGACAAAGAGTGGCCCTTGCCAGGGCGCTGGTGATCGAGCCAAAGCTTCTTCTCCTTGATGAGCCTTTAAGCAACCTGGATGCAAAGCTGCGCATCAATATGCGGATGGAGATCAAGAGGATCCAGAAAAAGCTGGGCATTACCACCTTGTTCGTCACCCATGACCAGGAAGAGTGTTTCTCCATATCGGATAAGGTAGCGGTCATGAACCAGGGCGTCATCGAACAGTTTGACACACCGGAAAACATTTATCACAGGCCCAACACGGAATTTGTTGCCAGATTTATTGGTTTTGAAAATTTTCTTCCTTTGAAGAGGCAGGGGGATGTATATAAAACCCAGGCCGGCGCAGTATTTAATGTAGAAACCCAACCAAGGGAAGGTGCCTGCATGGGCACCATACGGCCGGAGGATATCCGGGTGGCAGATGAGGGGCAGGATAACAACATCCTGGAAGGCACTGTAGGTGTCCGGACATTTCTTGGAAAAGGCTATCAGTATGAGGTCCTTACGGCAGCAGGGAAGTTTCTGGTAAACAGGCCGGCAGAAGAAACTTATGAAGAGGGCAGCAGGATCCGTCTTTATTTGCCGGAGTCAAAACTGATCCTTGTATCTTAATAGTCATGATTTAAGCTTTAAGGTAACAACGGCTGATAAAGCCGTGGAATTATGATAAGAGAGGATGAAGATTATGAAGAAAGTATTGGCATTATCCCTGTGTGCAGCCATTGCATTGACAGGCTGCGGCGGTGCCGGATCTGCAGGAACAACAGCGGCAGACGAGAAAAAGAACGGCACAGAAGTAAAGAAACTGGTATTATCCACTTACGGCTTAAGCGAGGACATTTCGGAAGAAGAGGTGTACAAGCCTTTTGAGGACCAGTACAACTGCAAGATCGTAACAGAGACAGGAAGCACCAATGAGCGTTACACAAAGCTTTCCGCCAACGCCGAAAGCACCATTGATGTGATCGAACTGTCACAGGCTATGACCGCAAAGGGAATTGAAGAGGGCTTATTTGAGCCTCTGGATTTAAGCAAGATCGAAAACAGCCAGTATTTGATCAAAGCGGCAAAGACCATGGCTGACGCGGGACAGGGCGCTGCCTATACCATTAACAGCATCGGCATCATGTATGATCCGGAAGCAGTAGGATTTGAGATCAAGAGCTTTGATGATTTATGGAAAGCGGAACTGGAAGGAAGCGTTGCCATTCCGGATATTACTACTACCTTTGGTCCTGCCATGGTTTATATGGCAAGCGATTACAAGGGCGTTGATGTGACCAGTGACAAGGGAGCGGCTGCTTTTGAGGCATTGGAAGAATTAAAGCCAAACCTTGTAAAAACTTATGCAAAGTCTTCTGACTTAATCAACATGTTCACTTCCGGGGAAATCAAGGCTGCTATTGTAGGTGACTTCGGTGTTCCTACCATCAAGGAAGCAAGCCCGGATCTGGTGTATGTGACTCCTGATGTGACCTATGCAAACTTTAACACCATCAGCATTACCAAGAACTGCAAGGACAAAGAGCTGGCTTACGCATACATCAATTACCGCTTAAGCAAGGAACTGCAGAGCAAAACCACAAAGGCATTAAACGAAGCGCCCACCAACAACCAGGTGGAGGTATCAGAAGAAGATTCTGCAAACATGACTTATGGAGAAGCTGCAGAAAGTGCAAAGGTTCTGGATTATTCCTTTGTCAATCCCATCTTAAGCGACTGGATTGATCAGTGGAACCGGATCATCAATAATTAAGGACAGAGAGAACATGAAGGTTGACTTGCTTATTAAAAACGGATGGGTCTACCGGACATACAGGCAATGTTTTGAAAAAATGGACATTGCGGTTGCAGGGGAAAGGTTTTACGACATTTCCCCTGCTCTGTTATATGAGGCAGAATGTGTGGTGGATGCTACAGGAAAATACATGATACCGGGGCTGATCGATATTCACATGCATATCGAAAGCTCCATGACATATCCGGAAGAGTTTTCCAGAGTGGTCCTGCCCTGGGGAGTCACCTGTGTGGTGGCTGATCCACATGAGATCGCCAATGTATTTGGGCTGGAAGGAATCAAAAGCTTTATGGAGCAGGAAACCGAGCTGGATATTTACTATGGGATCCCATCCAGTGTTCCTTCCACCGGAAGCAGCCTGGAAACCTCGGGTGGACAAATCGGGGAAGAGGAAGTCCGGGAGCTTTTAAAGGATGGGAAAGTCATCTGCCTTGGAGAGGTGATGAATGATTTGGATCTGGTTTCCGGGGAAGATACCCTGATCAAACGCATTGTCAGGCTGTGCCAGGATGGGAACCGCAGGCTAAAGATCGAAGGGCATTGCCCCGCCCTGTCAGGAGAAGCGCTGGCGGGCTTTATCCGGGGCGGCGTGGATGCGGACCATACTCAGCAGACGCCGGAGTCGGTTCTGGAAAAGACGGACATGGGCATGTTTTTGGAACTGCAGGCAAAATCTCTGACATCTGATGTTGTGGAAACGGTGGTATCCCATGGTCTTTATGAAAATGTGGCTCTTGTAACAGATGATACCATGCCGGATCATTTGGCAAAGGGCCATTTGAACCAGATCCTTAAATTGGCTGTGGAACGGGGAATGCCGGCAGAAAAGGCCATTTACTGCGGGACTCTTACGCCTGCAAGGAGAATGGGCCTTGATGACAGGGGGATGATTGCGCCTGGGAAGCTTGCGGATTTCATTGTCCTTGATGATCTGGTAAGTTTTTGCCCTTCTGCGGTTTATAAGAACGGAAAACAGCATAAAAAAGGCCCTGATTCTCCAAAAGCAGTTTTCCCGGACCATTTTTACCAGTCCGTAAAATGCCGCCTGGCTCTTGCATCCGATTTTAAACTGAACCGGTGTGAGATAGGGGAGGGAACAGCAGTTGTAAATGTCATGGAGATTCAGGACTTTGGAACAAGGGTCAGGCATGTGAAAAGAGAAATTCCCGTCCGGAACCGCTGCATATGCTGGCAAGAGGCAGGACTTTGCCTGGCAATGGTATTTGAACGCTACGGAAAGACAGGAGAAGTGTCCTATGGGCTTGTGGAACATGCCTTTCAGTCTCCAGGAGCGGTGGCAACTACCTGGAGCCATGACAGCCATAATCTGCTGGTGCTTGGTAATTCGGTGGAGGATATGGTGCTTGCCCAGAACCGGGTGGTCCATATGCAGGGCGGCTATGTAACGGTCCGGGGCGGTAAAATTACTGCTTCTGCAGCCCTTCCCGTAGGAGGTATCCTCTCTGACGGAAGCCTTTTAAAGCTTTCGGAGGAACTGGCTGAGGTGAGGGAGGAAATCGAGGCCATGGGGTATGAGAACAGCAATGTCATCATGTCTATTTCCACCCTGACCCTTCTGGTCTCACCGGAATTAAAGATAAGCGACAAAGGTCTGTTTGATGTAAAAACAAAGCAGAAGGTTCCGCTGGTGGAAAGATATGAGTCTTAAAAAGGAAATATCCTGGGAGTATCCCTTTATGTCCAAAGGCCATGGGCAGTAACAAGGAAACACCCGCCGGGTATCCCTTTATGTCCAAAGGGCATGGACAGTAACAAGGAAAAGGTTGATAAGTGTGAAAACGATAATTATAAATGTAACTGTAGTAACAATGAATGAACAGCGGAAAATCCACCATCCCGGTTTTGTGATGTTTCAAAATGATATCATCACAGCGGTAGGAGATATGAAAGATTTACCGGAAGAGGCCGGAATTCCGGATGCATTAACGGTAGACGGAAAAAACGGCATCCTGATGCCGGGAATGGTGAATCTCCATACCCATATGGGAATGATTCCCTTCCGCGGGCTTGGGGATGACTGCAAGGACCGGCTCCGGGTATTTTTGCTTCCAATGGAACAGAAGGCTATGGATGAGGAGCTTGTTTACTTATCTTCCCGCTATGCAGCAGGAGAGATGCTCCTTGGCGGTGTGACCACGGCTCTTGATATGTATTACTTTGAGGAAGAAGCTGCAAAGGCCATGGATGAGATGGGAATGAGGGGGATTGCAGGGCAGACAGTGATGGAAGAAGGGGCCTGCGATTTTGATGATCCCTATAAGGCATTGGCCTATGGAGAAGAATTGATAAAAAAATATCAGTCCCATCCCAGAATATCAGCCTGCATTGCCCCTCATGGAACCAGCACCTGTGGGGAAAAGCTGCTTTTGGAAGCTTACCGCCTGGATTGGTCCTTCAAGGTTCCTTTTACTCTCCATACGGCGGAGATGGATTATGAAATGGATTATTTCCGGAAGGAATACGCCATGTCTCCGGTTCAGTATTTAGACAGCATTGGGGTATTGGGAAAAGAAACCCTGGCAGCCCACTGCATCCATATGAAGGAAGAGGATCTTCTGCTTTTAAAGGAACGGGGAGCAAGGGTGGCTCACTGCATTGGCTCCAATGCAAAGGCGGCAAAGGGAGTGGCACCGGTAAGCGCCATGCTTCACCTGGGAATTCCCGTAGGCCTTGGAACGGATGGCCCTGCCAGCGGAAACACCCTGGATATTTTTACACAAATGAAGCTCTGCGCCGATTTTCATAAAAATGAGACCAGAGACCGGAGTGCATTTCCGGCGGAAACCATTGTGTCAATGGCTACGGATCTGGGAGTAAAGGCCCTGGGGCTATATGATATTACAGGCTCCTTAGAACCGGGAAAGCAGGCGGATCTGGTTTTAGTTGAAACCTGTTCCGCCAACATGTTTCCTGTTTACAATCCCTATTCTGCCCTTGTTTACAGCGCCAATTCTTCCAATGTGGAGACAGTATACGTGGCCGGGGAATGTGTGGTAAAGGAGAAGAAACTTGTAAAGGCAGATATGGCAGAAATCAGGAAAATGCTATTAAAAAAGATGAAAATAACGGATTTTGGAATTTATATGGAAAAAATGGGAAATATTTATTGAGTAAGGATATGCAGGATGATTATAATATAGTTATCTGAACTTGCAACACAAGTTTAGATAAAAGGGCTGTTTTTAGCCCGTTCATCCGATTGTGAAAACATCTTTTGGTTTTCATAATATATCTATCTGAAGTATATAATTTACAGAGGTTTTAATTACGATTCACCGGTTGTTATTTATTAGAAATAATTGACAACCATATTTCCCTGTGGTAAACTGTATCAGTACAAATACGCGCCGATACTTGGTATTCCGGATACTCCAACCAATACTTGGTATGAGGTGAGACTTTAAGACTAAAGGAGGAAATCAACATGATTTCAAAGGAAAAGAAAGCAGCTATCATCGCTGAATATGGCAGAAAAGCTGGAGACACAGGTTCACCAGAAGTACAGATCGCAATTCTGACAGAAAGAATCACAGAATTAACTGATCATCTTCAGAAGAACCCAAAAGATCATCATTCCAGAAGAGGACTTCTGATGATGGTTGGACAGAGAAGAGGTCTTCTTGATTACTTAAAGAAGACAGACCTGGAAGGCTATCGTTCATTGATCGAGAAGTTAGGAATCAGAAAATAATAAACCATTTAGGGTGGAGGACTTCTCCACCCTATCTGTCTATTAAGAAAAGAATATTAAAAGTAGAAGCATTCCCCGAGACCGCTGATGTGCGCGTAATAAGCAGAGCCAGGAGGCGGGAGGGGTAGAAGGATATGCAAGCATATCCTTCTACCCCTCCAGTCTCTTGGCGAGCAACCGCGAATGAGGGACCAAAGGTCCCGAATTTGCGGCTGCGCATTCTGCCAAAGGCAGAATCTGCTTATGCCCCCCAGCGGGCAGCATAAGCAAACTTAAAACGCATTTCTTGCGCGCAGATCAGTAGTTTCGGCGTCTTCTACTGTTAATATAAATATTAATCCAGTAAAAGGAGATACCAGTATGTACAAGAGTTTTAGTATGGAACTGGCCGGCAGAACATTAACCGTTGATGTCGGCAGAGTAGCAAAGCAGGCAAGCGGCGCGGTACTTATGCACTATGGCGATACCGTAGTATTAGCAACCGCAACTGCGTCTGACAAACCAAGAGACGGAATTGATTTCTTCCCGCTGAGCGTAGAATACGAAGAAAAATTATACGCCGTAGGAAAGATCCCAGGCGGCTTCAACAAAAGAGAGGGAAAAGCGTCTGAGAATGCAATTTTGACCTCCCGTGTCATTGACCGTCCAATGAGACCTCTGTTTCCAAAAGATTACCGTAACGATGTGACTTTAGATAACATCGTTATGTCTGTAGACCAGGATTGCAGTCCGGAGCTGACAGCGATGTTAGGCTCAGCCATTTCAACCTGCATTTCCGATATTCCTTTTAACGGACCCTGTGCTTCCACCCAGGTGGGACTTGTAGACGGAGAACTCGTCATCAACCCGACCCAGTCCCAGAAGCAGGTTTCCGACATGGCGCTTACGGTTGCATCTACAAGAGAGAAAGTCATCATGATCGAGGCCGGAGCCAATGAGGTACCGGAAGATAAGATGATCGAGGCCATTTTCAAGGCTCATGAAGTAAACCAGGAAATCATCAAATTCATTGACACCATCGTAGCAGAGTGCGGAAAGCCGAAGCACCAGTACACCAGCTGCGCAGTGCCGGAAGAGTTATTTGCTGCCATCAGGGAAATCGTTACTCCTGAGGAGATGGAAGTTGCCGTATTTACCGATGAAAAGCAGATAAGAGAAGAAAACATCCGTAAGATCACCGCAAAACTGGAAGAAGCCTTTGCAGAAAAGGAAGAATGGCTGTCAGTGCTTGGAGAAGCCATTTACCAGTACCAGAAAAAGACCGTCCGCAAGATGATCTTAAAAGACCATAAGCGTCCTGACGGCCGTGCCATGGATCAGATCCGTCATCTGGCAGCGGAAATCGATATGCTTCCAAGAGTTCATGGTTCCGCCATGTTCACCCGCGGCCAGACTCAGATTTTAAATATTTGTACCTTGGCCCCATTATCAGAAAGCCAGAGATTAGACGGCATTGATGATATGGAAACCTCCAAGAGATATATGCACCACTACAATTTCCCATCCTTCTCCGTAGGAGAGACAAGGCCTTCCAGAGGACCTGGACGCCGGGAGATCGGCCATGGCGCCCTGGCAGAGAGAGCACTCATTCCGGTTCTTCCGTCTGAGGAAGAATTCCCCTATGCGATCCGTACCGTTTCCGAGACCATGGAATCCAATGGATCTACCTCCCAGGCAAGCATCTGTTCCTCCTCCATGTCCTTAATGGCTGCCGGTGTTCCTATTAAATCGGCTGTTGCAGGTATTTCCTGCGGACTTGTTACAGGAGATTCCGATGACGATTATATCGTCTTAACCGATATTCAGGGTCTGGAAGATTTCTTCGGTGATATGGACTTTAAGGTAGGCGGCACCCACAAGGGTATCACTGCGATCCAGATGGATATTAAGATCCACGGCCTTACAAGACCGATCATTGAGGAAGCCATCCGCACCACCAGAGAGGCAAGGCTTTACATTCTTGATGAGGTTATGGCAAAAGCCATTGCAGAGCCGCGTAAGGAAGTAGGTAAGTATGCTCCGAAGATCGACCAGATTTCCATTGATCCTCAAAAGATCGGCGATGTGGTCGGAAAGCAGGGGAAGGTGATCAATAAGATCATTGAAGAAACCGGCGTGAAGATCGATATTAACGATGACGGAAATGTATCCGTATGCGGAACCGATCAGGCCATGATCGACCGTGCGATCCAGATCATTAAGAGCATTGTTACGGAAATCCAGGCAGGACAGATTTTCACAGGCAAGGTTGTCAGAATCATGAACTTTGGTGCTTTCGTTGAACTGGCTCCCAACAAGGATGGTATGGTTCACATTTCCAAGCTGTCTGATAAGAGGGTGGCAAAGGTTGAAGATGTTGTCAACATCGGTGACGAAGTGACCGTTAAGGTAATGGAAGTCGACAAGATGGGCAGAATCAACTTAAGCATGAAGCCGGGAGATCTGGCTGCAAAGGCAGAAGATAAAAAAGAGGAAAAAGAAGCAGAATAAAGCAGCTATGCCTTGTGGCAGACGGCAGGAAATAAAGTCATGTTAATGAAAATGTTTATTGACAAATGAACCATTAGAACGTATAATTGTCTGGATCGAAGACATAAATATCTGATTTATAATTGAATACGCTTCATTAAGAGGGAGTAGTTTTAATGCATCATCAACATCCTGACTGCCAAAGGGCAGCCTGGTGGTGCATGCCAGACAATGGTTACCAGACTTTTAATGTATTTATTCTGAATATTAAATATTTTTCAGAATAAGTGCATTAAAAGTCTTTTTCTTTTTCTTTTTGTGGCAATAATAAATCAGAGAGGTCAAACAGTACATGTTGATGCAGGCTGTCTCTATGGGCAGCAGAATGGAGGAAAGTTTGAAAGACTGGTATCAGAAAACAGAAAAAGAAGTATTAGAAGAGCTTCGTACATCAAAGGAAGGGCTAAGCGAAGAGGAAGCTGCCGGACTTCTTGCCAGCAAAGGAGAAAATATCCTGGAAGAAGGAAAGAAAAAAAGCACCCTTCAGGTATTTGCTGAGCAGTTCCGCGATCTGCTGGTGGTCATTCTGATTGCAGCGGCTGTCATTTCCATGCTTTCAGGAAATGTGGAAAGCACCATCGTCATAGTGGCGGTCATTGTGTTAAATGCGGTTCTTGGAACAGTGCAGCATGAAAAAGCCCAAAAATCCCTGGCCAGCTTAAAATCCTTATCATCACCAACGGCCAAGGTAATCCGGTCCGGACAAAAAATTGAGATCGCTTCAAGAGGCGTGGTTCCTGGAGATATCCTGCTTCTGGAAGCCGGAGATATGGTAGTGGCTGATGGAAGAATTCTTAATAATTATTCCCTTCAGGTAAACGAAAGCTCTCTGACCGGCGAATCCACCAATGTGGATAAGGAAGAGGGAACTCTTGAAATAGAAGCACCCCTGGCAGACCGGACTAATATGGTTTATTCCGGAAGCCTGGTTACTTACGGCAGGGCGGTAGTGGCTGTCACCGGAACAGGAATGGATACGGAGATCGGAAAGATCGCCAGCTTAATGAATGCTACAAAGGAGAAGAAAACTCCTTTGCAGGTCAGCTTAGACCAGTTCTCCAGCCGCCTTGCCATGGTCATCATGGTGATCTGCGCCCTGGTGTTCCTGTTAAGCATTTACCGTAAAATGCCGCTTTTAGATTCCCTGATGTTTGCGGTGGCTCTTGCCGTCGCTGCCATACCAGAGGCCTTAAGTTCCATCGTAACCATTGTTCAGGCAATGGGAACCCAGCGGATGGCCAGGGAAAACGCTATCATTAAAGAATTAAAAGCGGTAGAAAGCCTGGGCTGTGTTTCCGTTATCTGTTCCGATAAGACCGGAACCCTGACCCAGAATAAGATGACTGTACAGGAAATCTATGTGGACGGCAAAGTCTGTAAGCCGAATGAATTAGATCTTCGCAACCAGCTCCACCGGTACCTTCTTTATGATGCGGTGCTGACCAATGATTCTGCCATTGTGGAGGGAAAGGGGATCGGAGATCCTACGGAGTATGCCCTTCTTGAAATGGCGGGAAAAGTCAGCTTAAGCCATGATCTCATCAGAGAAATGATGCACCGTTTGGAAGAGCTTCCCTTTGATTCCGACCGGAAGCTGATGAGCACCAAATACCATCTCCATGGAGTTCCTACCATACTGACAAAGGGAGCGGTGGATGTATTGCTGTACCGGACCACCCATATCCGTACCGCTGAAGGAGTCAGGGAACTGTCAGAAAAGGACAGGGAGGAGATCCTTGAGCAGAATATGAGATTTTCAGAAAATGGGCTTCGGGTGCTTGCCTTTGCTTATAAGGAAGTGGAAGAGGATCATGTGCTTTCTTTAAATTCTGAAAACGGTTTTATCTTTATTGGGCTTATTTCCATGGTGGATCCGCCGAGAGAGGAATCGAAAGAAGCGGTAGCCGATGCCAAACGGGCAGGGATCCGTCCGGTAATGATCACCGGTGATCATAAGATCACGGCGACTGCCATAGCAAAGCAGATCGGTATTTTTGAAAACGGAGATATGGCTGTGACCGGTGCAGAATTAGACGCCATGACCGATGAAGAGCTGGACACAAATATTGCAAAGACCTCCGTATATGCCAGAGTATCACCGGAAAATAAGATCCGGATTGTAGATGCATGGCAGCGGCGGGGAAATGTTGTCTCTATGACAGGAGACGGAGTCAATGATGCGCCTGCCTTAAAGAAGGCTGACATCGGAGTGGCTATGGGAATCACCGGTACAGAGGTTTCCAAGGATGTCGCATCCATGATTCTGGCCGATGATAATTTTGCGACCATCATTAAGGCAGTTGCCAATGGCCGTAACGTGTACCGGAACATAAAAAACGCCATTCAGTTTTTGCTTTCCGGCAACATGGCAGGAATCATTTCCGTCCTTTATACATCCATCATGGCCCTTCCTATTCCCTTTGCTCCGGTTCATCTGCTGTTCATTAACCTGCTTACAGACTCCCTTCCGGCAATCGCCATTGGTATGGAGCCTGCGGAGCATGGCCTTCTTAACAGGAAGCCAAGAGATCCCAAAGAGGGAATCCTGTCCAGGGAATTTATGATTAAGATCCTGTCCCAGGGCGCATTGATTGCCATATGTACCATGACAGCTTTCCATATTGGTTTAAACCAGGGCAGTGCAGCTACAGCCAGCACCATGGCATTTTGTACCCTGACTCTTTCCCGGTTGTTCCATGGTTTTAACTGCAGAAGCCGCCATTCTATTTTCCGGCTGGGCTTTGCAAGCAACTGGTACAGCCTGGGAGCATTCCTGGCAGGCGTTTTCCTGCTAAGCCTTGTCATGTTTGTACCGTTCCTTGCAAAACTGTTTTCCGTTACGCCGCTTTCGGCCGGTCAGACCGGTATCGTATATGGCCTTGCGGTCATTCCTACGGCAATCATACAGCTTGTAAAAGTTATAAAAGAAAACAGGAAATAATTTCTTGATAAAAAAGAGGTTTAAACGCAAAAAAGTGTTGAACCTCTTTTTTAAAAATGATAAAATACTTCAGTAAATAAAAATTTAATATAGGAGAAGGGGACGACACATGACAGGACAACTTTCACTTAAAGTGAGAAATTGCGGACCGCTGTCCAGGCGGACGAAATTCCAAATTCTTGCCCTGGTGCCGATTTATTTTATTGTTGCAGGCTTCTTTCTGCAGCCGTTTGATGGAATTTGGAGGGGTATCATTACAATTGTCAGGGAGCCAGATTTCCTGATTACAGATTATTTTGCTATTGGCGGCGTAGGAGCAGCCTTTGTAAACGCGGGTTTATTAACCTTATTAAGTATTGCAATTGTGTATTTTCTTGGTATGGAGATGAGCGGCCATACTATAACTTCATGCTTTCTTATGTTTGGTTTTTCCTTGTTCGGGAAAAATATTATGAACATATGGGCTATCATGATGGGCATCTGCCTGTATTCTTATTATCACAAAACTTCCATTACACGTTATATTTATGTTGGCTTTTACGGGACTTCTTTGTCCCCGATCATCACACAGATCATGCAGATCGGTAATCTGCATCTGGTTCCCAGGCTCATCCTGAGCATTTTTGTTGGATTGAGCATTGGATTTGTGCTTCCGCCCTTATCCACTCATACCCACTATGCCCACAAGGGATATTCTCTTTATAATGTGGGGTTTTCCGCAGGTATTATTGCCACGGTCATAGTCTCCCTGTTTAAATCCTTTGGGATTTCCATAGAGAAAAGGCTTATCTGGTATGAGGGCGATAATAGGCTTTTTGCAGGCTTGCTTTTGTTCTTATTCTTTGGTATGATAATTTTTGCATTTATGCTGTCAAAGAATGTTGGGAAGCGTTATCTGAACATACTGAAAACCTACGGCATCAGCGGAACCGATTACGTAAAAAGTGAGGGATTTGCGCCTACTCTGCTTAATATGGGGATTAACGGTATTGCAGCAACGCTGATTCTTGTTGTGTTGGGAGGAGCTTTAAACGGACCTACCATTGGAGGGATATTCACCATTGTAGGCTTCAGCGCAACAGGAAAGCATCTTCGAAACATTTGTCCCATCATGATGGGGGTTATTCTCGGAGGGGTTATTCAGAACTGGAGCATCACCGATCCAAGTGCCCTTCTGGCCCTTTTATTGTCCACGACCCTTGCGCCGATTGCCGGTGAGTTCGGCGTTATAGCAGGTGTGATAGCAGGATTTCTTCATTCTGCGGCTGCCCTTAATGTAGGCATTGTTTACGGCGGAATGAATCTTTATAACAATGGCTTTGCAGGAGGCCTTATCGCCACCTTCCTGGTACCGGTCTTTCAGTCTATCAGGGACAGAAGCGCCCGGGCCAAGGTCCATGATTCCTTATAGCTCATGAGAAACAGGAGCAGGAATAAAATTTAACCTCATTAAGCAGGAATGCGGATATCCGATTGATTTTGAGAACAGGAAAATTTGAAAATGTTGTATCAGATAAAGGATGGGACAGTCACTGCCGGAGGCAGCATGATCCTGTCACATATTGATTTTGAAATACACGGCAAGGAAAAGATTGCTGTGGTAGGAAACAACGGAGCCGGAAAAACCACACTTTTAAGGCTGATAGCCGGAGAAGTGGATCTGGACCGGGATGATAAGCGGGAAGGCCCTGGAATCACCAGTTCCAGAAAACTGACCGTAGGATACTTAAAACAGCAGGCATTTGAGGATAAGGACAGGACAGTGGAGGAAGAACTGCTGTCCTCTTGTCCGTTTGGGGATTCCTTTACTACAGAGCGGTTTGAGTATGAACGGGAATATGATACGCTGTTTACCGGATTTGGATTTACAAAGGAAGATAAGAAGAAAAGGATTTCCCAGTTTTCCGGCGGAGAGCAGACAAAGATCGCCCTTATCCATCACCTGCTGTTAAAACCGGATATCCTGCTTTTAGACGAGCCTACCAATCATCTGGATATTCAGGCAGCGGAATGGCTGGAGCAGTATATGAAGCAGTATGAAAAATCAGTGGTAATGGTATCCCATGACCGCTTTTTTCTGGACCAGACGGCATCCGTGGTATATGAGCTGTCGGGCAGGAAGCTTACCCGGTACCCGGGAAACTACACCCATTACCGGGAAGAAAAAAGGAAGGCGGTCAGGATACAGACAAAAGCCTATGAACGGCAGCAGGAAGAGATCAAACGCTTAAATGATCTGGTGGAACGGTTTAAGAATAAACCCCGCAAGGCCGCATTTGCCAGGGAAAAAAGAAAGGCAATCGATCGGATGGGCCAGGCAGTGAAGCCGGTGGAAGAGGATATCCACATGTTCACAGGGCCTTTGGAACCGGCTTTCTTAGGCAGTAAATGGGTTTTTGAAGCGGAACATTTGAAGATCGGTTATGATCATCCCCTTATGGAGCTGACCATGAGGATCCGCAGGGGGCAGAAGATCGGAATCCTTGGCCCAAACGGAGCAGGAAAAAGCACCTTTTTGAAAACAGTGGCAGGTCTTATTCCTCCGGTCACCGGGGAGTATTCTCTGGGAAACCAGATTACCATGGGATATTTTGACCAGCATTCTTCGGAAATTGATTCCCATAAATCAGTTGCCCGGCACTTCCATGATCTGTTTCCCTCCCTGACAGAAAAAGAAGTGCGGAGCATTTTGGGGGCATACCTGTTTGGTGGCAAAGAGGCTGAAAAACGGGTTGGCCTCCTGTCAGGAGGAGAAAAGGCAAGGCTTGTCCTGGCAGAGCTTTTGCAGAGCAGGCCCAATTTTCTGATTCTGGATGAACCTACTAACCACATGGATATCAGGGCAAAGGAAACCCTGGAATCTGCATTCCGGGCTTATACGGGCACCATTTTATTTGTATCCCATGACCGTTATTTTTTAAGCCGGGTAGCAGAATCAGTTCTCATCTTTGAGAACCAGTCCGCCTTCTACTATCCATTCGGTTATGAGCATTATCTGGAGCGGAGCAAAAGGGCAGAAAATGGAGAAGGGCTTGCGGCTCAGATAAGGGCGGAGGAGCAGGCTCTGATCGCCGGAATACGGGCAGTCCCCAAGGCAGAAAAACACAGGCTGAGAGAAATACCGGTGGAGGAAGCCTATTTGGATTGGAAGCTTGGACTGGTTCTGGAACGGCTTTTGCCGGCAAGGGATAAGGTAATGGAACTGACTGCTGCCATGGAGGAGATGAAGGAAAGATGGCTGGAATCGGAAGACTTCTGGACGGAAGGAGAGTGGGAAGAATCCGGCCGTTATGAGGAACTGAAAAAAGAGCGGCAAAAGGCATGGGAGGAGTGGCATGAGCTATGCCTGGAATGGTTTGATACGGCTTATGAGGAAGAGAGGTAAGAGCCTGTTCCATAATAAATCTGCATTGCCGGTGTACACTATAAAATATAAAAAATGAGCTTTGAAAGCTGATACGCTCCCCTTATTATAGGACATTTATATTTCATTGTCCATACAGGGGAGCATATCGCCAATCAAGGCTCATTTTTTATATAGTATTTGGACTGGACTATTTTAGAACAGCCCTATGTAATCTTAGAATATCCTGTCCAATCAATACTTGCCTGTATAATCATAGGCTGTTGCTGCTTCGGTATAATATTCCGGTTCCGCACTCTCAAAGGAAGGCACGTATTCTTTATGAAAATCCGTTTGCTCTCCGTTTAACTTGAATCTTCCGACTTCCTGCTGCAGTGTCTCGGACTGGGCAGCCAGCTCTTCACTGGAAGCGGAGCTTTCTTCTGCGGTTGCTGCGTTAGTCTGTATTACAGCAGATACCTGTGACAGCCCCTGGTTGATCTGGTCGATTGCCATGACCTGCTCGGAAGAAGCTGATTCGATTTCCTGGATCGCCTGTTCCACAAACCTTGATTTTTCCTCCACTTCCTTAAGGATTCTTGCAGTATCAGCTGCCATTTGCCTGCCTTCTGTAACGGCTTCTACGGAATGGACGATAAGGTTTGCCGTTTCTTTTGCCGCCTCAGCAGATTTTATTGCAAGGTTCCTCACTTCATCAGCTACCACTGCGAATCCCTTTCCGGCGCTGCCGGCACGGGCGGCTTCAATGGCGGCATTTAAGGCAAGAATATTTGTCTGGAAGGCGATGTCCTCAATCACCTTCGTGATGTTTGAAATTTCTTCGGAAGCTGCGTTGATCTTATTCATAGAAGCATTCAGGCTTTGCATGCGTGTATTGCTTTCGTTGACTCCGGCTCCGTTTTGTTCTACGTATTTATATGCCAAACGGACATTGTCTGCATTTTGGCTTGCCTGTCTTGATACGGTTGTAATGGCTGCGTTAAGCTCTTCCACGGTTGCGGCCTGTTCTGTAGAGCCGGAAGCCAGGGCCTGTGCTGCGGAGGATACCTGACCTGCGCCGCTATTGACCTGTTCGGCTGCCGTGCTTATAAGAAGCAGGGTCCGATTGAGATCCTTTTCAATTTTACGAAGTGCCAGACCAAGTACGTCTTCCTCAGAACGAAGGGGGATTTCCTGTGTAAAATCTCCATTGCTGACTTTTTCGGCAATGAGAACCTGAGCCCGGATGCCAGACAGCATGGAGGTAAAAGCAGAGGCAAGCTGACCGGTTTCATCCTTGGAGTTTACATCCTTTAAGTCAACATCCACATGCCCAAGAGCGATTTTGTCGGCAGCCTTTACGATCTGCCCGATAGGCAGGCTGATCATGCGGGAAATTCTTAAGCCAAAGTATATGGCAATGGCTGTTCCTGCTAAAAAGATGACGCAAAGAATAATGGTGAGGATGATTGCGGTAGAGTCGTTGGTTTTACTGCTCTCACTGGCAACCCTCATCCGGACATCCACCAGCTTGTCATAATTATCAAATATCTTTTGGATGTTGTCCTTCTCATTATCAAAAGCATGCAATGCTGTGTCTTTAGATCCCTGTTTGGCTACGTTTAAGCATTTTTGAATAGAGGGATCAAAGGAATCATTAAATAACTGGGCTGCCTCATCAATTAAAGTGAGGGCTTCTGTATTTTTGATGCTTGTCCGGTACTCGGCAGAGCTGGTAAGAAAGTTGTTCTTTGCTTCCCTATAGCTTTGCTCCAGGGTTTCCAGTTCCGTGGTGTTACCGGCATGAATGACCATTGCGTTGGCATCTGCGCGAAGCTGATACAGATTTTTGGTGGCAATGATTAAGTCTTTCATGGGAACCGTCTGCTCTTTGTACAAAAAGGTGTCCAACCTGTTGATCCGGGCCATGCCTAAAACGCCTGTGATGCCGATCACAAGCATAATAAGTGCCATGCTGAGAAAGGCTGTAAGCAATTTTTTGGTGATGCTGTAGTCCTTGAATTTCTTCATACTGATACCTCCTGGTTTTTCATTAGTTTCCTTATGTATGATCGTTTTCATTTGGTTTGTCATGTTCCTCAAAACACGAACTGGTAGTATACATACAACGTCTGAAGCCCCGTTTTCGGTATACAATATGAACCAATATTTTGTGAACATCCCAAGGCAGAAATTTTACTAAAAACCTGCCATCCATTTTTAGACAAATATCGACATTGTTCATTATATAATACATAATTATTGTTTGTCAATCGAAAGAAAAAGAGTGTAAAATTTGAGGATTAAATTTATTTTGATAGATAATAAAAAGTATTTTGTTTAAATTTTAAAACATTCATTTTTATAAATTTGAACATGAGAAAAAAGTATTTTAAAAACAGGGGCAATGAGAAGTTTTCTGGACTTTTGGGCCCGGGAAAGCTGCTGTGTGTGGGAAAGGTACAGATATCCACAGTATGATATGATCGAAAGAACGAAACAGGTTTTATGGATTGCTGCACCTTATGTTTTTCAGGGTGGTGCAGTGTCAGATAAAATTCATATGGAAAATGATATAAAATATGATACAATGGCTAAGGCGGCAAGAGGAAGCTTTAGCTGAGAACGTCTTACCATAGGAGAAGGCATGCATGAAAGAAAATAAGTCTATGATTAATGTTGTGATTGATGGGATTTCCGGAATATTTCTGCCCATTATAAACCTGCTAAGCGCAGCAGGAATCTTGAAGGGAATATTGGCCATTTTAACGGCAGCAAATATTCTGTCAGGAACAAGTGAAACTCATCTGGTGTTAAATGCCATGGCAGACAGTTTGTTTTATTTTCTGCCTATGATACTGGCATTTACCGCGGCAAGGAAGTTTGGTGCGGATCCATTTACTGCGGTGGTTATTGGAGGAGTACTTTTGTATCCTTCTTTAACGAAAGTATTTGAGTCGGGCACTGACATTCTTTTCGCCGGAATACCAATGAAGGCCGTTATATATCATTCCGGTGTAATACCCATTATCCTTGCGGTAGGATTGCTTGTATATGTGGAGCGGCTGGTAAATAAAATATTGCCGGATCTGATAAAAGGTTTTCTGGCACCTTTAATCTGTATTGTGGTAGTTGGACTGGTCACTTTGTTTGTATTTGGGCCAATAGGAAATGTAATAGGAGACGGACTGGCTGCTGCTTATGAGTTTGTGTATCATATCAGTCCTATGATTGCAGGGGCGATTTTGGGAGCAGTGATCCAGCCAATGGTTATTTTTGGATTCCACTGGAGTTTTGTACTGGTTGCCATGAACAACATTACTGTAAAGGGCTCCGATACCATACTGGCTTTAATCGGACCGCCGGTATTTGCCCAGGCAGGTGCGGCCCTTGCGGTATGTTTAAAAAGTAAGGATAAAAAGTTCCGCTCCCTTTGTCTGTCCGCCGTATTGTCCGCCTGTTTTGGAGTTACGGAACCGGCCATGTTCGGCGTGAATCTGCCCCTAAAAAAGCCTATGGTTGCAGTATGCATCGGCGGCGGTGTGGGCGGTGCCATAGCAGGACTTTCAGGAGCCCAGGCCATGACCTTCGCATTTCCAAGTGTAGTTACATTGCCTGTTTTTCTGGGAAAGGGATTTGGTTTGTTTGTTTTAAGCTGCTTTGTTGGATTTTTAACGGCATTTTTGCTGACGATTTTCCAGAAAGTGGAGGGGCCGGCTGTCTAAAGACCAGGCAGGCCAAGTCAGAACAGGTTATAAATTCCCATTCTATATCATGGGGAAGAAGGAATAAAGGACAGGCGGTTTATCTGCCTGTCCTTTCGCATACCGGAAAGCCGGGTAAGTGTCAGTGGATCCTCATTATTTCATTGGCCCACACCGCTGCCAGATTTACTGCCCCATGGAATCCCGCAAGGGGAGGTTCATAGGAATGCCGCCAGATGTCATCAGGTGCTGCAATCTGCAGGCTTTGGTCTTTTTTAGCCATACGCAGCAGCTCGCCGCTGCCCATAAGGATGCCCCTTGGATCGCCGGCAATCCTCTCTTTGGCATCATCATCCAGATAAGCCATATGAGGGCAGTCGCAATAACAATCGGCTTTTGTGAAACCAAAACATTCTTTACCATATTCACCGATTCCTTGCACTACATCGGCATGTCCGGCAGAAGATCTTTCCCTATCATCATACCACAGGTGTTCTGTTATGAAAAAGGTATTCGCAGAAACATCATGAACTTTACAAAAAGGCTATTGAGAAAAAGACTCATTCCTTCTTTCATATCTGCATTGACAACAGGTTACCTCCCCGATATACTGAGATGGCAATAGTTAGCTTAGACTAACTGAAAACAGGAGGATGCAATGGTTAAGAAAGAGTTGATTCAAAAAGCAGTGGCACCAATATTGACAGCCGCTTGTGTACTTTCCCAGTTTGGCATAGCCTGGGCGGGCGTTACAGGCAGTTCCACGGCAATCAGAGAGAGGGGCATATACATACAAGGCGACTGGAAATATGAAAATGAAAGCTGGAAGCATTATGAGGGCACAGGAACCTTAAGTGCCGGCTGGATCCAGAAGGCATCGGGCTGGTATTATCTTCGCCCGGAAGACGGAACCATGATGACAGGATGGTTTCAGGATGATAAGGGAATAAAGTACTATCTCAATACTTCCAATGATGGTACAGAGGGGCAGATGCGCTCCGGCTGGTACCAGGATGGAAGCGGAACATGGTACTTTTTTAATACGGCCAATGAGGGAACCTTCGGGGCCATGAAGACAGGGTGGCAGTGGATTGACGGATATTGCTATTATTTTAATGCTGCTGACGGAACAGACATGGGAAAGATGTATACAGGCCAGACAACTCCGGATGGATATTTTGTCAATGGAGAAGGCTGCTGGGCGGAGTCTGACGGTAACGTCCATTATGAGGCGGGCAGAGGCTTAGCTTCGGTGCCTGCGTCAGAAAACACAAAGAAAACAGCATCTTCCGGTGGGGGAAGCAGTTCCTCTGGAAGAAACAGTTCCTCAAGTGGAGGCAGTTCCTCCGGCAATGAGAATAACGGAAGCAGTCCCAATGGGAATGAGGGCAATCATAACGAAGAAAGCAGAAACCAGGAAGGCAAGGATGTTTTTGTTAATGAGGAAAAGACAAAACTGGTAGACTTAGGCTGGATACAATATGCAGTAATTGCTTTCCAGGAAGGAAGTATAGACGATTATACCATTGATGCAGATGGGACAGATATTACAGATGTATGCACAAGCGTAGACGATGACGGAACTGTGGTTAAATGGCAGACGACCTTATGGAATCCTGGTACCATTACAGTTACCAGGATTTCTGACGGCAAAGAGCAGAAGGTAAAGGTTGGAAAGGGCTCTATGGCAGAATTGCCGGAAAGAGGCAGCCTTGATTCGGCTCCCAGTGCGATCCTGACCAACGGCTCCATATCAGTCTTTGATTATTGGCTGGATAATTACGATAATGACGGCAATGTACGTGTAAGACCTGAGAAGACTACCTTTCGTTTAAGCGGAAAGAGTCAGGAGGCTTCTCCTGAGGTGCCTGCTGATTATTACCTCCCGGATACCATGATTGATAAAGATGGAAAGGGCAGGATCCAGCTTAAGCTGTCTTTAAAGACGCTGGCACAGGAAAAATGGTTTGACCAGTTAAAAGCCATTAAGGCTCTGGATGCTGAGAACTCTATTTTAAACAAGAACCTTGTTTTTACTACTGCAATCGAAACAGAATATGGAAAAACAGGAGTAATTACAATCCAGCTTCCTCAGACTAACCTTTTTACCCGTGGGCGTTATCAGCTGAATCTGTCTTCCGGATCCAGTAAGGCAACCATGAATGTGCCCCTCCATCTTGTGGACAACAGGCTTTTTGTGATGAACTTAAATGCCTTAAATCCCAGTCCAAAGCAGGGAGAAGACTTTGCCTTTCATATTACTGGACCGACTGGGGAAAGCTTTGGAACAGAAATCCTGTCACCGATTTACAGGGTGGATCTGACAATGCCTTCAGGAAAAGTAAAGTCTCTTACAGAAATAAACCAATGGTATGAGATTGGCCCTATGCTTCATATCTGCGGTACAGATACGGATGATAATGTGATTACGGATGAAAGCGGTATCTATACGGTTACTGCATATGCAAATGGCTACCAGACAATGTCTAAGAAGGTGGAAGTGGGCAGCAATTCCCAGTCTGAAGCAGGTGACATCAAAATTCATGCAATGGCAGGATCTTACAGCATTGACGCCATGTCCAGTGCTACGGTTGTCATACCGGATGGCGGTTCCGGCGGCTCCGGCTCTTCCGGAGGTTCAAAAATGAACGGATTCCTGATATTTGACCATGACCTGCTGGCAAATGCATTGATTTTACATGAGATCGACCATGTAAGTGAGGACAGCGAGGCAGTCGTGCAGTGGTGGTATGACCAGAAAGCACAGGCTGTTATGGATGAAAACGCTGAGGTTTTTTATGATTTTACCCATTATTTAAATGCCGTTAAAGATGAGAAGCTGGGGGCTGGTAAATATCTTTCCTTTGAAAAATACAAGGAGATCCAGGCAGGAGGAGAGACTTTAAACCGCCCATACCAGATTAAGCGGGTCCTGGAAGACGGAAAATTAGGAACAGTTGAAAGTCTTCTTTCTGTAGTAGGAAAGGCGGCTCCGGCCCTTAAGGGTGCAGAAGGAAAGCTGGGCGAGGATCTGGTGCTGACTTCTGATAAGGATTTGGAGTATATCTCCAAGATAACAGCACTTTATCTGGACAATTCTGCAATCGCTCTTAGAAGTGATGATTACATTAGAGCTTATAAGATCAGCGAGGCAAAGGAAAGCGTTTCCATTCTGTCAAAAACACAAGGAACAGGAGGCGGTACACTTCAGCTTACGGAAGGGGAACACAAGCTGCGAGTTGTGGCAGAAGGATACAAGGAGCAGACGGTTGTTTTACATGTTGTTAAGGAATTGGAAAAGTTTAATCTTTCTCTGGCTGATAACCCTGACAGGGCTGAGGCTGAGGAAACGACAGCTTACCATGTGGGACAGATGGTTTCCATCAATGCGGCAGCCGATGAAGCCGATGAAAGCCAGGAGAAGCTTCGCGGTGATTTTATGAAGAACTTAACAGGGGTGACTCTGACCGGCCCGGATGACAATACAAGGAAAGTGCTCTCCAAGGAACAGGGAGGATTGTTCAGCCAGGACAATTATGAAAAAGGAGAATATTCTCTCACACTTCAGAAAGATCTGTTTCAGAAGGCCGGCAGGTATACGGTTCTGGTGACTGCTGAAGGGTACACTGCCAAGACCCTGACCTTTGAGATCCTGGAAGCTGCCGGAAAACCGGCTGAAAATGAAAAATCAGCTCCTGGTGTGGAAACGACAAAATACGCGAAAGCAGCAATCTCCAATCCGGCATATTACCGTGTAACCTTTGACGTGACAGATGAGAAGGCAGCAAAAGAGTACCTGAATGCAGATAAAACAGTTTTTGTAAACGGAATTCCTTATAAAAAGGTCATATCGTTCTCAGGTTCCAAACCAAATGAATTTAAAGTATCAAAGGATGAATCCTATGGAGTTGTGAAATATCTTGACTTCACAGCAGATGGCTTTACAGAAGAAGAAAATGAAGTGGTTATTGAGGTAAATGGCTACGAGACATTGACGTTTATTGTTCCGTTATCTGCCTCTGAAACAGGTGTGGAAGGAAAGAGTGCTTCTGTCTCCCTTAAGGCAGAGGAAAAGGCTGCAGAAATGAAGGAAGAACCGGCAGAAACTGAGGAAGAGAAAACAGAAGAACCAAAGGAAGAACCGGCAGAAACTGAGGAAGAGAAAACAGAAGAACCGAAGGAAGAACCGGCAGAAACTGAGGAAGAGAAAACAGAAGAACCGAAGGAAGAACCGGCAGAAACTGAGGAAGAGAAAACAGAAGAACCGAAGGAAGAACCGGCAGAAACTGAGGAAGAGAAAGCAGAAGAACCGAAAGTAGAACCGAAAGAAGAACCGGCGGGAACAGCGGAAGACAAGACAGAAGACACTAAGAAAGAAACCGTAGAAATCAAGGAGGAAAACGCAAAAGAAGCTGCAGAGAGCAAGACAGAATAAATTCAGAAAGATATTGTAAAAACCAATGAGAAAGCTTCTGACTGCCAGGGAAAAGAGCCGAAGGAAGAAGTGAAAATCATAAAACGGCTGATGTGTCAGTTGGAGAATTAACAGGTGAATTAAAACACAGTGTAAAAGAGGGGAACAGTTCAATTTACCCCTCTTTTTCATATTTAATTTTAAATATATTTTAATCATTTTTCAAGAATCGGTATTCTGGAAAAATATTTTTAAACATGGCATTTGCCTGATAAAGTATGGGCGAAACAATGCACAGCTTACGATGCTCCCCACCACCAGATCCATGGGAAAGAGTTGATGGTACAGTAAAACAGGATCAGGTTTGGAGCGGCTGACAGCCATACCGTGAATAAGAAACGAATTGACAGAAAACTATAGTCAAGAGTATAATCGTTTCATAACTAGAGACCATTAATACGAATTGAAGGTAAGGAATATGAATTATATTAAAAGTAACAGCCAGCCGGTTTCCGCTGATTATGTTTTCAACAACATCAGAAAACGTATTTTAAAGCTGGAATTAGAGCCTGGAACCAGGATCAGTGAAAATCAGATGGCAGAAGAATACGGGGTATCAAGAACCATCATCCGTAACGCCTTTGCAAGGCTGAATCAGCTTGGGCTTCTTACGGTGTACCCCCAAAGAGGAACCTATGTAAGCCTGATTGATTTAAAACTCATCGGAGACCTGTTGATTTTAAGGACTGCCGTGGAAAAGGAAGAGCTTTACGAGCTGTTGTCCCAGAGGGACGAAGAGAAAATTAATAAGCTTGTAAAAGAACTGGAGGATAATTTAGAAAAGCAGGAGGCCTACCGGAATGTAGAAGGGTATGACCTGGAATTTCAAAAGCTGGATTCGGCATTCCACCGGGCCATTGCAGAAAGTGTGGAACGGTATAATCTTATAAAATTGCTGGAGGATTTAATGCTCCACATTTCAAGATGGCGGAATTTCGACGTGGCACTTGGCAAACGGATGCCCTTCCTGATCGATGAGCACCGCAGGATCGTCGATGAAATCAAAGGCGGCGATTTTGTCAAAGCCCAGCAGGCTATGGCAGATCATCTGGAAACCATATCTGAAATCAGGGCCAAAGCAAAGGAAAGGTATTCTCAGTATTTCTTAAACATTTAATCCGGCTGGACAAGAAGAAATGGCCGGAAATCCGCAGCCATATGGATTTTAAGCTATTTGCAGTAAAAACAGCCGATTATTTGTTTGTAAGAAAGAGATTGTCACAAATTAGACGATTGCCAGGAGAGAAGGAGAGAGGCATCGTTTGAATCAAGTTCCATATAATATATAAAGAGCATCCTGTTTTTTTAAAAAGTTATTGACAAATTGAACAAATTTTGATAATCTATGCATGAAAAAGTGTATCTTAGTTACATTTTATTTTTTATATTAACTTGTATACAAGGATACACTTTTTCATAATTGCAACTTGTATACATGTATACATATATATTTTTTTCGAAAAGATCGTTATAAAATAGACAAAGAAAGGAAATAGCCATGTTCACATTAGGAGTTGACATAGGCTCTACCACCTCCAAAGCGGTCATTCTGAAAGACGGACAGGAGATTCTGGCCACTTCTCTGGTTGGGGCGGGGACAGGAACCGACGGACCGGACCGGGCAATTGAGGCAGTACTTTTGGCAGGGAGCCTGAAGCTGGAAGAGATAACCTCTGTCTATGCCACCGGTTATGGGAGGAAGCTGTTGAAAAATGCCGACGGTGAGATGAGTGAACTGAGCTGCCATGCAAGGGGCGTCCACCACCTGCTCCCGGAAGTGCGGACCATCATCGATATCGGCGGCCAGGATGCAAAGGTGCTTTCCCTGGGGGCTGACGGGCGTCTGACGGAATTTTTGATGAATGACAAATGTGCGGCAGGAACCGGACGGTTTCTGGATGTCATGGCAGGAATCCTTCAGCTTAAGATTGAGGATCTGGAAAAACAGGCGGCCCTTTCAAGTCAGCCAGTTAAAATATCCAGTACCTGTACCGTATTTGCTGAATCCGAGGTCATATCCCAACTGGCAAATGGAGTCCAGATCCCGGATCTGGTTGCCGGTATCTGCCAGTCTGTAGCCAGCAGAGTGGCGTCTCTGGCGAAGCGGACCGGTGTGAAAGAAACAGTGTGTATGAGCGGCGGCGTTGCCAAAAATGGCGGAGTACGAAAAGCCATGGAGCAGGAGCTGGGCCTTCCAATTACCTATTCGCCAATGGCTCAGCTCATGGGTGCTTTAGGAGCGGCGCTTTACGCTTATGATAAATTATAAAAGGAGGAAGTTTTCATGGGTGAAGGAGAAACAAAACCAAAGTTTACCATTGATCCTAATTCAGCCAAATTTAAGCTGAATGAGATAGTGGCAAAGCATTACAAGGAGGTCCAGGAGGCAAAGGACAGAGGAGAAAAAATCGGCTGGTGCGCCAGCAATTTCCCTCAGGAAATTTTCCAGACCCTGGGTATTAAGGTGTGCTATCCTGAAAATCAGGCGGCAGCCATTGCGGCAAGAGGGGCAGGGCAGCGGTTATGTGAGATTTCAGAGGCGGAAGGTTATTCCAATGATATCTGCGCTTATGCAAGAATCAGCCTGGCACATATGAAAACCGGGGAAACTCCGGAACAGAACATGCCTCTTCCCGACTTTGTGCTCTGCTGCAATAACATCTGCAACTGCATGATCAAATGGTATGAGAACATTGCAAAAGAACTTAACATTCCGCTTATTCTCATTGACATTCCCTTTAATCCTGATTATGAGGTTTCAGATGCCCAGGTCGATTATGTCAAGAGCCAGTTTCTGGCGGCAATTGAACAGTTAGAGGAGATCACAGGCAGGAAATGGAGCGACGAGAAATTCAAGGAAGTCATGGAAATCTCAAACAGGACTTCCAGAGCATGGCTGGAGGCTACATCCTATACCAGGTATACCCCTTCCCCGCTTAACGGTTTTGACTTACTAAACCATATGGCAGTGGCTGTCTGTGCCAGGGGGACTGTTGAAGCAGCCGAAGCCTTTGAAACCTTGCTGGAAGAATACAAAAAAGCGGTGAAAGAGGGAACCAGTACCTTCCGTGCAGAGGAAAAATACCGGATCATGTTTGAGGGAATCGCCTGCTGGCCTCATTTAAGAGCAACGGCAACCGGCTTAAAATCCCGGGGAATCAACATGGTGGCAACGATTTATGCCGATGCCTTTGGATTCATTTATGATGACTTTGATGGTCTGATCCGTGCCTACTGCAACGTGCCCAATGCCATGAACTTAGAGCATGCCCGGGATAAGAGAGAGGCCATTGTAAATAAGACTCACGCAGAAGGGCTTCTGGTACATACCAACCGTTCCTGTAAGCTCTGGAGCGGCTTCATGTATGAAATGAGCCGCCAGATCGGAGAGGACTGTGGGATACCGGTCACCTCATTTGACGGCGACCAGGCAGATCCCCGGAACTTCTCGGAAGCGCAGTATGAAACAAGAGTTCAGGGGCTGACGGAAATCATGGAATCTAACAAGGGGGGTAAAGACTGATGGCAACATTGAATGAATTATTAGATAATTTTCATGAAATTGCGTGTTCACCGAAAAAACAGCTGAATGCTTATGTGGAACAGGGAAAAAAGGTTGTAGCCTGTGTCCCTGTCTACACTCCGGAAGAGCTGATCCACTCCATGGGGTTTGTTCCTATGGGAGCATGGGGAGCGGATATTGAGCTGAAAGAGTCAAAAAAATACTTTCCTGCATTTATCTGTTCCATCATGCAGAGCATTCTGGAACTGGGGATCAAGGGAGAATACAAAGGCATTTCAGCCATTGTCATTCCTTCCCTCTGTGACTCTTTAAAGTGCCTGGGGCAGAACTGGAAATATGCGGTAAAGGACATTCCTTTTATTCCGATGACATATCCCCAGAACCGGAAGCCAGAGTCTGGGAAAAAATTCACCAAAGCTTCCTATGAGCGTGTCATAAAAGACTTAGAGGCAGCAACTGGTGAAAAATTCAGTGAAGCTTCCCTGGCCCGGTCCAATGAAATCTACAATGAGCACAACGGGGCAATGAGAAAGCTGGCAGAGGTTCTGGAGCAGCATCCTTCCATCACCGCAGTCCAAAGAAGAGATATTTTTAAAAGTGCTTATTTCATGCGGAAGGAAGAACATACGGAACTGGCCAATCAGCTGATGGAGGTTTTGTCACAGACAGAGGAGAAGGAAGGCAAAATCAAGGTAATCACCACCGGAATTCTGGCTGACAGCGAAGGACTTCTTAAAATCTTTGATGAGCACGGGATCCAGATTGCTGCAGACGATGTTGCCCATGAATCCAGACAGTACCGTACGGATGTGAATCTGGAACTGGAACCACTAGAAGGACTTGCTGATAAATTCTCCCGGATGGACCATTGTTCCGTTCTGTATGATCCGGAAAAGAAGAGAGCAGGCTATATTGTTGATCTTGCAAAGAAATACAAAGCAAAAGGCGTGGTGGTTCTGCTGACGAAATTCTGTGATCCAGAAGAATTTGATTATGTAATGATTAAAAAAGCCTGTGATGGGGCAGGAATTCCTATCATTCAGATGGAAGTCGACAGGCAAATGGTAAATTATGAGCAGGCAGGAACTATGATGGAAGCATTTAAGGATATGCTCTAACAGGAGGAGAAGGATATGATCGATAAAAATAAAATGCCGGTAGCGGTGGGCGTTGCATTCGTATGGTTTACCACACAGTTTGGCGGAGGATTTGCATCAGGCGCACAGTTAGTCCAGTATTTCGTTGCCTTCGGAATTTGGGCGCTTATTACCCCGATTCTTGCTCAGGCCATCGGAGCGGTGTTCCAGTGGTATGGACTCCGGTTTGCGAAGCTTCATGATGCCTATGATTACAGAACCTTTAACAACAAGTTTTATGGAAAATTCGCACCTATTTTTTCCAACCTTTATGAGCTTGTATACATATTATTGCTGTGTCTGGCTCCCTCTGTTGCATTTGCGACCGGAGGCTCCACCATGCAGTCCCTGACTGGAATCCCATATATGGCATGTACTTTGATCATAGGTTTGTTTATCTTTGTGGTGACCATTTTTGGTACGGATTTTGTCAGAAAAGCTGCTTCTACCTTATCAGTCATTATCATAGCAGGTCTTTTGATCGTGTACGTACCAAACATTATTGTCAGCTGGGGTGATATTGTAAAAAATGTTAAGATTCTGGGAGCTGATCCGGCACCTGCCGGCCCTGCTTTATGGAGCTGCTTTATTTATGGTGCCTTCCAGCTGGCTTCCATTGGATTGCTGTACCAGCATGCGGAATCATTTAAAACGGAAAAAGAAGCCGGAACCAGCATGATTTACGGATTTATCGTAAACTCCGGATTGATTATGCTATCCACTTTGGGAATTATGGCGGTTGCGACCAATCCGGATTTATCCAAGGACCCCCTTCCGGTTATCACTCTGATCAAAGGCGGGGTTGGAGCCGGCTTCATGAACCCGATGATTTCCATACTTATTATTCTGGGAGCAGTATCAACGGCGGTCAACATGATTGCAGGAGCAGTCCAGAGAGTAGTGGTTGCACTGGAAAAGCCGGAGGAAAGAAGAAGTGACGGAAAGCCTACGGCAAAAACTTTAATCTGTGCTTTGTTATGCACCATTCTTGCTTTTGCTATTGCTCAGTTCGGACTTCTTCCCCTTGTTAAGGTAGGATATGGATATCTTGGTTATGTAACCATTGTAGTGGTACTGATTCCGTTCCTGATCCGGATGATCGGAGAAGCTATGGGTAAAATCGAGAAATAACTGACAGAAACATGGGGCAGGGGTTAGCAGGAGAATGAATATGACAGGCCTTTTATCAGAAACAATCGGAGAACTGCTTCATAAAAGAGCTGTTCTTACGCCGAATGGAGCAGGAATCTGCTGCCAGGACAGAAGTTATACCTGGAAAGAGGCGGATGAAATTTCGGATTTTTGGGCGGCTGACTTTATTAGAAGAGGAATATCGCGGGGGAAACATGTCGCGTTGTGGGGGATAAACAGCCCGGAATGGATCATGGCGTATTTTGCTTTTATGAAGTCCGGGGCGATTGTGCTCCCGGTCAATACATGCTATAAGGAACAGGAATTAAAGCAGGTTTTAAAGGAAGCGGATGCAGACTATCTGTTCTATGGGAAGGGCTGCAGGAATGCGGACTACGGACCGGTCATTTCAAAAGCAGGGTTAGACCGGCCGGACAGCTTCTTAAAAGGGATCGCATCCCTGGACCGGCTGCCTGGCTGTGAAACAGGTGAAAACAGGGAAGAGGATAAGCGGATTTTAAGAGAAGCAGAACAGAACCTGTCCTCAAAGGATACCGCTAACATACTTTTTACCTCAGGTACCTCCGGCGTTCCCAAAGGAGTGATGCTAAGCCACCATAACCTGGTCAACAATTCTGCCGAAATGGTACGTTCCATGCATTGGAACGAAAGTGACCGCATGTGTTTATCTGTTCCTCTGTTTCACTGCTTTGGCATCACAGCGGGCATTTTGTCCGCTGTCCATGCCGGAGCGGCAATTTATATAAATCCGTATTATAAGTCCATTGGAGTTATGGAAAATATAGAGAAAAATTCCTGTACCATTCTAAACGGTGTTCCCAGCATGTTTCTGGCTATGGTAAAGAATGGCAGGAGAAATGAATACGATCTAAGTTCCTTAAAGAGCGGAATTATCGCTGGTTCCGCCATTCGCCCCACAGATTATATGAATATCTGTGAAGAACTGAAGATGGAACATCTGCAGCCTTCCTATGGGCAGACCGAGTCTTCTCCTGCGATTACCATGACCGGATATTGGGATCCAATCTGCCGAAAGGCCCTTACGGCAGGAAAAAAGATCCCTTATACGGATTTAAGAATCTGGGATGAAAGAAGAAAGTGCGTTGCCAAAACAGGCAGTGTGGGAGAAATCCAGTCCAGGGGATATCACATTATGAAGGGCTATTACAACAGAACCAAAGAAACGGAAAAGGTGCTGGACAGGGAAGGCTGGCTTCATACAGGGGACTGCGGTTATCTGGATGAAGAAGGCTGTCTTTATATAACCGGACGGAAAAAAGAGATGATTATCCGGGGCGGTGAAAACATAGCGCCGGTGGAAATTGAAAACTGCATCCTGGAGCTTCCGGAAATCAAGGATGTGAAGATAATAGGAGTTGATGCCCAGGTTCTTCAGGAAGAAATTGCGGCCTGTATCATCATGGAGCCTGGGACAGAGTTTTCTGAAGAGAGGGTCAGGGAACAGGTCCGTCAGAAGCTGGCGGATTATAAGGTTCCAAAATATGTTTATCGGTTTGAAGCATTTCCTTTTGGCAGCAGCGGAAAGGTTAAAATCCATGAGTTACGTCAGGAGATCGAGAAACGGTTAGCGAAAAGAGGTTAAGGAGGAAACAACATGTATTTTACAAAACAGCATGAGCTTGTCCGGAAACTTGCGAGGGAGTTTGCGGAAAAAGAACTGACCAATGAGATCCTCGATGAGGTTGAGGAAAGCGGGATATTTCCGGAGGATATCCTTTGCAAAATGGGAAAGGCCGGATTTTTCGGCATTAAAACGCCAAAGGAATACGGAGGTTCAGGCGGTGACGCCCGCTGTTACGTGCTGGTAATGGAGGAAATGGCAAGAGTCAGCGGAGTCGCAAGCATTTATGTATCTTCCCCCAATTCTCTTTCCGGAGGTCCTCTGTTATTATCCGGCACAGAGGAGCAGAAACGGAAATACCTTCCCCCATTGATAAGCGGGAACAAAAAGCTCTGCTTTGCCCTGACGGAGCCGGGAGCAGGTTCCGATGCGGGCGGCATGCAGTCCACCGCAGTAAAAGAAGGGGATTCCTACATATTAAATGGAAGAAAGACCTTTATCACCATGGCGCCTCTGGCAGATTATGCGGTGATATACGCAAAGACGGATATGACAAAGGGAACAAAAGGAATCAGCGCCTTTATTGTAGATATGAAAAATACCCCTGGAATTTCCTGTGGAAAGCCGGAACATAAGATGGGTGTCATCGGTTGTGCCACCAGCGATATCATTATGGATAACGCAAGGATTCCGGCAGAAAATCTTCTGGGTGAGGAGGGCATGGGCTTTATAAATGCCATGAAGACCCTGGATACCGGCCGTATGGGAGTGGCTGCCCAGTCCATCGGAGTTGCCCAGGGGGCTCTTGATGAGGCGATTAAATACGCAAAGGAAAGAAAACAGTTCGGCAGACGAATCGGAGATTTCCAGGCAATTGCATTTATGATCGCAGATATGGCAACTAAGCTAGAGGCTGCCAAGCAGCTGGTTTATAAGACTGCCTATTTAATGGATACCCATCAGCCTGCAACCATGGAAGCTTCTATGGCAAAGTATTATGCTTCTGAAGTCTGCAATGAAATCGCTTCAAAATCCCTTCAGATCCATGGTGGTTACGGATTTATCAAAGATTATAAGATTGAGCGCATGTACAGGGATTGCCGTGTGTTTACCATTTACGAAGGTACCTCACAAATCCAGCAGCTGGTGATTTCCGGAAAACTGCTTAAGAAATAATGACTACACGGAAGGAGTAATGAAAACGATGAAGATTTTGGTTTGTGTGAAACAGGTGCCGGATACCAACGAAGTAAAGATCGATCCGGTAAAGGGTACATTGATCCGTGACGGAGTTCCCAGCATTCTAAACCCTGATGATGCAAATGCCCTGGAAGAGGCATTGAAAATAAAAGACAAAAAGCCTGGAACAACGGTTTCCGTTATTACCATGGGACCGCCTCAGGCTGATGATATGTTAAGAGAATGCCTGGCAATGGGAGCGGATGAGGCTTATCTGCTCAGTGACAGGGCCTTTGGCGGGGCAGATACCTGTGCCACCTCCACCACCATTGCTGCCGGCATTCAAAAAATCGGAGATTATGACATTATTTTCGCAGGCCGCCAGGCCATTGACGGGGATACGGCCCAGGTAGGCCCTCAGGTAGCCTGGAGGCTTGGCATCCCGGTTGTGACCTATGTTCAGGATGTAAAGCTTTGCGAAGAAAAGGTGATCGTACAAAGGCAGATGGAAAACGGATATGAAATTCTGGAGGTCCAGATGCCATGTCTCCTTACTGCAGTAAAAGAACTGAATGAGCCCCGTTACATGAGCATAGGCGGAATCATGGATGCCTATGCAAAAAAAGTTACCGTATGGAATCATGAGGATGTGGGACTGGATCCCAAAGACTGTGGTTTAAATGCTTCTCCGACCCAGGTTTTCCGTTCCTTTACTCCCGCCCCAAAGGGAAAAGGGGAGATGCTTGACGGAACAGTGACCGAAATGGCAGAGTTGTTGACTGAAAAACTGAAAGAGAAGCATTATCTTTAAGACCCAGGAAAAGGAGGAAGGTTCATATGGCTGTAAATGTAATAAAAGAAAAATGCAGGGGCTGTTCCATCTGCGTAAAGAACTGCCCGTTTGAAGCAATTACAATGGAAAATAAACTGGCTGTCATTGGTTCTGCCTGCACCGGATGCGGTGTTTGTGTGGAAAAGTGTCCCTTTGATGCAATAGAAAAGTCAGAAGAGCCAAAGGATACGGTCGATTTATCGGAATACCGGGATGTATGGGTATTTGCGGAACAAAGAGAAGGAGCGCTCATGCCGGTAGTAAAAGAACTTCTGGGAGAAGGACGGAAGCTGGCAGATGAGATCGGATGCAGCCTTTGTACGGTATTATGCGGGAACCAGGTGGAAGGACTTGCGGATGAACTGTTTGAATACGGAGCGGATAAGGTTTATCTTGCGGATCATAAAGAACTGGAAGCCTACCGCACTGACGCTTATACGGCTGTGATTCATGATGCCATCAGATCCTACAAGCCTGAAATCGTCCTTTTGGGAGCGACTCACATCGGCCGTGACTTAGGTCCCTGTCTGGCAGTCCGCTGTAATACCGGACTGACTGCCGACTGCACCAGGCTGGAAATAGATGAAGAGGATAAGAAGATCAAGCAGACCCGTCCGGCCTTTGGCGGGAATTTAATGGCAACCATTGTCTGCCCGAACCACAGGCCCCAGATGTCCACGGTACGTCCGGGAGTCATGGAAAAGGCCGAAAGGCAGGCAGGGCGGAAGGGCCAGGTCATTCCTCTTTCCGTTTATTTTGAAAGAGATGATATCAGGACACAAATCCTTGAGGTAGTAAAGCAGGCTGGAGAAGCAGTATCCTTAACCGATGCGGAGATCATTGTATCCGGCGGTATGGGCCTTGGCGGAGCCGAGGGATTTGAACTGTTAAAAAAGCTGGCTGATAAACTTGGCGGTGTGGTTGCTGCGAGCCGTGCTGCAGTAGACGCAGGCTGGATCGATCATTCCTATCAGGTGGGGCAGACCGGGACAACGGTGCGTCCCAAGCTGTATTTTGCATGCGGTATTTCCGGTGCCATTCAGCATGTGGCAGGCATGCAGAACTCGGAGCAGATCATTGCCATCAATAAAAACCCGGCAGCTCCGATCTTTGAAGTGGCCGATTACGGCATCGTAGGGGATTTAAACCAGGTGATCCCTGCATTGATAGAAGCACTGGACAAATAAAGGAGGGTATTAATATGGGAAAGAAGCTGTTGGAAGGAATCAAAGTAGTGGAGCTGGCAACCTTTATTGCGGCTGCAGGAGCAGGACGTTTTCTTGCGGACTGCGGAGCGGATGTGATTAAAATCGAATCCGCAAAGGGGGATCCCTTAAGGCATACGGCTCCGTCCGAAGGAAGGCCTTTGGATATGTATGAAAATACGACCTGGGATCTGGAAAATGGAAACAAGCGCTGCATCTCTCTTAATATGAAAGCGCCCGAGGGAAAAGAGGCATTTTTTAAGCTTTTAGAGGATGCGGATGTGCTGATCACCAACTGGAGAGTCCAGGCTCTTGAACGGGCGGGGCTTGACTATGAAACCTTAAAGGTGAAATATCCCAGGCTGGTTTATGCCATGGTAACCGGATACGGAGAATACGGCCCGGATAAGGACCTTCCCGGGTTTGATTTCACGGCGTTTTTTGCAAGAGGAGGCTATCTCCATTCCCTCCGCCAGAAAGGAACGGTTCCAATGAATGTGGTTCCAGGAGTTGGGGATCATAACGTGGCCATGAACCTGGCAGCAGGAATTCTTGCGGCATTGTATCATGCAAAAGAAACCGGACAGGGTGAAAAGGTGGAAACCAGCCTGTTTGAGACGGCTGTCTATAACATGGGAATGATGATCCAGGCAGCCAATTATGACGGCCCGGCAAGAGAATATCCCATTAACATCAGAGAGAGCGCCAACCCCTTTAACGCGGCATGGAGGACAAAGGATGACAGATTCATTCAGACCTGTATGCCGGATTACAACACCTATTATAAGCAGTTCATGAAAGCTCTTGGAAGAGATGATTTATTAGAGAATGAGAATTACTTCCCTATCCAGAACCTTCAGGCAAAAGGCTTAGGCACAGAGGTCTATGACATCTGTATGGATGCAATGGAAAAAAAGACAGCCAAAGAATGGGTACCGGTTTTAAAGGAACATGACATCGCTTTCAGCGTTGCCCAGTCCTGGGAAGAGATTTTAGAGGATGAGCAGGCATGGGCCAATGACTGCTTCTATAAAATGCAGTACGGCAATGGAAATGTGCGCACACTGGTAAGACCGCCGGTCAAATTCCAGGAAATGGGCGTTCCAGAGTACAATGGCGGTCCTTTGATCGGAGAGCAGGGACCGGAAATCCTGGAAAATCTGGGGTATACCAAAGAAGAGATCAGGGAATTTCAGAAAAAGGGAATCCTTTATGTGTGGAAGGATGAGAGAAAAAACTAGATCTGTAATTCAATAAGGAAAGTCAGAAAAGGGGTAAATTTACCCCTTTTCTTCTTTTAAGAGATTTGAATATATCATACAAGGCATTTTGCTGATCCATTTGATCAGTAGTTGATATCGGAAACCCATTTCACCTTAAAAATCAGGATGGTTGTAATGAGGGCGGCCATGTAATTGGAAAATAAGTTGCCCCAGAATACGGAATAAAAGCTTAAAGAAATAATATGGTCGCAGAGACGGAGCCGTTAAGAATTAAATCCCGCCTCTGCTCGTTGCTTTGTTTTAAAAAGTTTGATTGCATGGTCGATTCACCTGATTAGTAGATTTGCGGTAATTATGTGTTTTATTTCGTATACCGGTCTATGAAGTAGGAGAGCCGCAGCAGGAACAGGGTATTGATATCCGTCAAATCAAGGCGGCATAAGCCGGTGATGCGGTTTAAGCGGTAGGCCAGGGAATTACGGTGTATGTACAGGCTTTCGGAGGCCAGCTTGATGTTGCAGCCCTTTTCAATAAAGACACAGAGGGTTTTGTATAATTGAGAACTGTTTTCCCGGTCATACTGTTTCAGCACTGAAAGGGCGGGATGGCAGAACCGTTCCAGACGGCCGGTATCTTTTACCTCGGAAAGCAGGTGAAAAATCTGATAATCCTGGTAAAAGCACACAGGTTCTTCGCTTCCTAATTTCTGTCCCATTTCCAAGGCGGCAAGCGCCTGATCGTAGTGGCGTACAAAGGTTTCAATGTCAGTAAAGCAATTACTGATTCCAATCTGCATAGGTTCTTTTTGACACAATGCCTTTAAGCTTTCCAGTATCCCAGGGCCTGGATCTTCTTCCTCATCTAAGGGAATGATTCCTACGATGCCTTTTTTATGGCAGGTAACAAGAATGCCGGGGATAGAAGTTTTCAGACTCTTGCATGCAAGAGAATTTAAGTGCTGCTGTCCCATATATTTTGCAGGACGGAGAAAGATCACCTGCATTCTGGAAGGAAAACGGAGCTTTTTAAGCCTTGGCTGAATATCTCTTAAAGGCGCTCCTATCAGCATTTCGTACAGCAGATCGTGATACAGGCCGGTCCCTTCAAACAGCCCGGGCGTGTAACAGGTAATGGTATAACTAAGGGCATGGCTTATGATGCTCAGCATTTCAAAATGAAAGGGGAGGAAGGGATTTTCTCCCTCAATGGTCAATAAAAAGCCTATTTGCGTCTGGTTGTGAAACACCTTGCTGGCCAGCTTCCGGTAGGGGGATATGGGACAGGTGACTTCCGCCGCCGCAGTAGTCTGAGGCGTATTGCGGACGCACTGCATGCTTTTTACCCCATTGATAAATTCATAGCCGCAGTAGCCCCGCTTTGTATTCTCGATCCAGAGAGGATCAGGGACCGGGTAGGAGTCAGAGCTTGCAAGAATTTTGAAATTCATGTCGCAAAATAACAGGGAATTGCCAAGCTTTACGGAAGCGGCTTCAATTACAGACTCTATGGTGCGGGTTTCATCAGCCAGGGTCGTAAGCTCGGTATAAATGCCATCGTTCCTTGTGGACTCAACCAAAGTTTTGATATCATTAAATATAGAAAACAGGGAATTTTCCGGGACCAGAGCTGCATTGCCTTCCGGTGAAAATGGCAGTATGTTCTCACCGGTTCCGGCCAGAATGCAATGGGCAGGAAAAGACTTTGCAGCCGCCAGTTGTTTATCGTAACCAAAGTAAAGGGTGTTTTTGGCGGCAGGATTCTGTCTGCCATCCAGAAAAGCAACATTTTGTATTTCGGAATTTTCCTCCTGAGAGAGGATATCTATGTTATATTCTTCAGAAATTCTTTCAATCAGCTTTGAAAATGTCATGGTTTTCCTCATTTCCTGGTTGAATGGGTAATGGCTTTTTCTTAACTATAGTGCATCGTAAACAAGTTGTCAAATCCTTATCGTTTATCATATACGTTGTGATATGGCTGCACTTCTTTTATACTGATGTCAAGACTGGAAACGTTTGCAAACGGAACAGGAGGTATATGATGTATAACAGGTTATTTGAAGAGGGGAAAATCGGTAAGGTGGTACTAAAGAACCGTCTGGTAATGTCACCAATGGGATGCGGACTTGCCAACTTAGATGGTACGCCCACAGAGGATATGCTGGCCTTTTATGAGGCAAGAGCAATTGGAGGGGCAGGATTAATCATTCCGGAAATTACCCGGATTAATGATGTGCATGGAGCGGGGCTTATGAGGCAGCTCTCCGTTACAAAGGACAGGCATATTGAGCCTTTGGCAAGGCTTGCCCAGGTGGTTCACAGGCATGGAAGCAGGATTTTTATACAGCTGCATCATCCGGGACGTGAAACGGTATCGGCCCTTCTGGGCGGCCAGCCCGTTGTGGCACCATCTCCAATCCCCTGCAAGGTGTCTAAGCAGGAGACCAGAGGCCTTACAACAGAGGAAATAGAAGAAATTATCAAACAATTCATTGACGGTGCTGCCAGAGTACAAAAAGCAGGCTGTGACGGCGTTGAGCTGCATGCTGCCCACGGCTACCTGCTTCACCAGTTCCTGTCTCCCTATACCAATAAAAGAGATGATGAATATGGGGGCAGCTTTGAGAACCGGCTGAGAATTGTAACTGACATCATTGCAGGGATCAGAAAGGCATGCGGCCCGGATTTTGTAGTTGGTGTCCGGTTGAGCGTGGAGGAGTTCCTGGATAAAACCGGAGTGACGGAGGAATATTTACATATACAGGACGGCATAAAGATTTCCATGGTCTTGGAACAGGCGGGAATCGATTTTATTGATGTCAGCTGCGGCTTATATGAAACAGGAATGACCTGTGTGGAGCCAATATCCTTTCCTCAGGGGTGGAGACGTGATTTGCTGGCAGCCATAAAAAACCATGTGACGATCCCGGTAATCGGTGTATCTGTCATCAGAGAGCCTGCAGTGGCAGAAAAATTTCTGGAAGAGGGAGTTGTGGATTTCGTATCCATGGGGCGTTCCTGGATTGCAGATGAAGAGTGGGGTAAAAAGGTACTGGAGGGCAGAGAGGATCAATTGAGAAAGTGCGTATCCTGCCTCCGCTGCTTTGAAAGCTTAAGCGAATACAATGCCGCCGGTTTGCCGCCGGAATGTTCTTTGAACCCAAGATATGCAAGAGAAAGAAAATACGGGGACTTAGTCCAGGATATAAAAGGGCACAGGGCAGTGGTCGTGGGAGGCGGACCGGCAGGCATGTGTGCGGCCCAGACACTTGCCCAGCGAGGGGTGGAGGTGATTTTGCTTGACCGTCATTCAGAGCTTGGCGGCATGGTAAATCTGGCAAAAATACCGCCCCGGAAGGAACGGTTGCAGTGGATTGCAGATTATTACAACAGGGAATTCAGCCGGCTTGGTGTAGAGGTCCGGTTGAACACGGAGGCAACAGCCGAGACGATCTTAGCCTGTAAGCCTGACGCGGTCATCCTTGCCACCGGTTCCTCCTCAATCGTTCCGGGCAGGATTCCGGGAATTAACGGCGGTAATGTATTTACCGCAGAGTCTGTTCTGTCCGGCAAAGCGGACTTAAAAGGAAAAAGGGTCACGTTAATAGGAGCCGGTCTTACAGGACTTGAGACAGCAGAATATTTGTGCGGGAGAGGAAATAAAGTTACTATTGTAGATATGGCTGAAAAACCGGCACCCAACGGAAACCGCACCAATGTGGCCGATGTATGCGGGCGGCTGGAAAAAGCCGGGGCTGTTTACCTTCTTGGGCATTCCCTTAAGGAGATCACACCGGAGGGGGTTGTGTTAGAAAAACTTGAGATTCAGGAAGAGGTCTTTGCGGCATCAGATGCCGTGGTATTGTCGCTGGGATTTCTTCCGGATCAGTCACTGCTTCAAAGCCTGCAGGCAGAGGGAGTTCCGGTGAAGATAATTGGAAGCGCCTTAAAAGACGGAACCATAGCGCCGGCAGTACGCACCGGTTTTGAGGCCGGACGGGAATTATTTGCAGAGAAAGAAAAAACGCCCAGTTTTCTTATTACAGGGGAAGACATGGCAAACTTCGGAAGGATTTCTCTTATGGATAACCAGGAGGGGATTTATATCAGCTATCTGACTGATCCGGAAGCTGTTGCCAGAATACTGCCGCCTCCGTTAAAACCCTTTTCCATGCCTGTTGTAACCCTTTCCGTCTGCCGCGTTAAGAACCCGACCTTTGCAGATGATTACTACGAAGCAATTCTTGGTGTTTATGCAACTTACGGAAAATCCCTGGGCTTATATCCCCTGGGCCTGGTGCTTGGAGGTCCGGGATCAGAAATGGCGGTACAGTGCGGCCGTGATAACGGGAGTATTCCAAAGAAATCAGGAGCCGAATTTGTTATCCGGAAGAATGGTGACATGATCACTGCAGGTGTTACAAGAAGGGGGACACAGCTGGTAGAGGCAACTGTAAGATCAGGTGAATACAACAATCCCATGGCAGCAGCTCTTTACCAGTATCCGGCAGCAGGTAAACAGACCTTTGGAGGCGGTTTCTATTTTCATTTTGACCGCATCCCCGATGAAAAGGGAACATCCCATTTCACAAACGGCGCCTTGCTCATGAACCAGTGTGAGTACAATTATCAGGCCTGGGAGCCAGGATTTGCAACCTTAAATCTTACCTCCAGCGTGGATGATCCATGGGGAGAGCTTCCCATCAATACCATTATCGGGGGAGCTTATTCAAAGAACAGCCTGCTTGTACACAAGCTGAATCTGATGGAAAAGCTGGATGCAGACGAAATTGTTCCGTATTTGCTGACCGGGCGCTATGACCGGACGGCATTTATGGAGACTGGACGTATTTAAGTCCGGAACCCTTGTGTTTTGAACTGCCATACAGGAAAATTCCTGTTGTTTAATGCAGATACATTTTAAGAAGGAGGATTTAATATTATGGAAAATTTATTTGATTTATCGGGAAAGGTAGCAGTTGTAACAGGAGCCAGTGCAGGGCTTGGGGCAGATGCAGCTCTTGCTTATGCGAAAGCAGGGGCAGATGTGGCCTTATTAGCAAGGCGTATTGAGAAACTGAACGGGGTGAAAGCAGAGATCGAAAAATTAGGGCGCAAAGCCATGGCAGTGTCTTGTGACATCACACAGGAAGACAGCGTAAAATCAGCTATGGAGAATGTGCTGGCTGCTTTCGGCCACATTGATATTTTACTGAACAATGCAGGCGTTGCGGTCCGTGGCGGTGTTGACAGCATGACAACAGAGGAATGGGATAAGTCCTTTGACACCAATGTAAAAGGAATCTTTTTAGCAAGCAAATATGTGATTCCCCAGATGAAGGAAAAAGGCTATGGAAAAATCATAAACATTGCTTCTGTCAATGCGGTCATTGCAGATAAAAGCGATGTGTTTATCAGGCATGCCTACAACTCCTCAAAATCAGCGGTTATTGGATTGACAAAGGGAATGGCCTGTTCTTATGCAAGATATGGAATTACGGTAAATGCCATTGGGCCTGCACTTTTTGAATCAGAAATGACTGCCGACACCTTATTTAAGTCAGAGCAGTTCTTAAGCTTATACAATACGGCGAATCCGGCAGGGCGTCCCGGACGCAGGGGAGAGCTAAACGGTACCATTCTCTATCTTTCTTCCGATGCCTCCAGTTATGTCCAGGGACAGTTTATCATTGTGGACGGCGGCGGATCAATCGTATAAAACATTTTTAACTCAAAACAGACTGCCTGGTTGCAGCATATAAACCGGGCAGTTTGTTTCATTCGGCTCAGATAATACCATGCATGCCGCATCAAAAATACATGAATAGGATAGAATTAAAACAGCACTTTTATTCTTGTATCTTACGCTGATTCGAAGTATAATGAGGCTATATTAAAACATGAGAGGAGATGAATGAAATGATAAAATCAAATTTTATTCAGGTGCCGGAACATTTAAATTATACGGAAGCTGACGCAATACAGGCTTTAAAGTCGGAACTGGAAAAGGGAATTGAAAGTATGGAGCGCGGTTCAGTGTATACAATTGAAGACGCGTGGAAAGAAATTGACGCAATTTAGGAGAATGTATGGGAAACCGTACTGGCAGTCCGTTATAAAAAGAATCAATTCTTTCGATTTAGAAATCTTTTAATCAGAAAATCTTTTAATCAAAAAATCTTCGAAGTTTTATGAATATTCTATCATATCATTTTATCCCCTTAGCTAAAAAAATAGCTTTCATAGATTCAAATCACCCAAATTTATTTTAATCTTACTATTGCTTCCCAAACGTAATTCACTTAATCCAGGCATAAAGTCTTCTTCTTTGTGAAAATGTTTGTTTTGGTGACTTCATTCTAACAAAGTTGGAACTTTTTTTCCATTGTACCATGAAAGGCGGGTTCTTCGGAATCTGCCTTTTTCAGTCCTTATAATAAACAGAGCTGGCGGTCCGAAGGTTTTTCTGTTTTCAGACACAATCCCCCTTTTGCTGTATGCTGTTTATTTTATAACAATAATGTTCGCGGTATGGGTAAAAGTACTGGAATTAAGGAGAGAAACCAGGTCATCTTTATGCGGAAAGCACTATAAACCAGTTCTTTTAAGCAAATTTGTATTTGGTGGTTTTGTCAATAAAGATAACAAAAACAAAATAAAAAACACGTATAGATATAACGCTTTCATAATAGACTTATAAATTATTGTATAAAATGCATAAAAAGTGGCATATAAAAATTCTATCGTTTATGATAAAAAACTAGTATTTTTAATTATTGAGAATAAGAGTTAAACTAGTATAAGAAACAATGTTAAAAAAATCACTAATAACAAGTAGGGAGGAAACCAAAATGAATCAATTTATTCAGTCATTGGTAGAACGTTCCAAAAAGGCACAACAGATTTTATGCACTTATGATCAGGAAAAGACAGACGAAATTGTAAAAATGTTCGCAAAGGTTGTTTTCGATCATGCGCAGCCGCTGGCAAAGCTGGCCGCAGAGGAAAGCAGAATGGGTGTATACGAGGACAAGATTACTAAAAATAAGGGCAAATCAAGAATTATCTGGAATTCGCTCAAAGGAAAGAAATCCATCGGCATCATTGGAAGAGATGAGGAGGCAGGTCTCATTGAAGTAGCAAAGCCCATGGGAGTCATCGCAGCTGCGACTCCATGCACCAACCCGGTTGTAACACCCATGTGCAATGCCATATTTGCAGTCAAATGCCAGAATACCATTATCATAGCTCCTCATCCCCGCGGCAAAAAATGTGCTATGGCGCTGGCAGAGCTTTATTATAAGGAGTTAGACCGCATGGGCGTTCCCAGAGATATCTTTCTGGTAATTGAAGAGCCTACCATTGATCTGACCACAGAACTGATGTCAGCCTGTGATGCAGTCATTGCAACCGGAGGTATGGGGGTTGTGAAATCAGCTTATTCCAGCGGAAAACCAAGCTATGGAGTTGGGCCTGGAAATGTCCAGGGACTGATTGATGAAGGGATCGATTACAAGGCAGCAGCAGGCCGTATGATAGCCAGCCGTATCTTTGATAATGGAATCATCTGTTCCGGTACCCAGAGCATCATTGCACCTGAAAAGGATTATGACTCCATTATCAGAGAGTTTGAAGCTCAGGGCGCTTATTATATCGATGATCCGGCAGTGGTAGCCAGTCTGTCAGAGGTCGTATTCCCGGGCGGCGTCATTAATAAATACGTGGTCGGACAGTCGGTTAAGACCATTGCAGGACTGGCGGGTATTTCCGTTCCTGAGGGAACAAAGGTCATTATCGTCAAGCCGGAAAGGCATGGTGCCGGTGTGGCATGGAGCAAGGAAAAGATGTGCCCCGTGATGGCGGCCTACAGCTATAAGACATGGGAAGAGGCAGTGCAGATTGCTTATGATAACCTTTTGGTAGAAGGAGAAGGCCACTCGGCAGATATTCAGTCTGATGATAAAGCACATATCGAATATGCAGGTGTGAAGCTGCCTGTAAGCCGTGTGGTTGTGAATCAGACCTGTTCCAGCATGGCCGGAGGTGCTTTTGCAAATGCATTGAACCCCACCACAACTCTTGGCTGCGGAAGCTGGGGGAACAATGCCATCAGCGAGAATCTATTCTATACTCATCTGATGAATAAGAGCCGTATCGCATTTGTCAGAAAAGATTGGAAACAGCCGTCTGATGAAGAAATTTTTGCATAGGAGAGCCCGTTTATGAAGGAAGTTATTTTAAAATCCCAGATTTCATATTACGAAACCTGTTCTGAATTCGCTGAGGATTTTAATCTGGGAAGCGATGATCTGGTATTGACTAATGAATACATATATAACCCGTATTTTGGTGCTATGTGCTTAAAGGTACATACAATCTTTCAGGAAACCTATGGTACAGGAGAACCTACGGATGTCATGGTAGATGCGATTTTAGAAGAAGCAGCAAAGACTGACTGCAAACGGATCGTCGCCATAGGCGGAGGTACGGTAATTGACATTGCAAAGATTCTGGCTGTGTCAGCCGGAGAATCCCTGGATTCTCTTTATAATGCGCCGGAGAAGATAGAAAAGAAACGAGACCTGGTGATTCTTCCTACCACCTGTGGGACGGGAAGTGAAGTAACCAATATTTCCATCATTAACCGGACCAGACTGGGGACTAAGGTAGGACTGGTATCTCCGCATATGTATGCGGATGATGCGGTGCTTGTACCGGAGCTTCTTAAGGGACTTCCCTTCGGGGTGTTTGCCACCAGCTCCATTGATGCACTGGTTCATGCAGTGGAATCCAGCCTTTCTCCAAAAGCCACCCCTTATACAAAGCTGTTTGGCTACAAAGCCATTGAGATGATTATCAGGGGATATCAGAAGATTGCGGCAGAGGGAAGGGAAGCAAGGATACCGATTATGAAGGATTTCCTGATTGCAAGCAACTATGCCGGAATTGCTTTTGGAACAGCAGGATGTGCGGCTGTTCATGCCACCAGCTATCCACTTGGAGGAACCTATCATGTGGCCCATGGGGAAAGCAATTACGCCATGTTTACAGGTGTTCTGAAAAATTATATGGAAATACGCCAGGATGGAGAAATTGCTGTGATGAACCAGTGTTTGGCAAGACTTTTGGGATGCGGTGTCCAAAACGTTTATGACAAGCTGGATGAGCTGCTCGGGACCATTCTTCCTAAAAAGCCTCTTCATGAATACGGCGTAAAACCGGAAGATCTTGAGGTGTTTACAAAGAGTGTCATGGAGCGGCAGGGAAGGCTTATGGCAAATAATTTTGTGCCCTTAGATGCACAAAGAGTCCTTAAGATTTACAAAGAGCTATTTTGATCTTAATGATGCAATCACACTTTACTCTCATCAAGTAAGTAGTGAAGCGGATTGCGAATATCCGATTGACAAGGCTGGAAGACAGTCTGCAAAGTTAAAAAAAGGAGAAGATGGTTATGGCATTGATGACAGGGGAAGAGTATGTGGAAAGCATGCGCAGAATGAAACTGAATGTTTACATGTTTGGAGAAAAAATTGATAAACCCATTGACAATCCGATTCTAAGACCGTCCCTTAATTCTGTAAAGGCCACTTATGATCTGGCTCAGATGCCGGAATATGAAGATTTAATGACAGTGACTTTAGAAGATGGGCGCAAGATCAACCGGTTTGCCAATATTCACAGAAGTACGGATGATCTGATGAAAAAGGTAAAGATGCAGAGACTTTGCGGTCAGAAGACGGCTTCCTGCTTTCAACGGTGTGTAGGTATGGATGCATTTAATGCGGAATGGTCCACCACCTATGAGATTGATAAAAAGCATGGAACCCATTATCACGAGAACTTCAAAAAATATTTAAGAATGGTTCAGGATGAGGATTTAACCGTAGACGGAGCCATGACGGATCCAAAGGGTGACAGGGGGCTGGCGCCTCATGATCAGCCGGATCAGGATATGTATTTGAGAGTGGTGGAGCGAAAGAAAGACGGGATCGTTGTAAGAGGTGCCAAAGCACATCAGACCGGTATTATCAATTCCCAGGAAGTAATTGTAATGCCTACCGTTGCCATGGGGCCTGATGATAAGGATTTTGCGGTATCCTTTGCGGTTCCAACGGATGCGGCCGGAATTACAATGATAATCGGAAGACAGTCCTGTGACACCAGAAAGCTGGAAGGAGGCCAGATCGATGTGGGCAACAGCGAATTCGGAGGAGTGGAAGCGCTGGTTGTATTTGACGATGTATTTGTCCCCAATGACCGTATCTTCCTGGATGGAGAATATGAATTTGCTGGTGTTCTGGTGGAACGTTTTGCAGGATACCACAGACAGTCCTACGGCGGGTGCAAGGTAGGAGTCGGTGATGTTTTAATCGGTGCAACCGCTTTGGCGGCAGATTATAATGGAGTGCCCAAGGCTTCCCATATCAAGGATAAACTGATTGAAATGACTCATTTAAATGAGACCCTGTATTGCTGCGGCATTGCCTGTTCCGCAGAAGGAACTCCGACAGAATCCGGAAATTACATCATTGACCTTCTGCTGGCCAATGTATGTAAGCAGAACGTCACCAGATTTCCATATGAGATTGCACGTCTGGCAGAAGACATTGCCGGCGGTCTTATGGTAACGGCGCCGTCTGAAAAGGATTTAAATGATCCGGTCATCGGCGGCTATGTGGAGAAGTACTTAAAGGGAGTTGAGGGAGTCTCGACAGAAAACCGTTTAAGGATTCTCCGTCTGATTGAAAATCTGACTCTTGGTACGGCAGCTGTGGGATACAGAACTGAATCTCTCCATGGCGCCGGTTCTCCCCAGGCGCAGAGAATCATGATTTCCCGCCAGGGCAACATTGGAAGAAAGAAAGAGCTTGCAAAAGCCATAGCTAAAATTAAGGATTAATTAAATAGAAGCTTGAATGTATGCGGCTTATTGAAGAGGAATATCCGCCATAAACATATGGGACTGGATTTATGGCGGATATTTTCATATCAAAATATTGTGTCAGGGAGGTTACATAAGTATGAACTGGAAAGAGATATATCTATCAAGACTTAAAACCATGGAAGAAGCCGTGCAGCTTATAAAATCAGGTGACCGTGTGGTAATAGGGCATGCAGTAGGGGAACCGATGAAGCTGGTTGACACAATGGTGGATTATGCGGTAAAGGCTGACTTAAGAGATATTGAAATTTTTCAGCAGGTGGATATGGGGCATTCTCTTTATGCACAGCCTGGTATGGAAAAGCATTTCAGAGAAAACAGCCTGTTTTTGGGAGCAAATACAAGAGACTGCGTAAACAGCGGCCGCGGGGATTTTACGCCATGTTATTTTTACCAGACTCCTTATTTTTACCAGAATGTAAAAAAGCCTGATGTGGTTTTGGTCACCTTATCCCTGCCTGATGAACATGGCTATTGCAGCTTTGGAGTATCCTGCGATTATACAAAACCGGCAGCAGAGGCGGAAGGGGCAAAGGTGATCGCTGTAGTGAATCCCAATATGCCAAGGACCATGGGAGACAGCTTTATCCATGTGAGCGATATCGATGTGATTGTGGAGGATGATACTCCGATTCCGGAGCTTGGGCTTCCCCGCATCGGCGATGTTGAGATGGCAATCGGAGAACACATCGCATCTTTGGTGCATGACGGTGACTGTCTGCAGCTTGGAATCGGTGCCATTCCGGATGCAGTTTTAAAATTCCTTGGAAATAAGAAAAATCTTGGCATTCATTCTGAGATGATTTCAGATGGTGTGATTGACCTTTATGAGCGTGGAGTAATTAATTGCAGCGCAAAGAATTTTAACCGGGATAAAATGGTGGTGTCATTTCTTATGGGAACCCGGAAACTCTATGATTTTGCAGACGACAATCCTGGCCTATACATGGCTCCGGTGGATTATGTCGATCATCCTACGATCATTGGAAGAAATGATAATCTGGTTTCCATTAACTCGTCGGTGGAAGTAAATCTCATGGGAGAGGCCTGCTCTGAGGCCATGGGTTTAAAACAGTTTTCCGGAATCGGCGGTCAGGTCGACTTTATCCGCGGAGCATCTTTTTCCAGGGGAGGAAGAGCTATATTAGCATTTCCTGCCACTGCGAAAAAAGGAACCATTTCAAAGATCGTGCCGTTCCTGACCCAGGGAGCTACGGTAACAACTTCCAGAAATGATGTGGATTATATTGTAACCGAATATGGAATTGCAAAAATGAAGGGTAATACTTTAAGAGAAAGGGCGCGTCAGCTGATCCGTATTGCAGCTCCTCAGTTTAAGGACGGATTGGCAGAGGAATTCGAAAGACGTTTTGCCGAAAAATATCAGGAGGTGTAGCTACGTGGACTGGAAAAAAATCTATGCTTCAAAGATGAAATCCCCTCAGGAAGCTGTAAAACTCATTCATTCAGGGGATACGGTGTTAATTGCTCATGCGGCTTCAGAACCGGATCTGCTTGTGAGCGCAATGGTTGATCATGCGGCTCAGGAGGATTTAAAGGGCATTCATATTGTCCAGCAGCATGATATGGGAGCCTGCAGGTTTTTTGAACCTGGAATGGAGAAACATTTTAAATACACATCCCTGTTTGTAGGCTCGCGCAGCAGAAGCTATATAGCAGACGGAAAGGGCGATTTCACCCCTTGTTTCTTCAACCGGATACCAAATTATGTAACACAGGTTAATTCTGCGGATGTATTTTTAGTAACCTTATCACCGCCCGATGAACACGGTTACTGCAGCTACGGCCTTTCCTGTGACTTTGCAAAAGAAGTGGGAGAGCAGCCGGGCACCAGGGTAATTGCAGCGGTCAATCCCAATATGCCAAGGGTTATGGGAGATAATTTTATCCATGTCAGCAAATTAGAAGCCATTGTGGAAAGCAATGAGCCGATTCATGAGCATGGCCGTCCGGTAATCGGAGCAGTAGAGGAAAAGATAGGAGAAAACATCGCCAGCCTTGTGCGGGATGGAGACTGTCTCCAATTGGGAATCGGAGCAATTCCGGATGCAGTTTTAAAATTCCTGGGGGATAAGAGGGATCTTGGGATTCATTCAGAGATGATTTCCGACGGCATCATAGATCTTTATGAAAAAGGGGCAATCACCGGGAAAAAGAAAAACATTGATAGGGGAAAAATGGTCATAACCTTTATGATGGGCACCAGAAGACTGTATGATTTTGTACACGACAATCCTGCCATTTGTATGATGCCGGTCAGCTATGTAAATGATCCCTTTGTCATAAGCCAGAATGATAATGTGGTATCCATAAATTCCGCATTGCAGATTGATCTCATGGGTCAGGTATGTGCGGAAGCCATCGGTCTAAAGCAATATTCAGCAGTAGGAGGACAGGTGGACTTTGTAAGAGGGGCTTCTGCCTCAAAGGGAGGCCGGTCAATCATTGCCTTTGGCGCTACCACAAAGGGAGGAACCATCTCTAAGATTGTACCGTTTCTGGCAGAGGGGGCAGCGGTTACCACCAGCAGAAACGATGTGGATTATATTGTGACGGAATATGGAATTGCCCATTTAAAAGGAAAATCCTTAAGGGAACGGGCAAGGGAACTGATAAAAATTGCGGCACCGGCCTTCCGGGAAGAATTATCAGGAGAATTTGAAAAGCGGTTTGGGGAAGTGCTTTTAGTGTAGTGAAAACAAAGGAGGGGATATATGAATATTATTATGATTTCTAATTTGCTGGAAACGCTTATGATTGTGTTTTTTGGCTTATCCTGGCCGTTTTCCATTCATAAGTCTTATGTGTCCAGAACTGCAAAAGGGAAAAGTCTTTCTTTTGAAATTTTCATCTGGCTGGGATACATATTTGGAATTGTAAGAAAGTTTTTGCTGTATGGATCATCCCCTTCAGGGAATGACTGGCTGTTTTTTCTATCCTGGTTCTTTTACTTTTTAAATTTTATTGAAATTACATTCGATATGTGGCTTTATAGCAGAAATGTAAGATTAGATAAAGAAAGAGAGCAGGGGAAGTAAGCCTTGCCTTTGCATCAGGAAAAGATTCGATTTGTGTAATTGTGGTATCCATAGTAACCTCCTTGGCATAATGGCCTGCCAATGCGGAGACAGTTTGCCAATGGAGATTGCTATATGAATATTTTATGAAAGAAGTGATGGTATGACTGCTAATTTTGAGCATTATAAAGTCTTTTACTATGTAGCCAAATACAAGAATCTCACCAGAGCCGCAAATGCCTTGGTAACGAGCCAGCCATCAGTTACATATTGCATGCAGAATCTTGAGAGCATGCTGGGGTGCAAGCTGTTTATACGATCCAGAAAAGGCGTCACGCTGACAGCCGAAGGAGAACATCTCTACAGCTATGTGGCTCCTGCATGCAAACAACTGATGCAGGGGGAAGAAACGCTGAGAGAATTGCTGGGAGAGCAGCATGACCATATCAATGTAGGGGTAACTCAGGTGGCTATGCGGTCTTACCTGGTAGAAAAACTGAAGGTTTTCCAGGAACAGTATCCTCAGGTGAAGCTTAATATCTTCAATTATAATACGAAGCAGACGCTCAGTGAACTGAAAGCCGGAAAGATAGATCTGGCGATTATCACAAACCCTATTGACTATGAACAGAGCTTAAAGGTAGTTGAAGTCAAATCCTTTAAGAGCATTCTGGTGGGTGGAAGGATGTATAAGGAATATGGGGAGAGGAAAATGTTCCTCTCAGAGGTAGTGAAGCTTCCTCTTATCACCATGTCCAGTACCACCACCACCTTTGGCTTTCTTCAGGAGTTCTACCGTTCCTGCGGCCTTACCATGCAGCCGGCCATTGAGGTGGCTACTATGGATCTTATTATTCCGGTTATCCGAAAGAATCTTGGAATCGGGTTTGTGCCGGAGGAGTTTGCCGGACCATTCCTTGAGGCAAAGGATATTCTGGAAATAAAGCTTCATGAACAGATTCCTGAGCGTAAGATCTGCATTGTCAGTGACAGCAACAGGCCCTTAGGCACTGTGGCCGAGGAACTGCAAAGCATGCTGGAATGCCAGAAGTAGTCAGGTTTTAGGAGGTGGAGATGGTAATTGGGATTAAGTACTGCGGGGGCTGCAATCCTGTATATGACAGGGCAAAGCGAGTCGGAAAATTAAGAGAAACAAATCCTGGGCATGAATACGTGACACCAAAGGGAGACGAAGTCTGCGATTATTGGGTGGTGGTCTGCGGCTGCAGCAGAAGATGTGCGGAAGTGAAAAATTTAAAAGCACGTTACAAGGTGGCTGTGGTATGGGATGAAGAAAGCTTCAGACAGATGGAGCAGGAGCTTTTAAAATCAAATGGGAAAACTCCCTCCCTGTCCCAGGAAAAAAGAATGCTGCATCTTCATGAAACGGCAGCGGCAAAGAGAACCATAACGAAAGAGGATATAGAAATGTTTGCCAGGCTGACTAAGGATGAAAGCAGGCTTCATCAGGATACACAGGTCGCTTTAAAAACTGGATTTGACAGACCGCCGGCTCATGGAATGTTCATTGATTCCCTGGTTTCCGCCCTTATGGGAACAAGTCTTCCCGGAAGCGGAACGGTGTACATGGAACACAATACCAGATTCATACGGCCGGTTTTTTGCGGGGACACGGTAGAAATTACCGTCCAGTTTGTGTCCTTTGAGGAACAGGAAAATTGTTACATCGGACTTTTTTTCGGTACCTGTAAAAATCAGCACGGAGAAAGAGTTCTTACAGTCAGGAGCAGGCAGATGATGATGAAAACATTGTTTGCCGTGGCAGGAGAAAAGGAGTGAGATTTTATGACAAATCTGGAGACTTACAACCGGTTATTTATCCGGGCTTTAAGAGTAAAGGAAGAGGACCTTCCTGGTCTGAAATACAGAGGAACCAATTCCTGGGATTCTTTGGGACATATGGATCTGATTTCAGATCTGGAGGAGACCTTTGATATCCATATCAGTACTTCGGATGTAATGGCTTTTTCATCCTACGAAAAAGGAAAAGAAGTTTTGGCAAAATACGGTGTTGTGATTTAAAAAAGGGGGAAGCCATTCATGATGGATTATGAAGGCATTCTGAGCAGGAAGCCGTTTTCCGCAGCAAAGGATGAGAAAAAACTGATGTACGGAGAATGGCTGACAGAATTGACGGATTATCACAGAAAACACTGCCCTTCATACGGACAATTGTTGAAACACCTTATGATTCGGGAACATGGTCAGATGAGAGAGGAAGAGATTCCTATGCTTCCGGTTGGACTTTTTAAGGAAATGGACTTAATCAGCATTCCAGGCGACAAAGTATTTAAGACCATGACTTCTTCCGGAACAAAAGGGCAGACGGTATCAAGAATTTATCTGGACAGGGATACGGCAAACTACCAGCAGAGGGCACTGGCAAATATTGGAGGAGACTTTTGGGGAGAGGAACGACTTCCCCTTCTGGTCCTGGACAGTCCGGATGTATTAAAAAATAGAAACCTGTTTTCGGCCAGAGGAGCGGGAATCCTTGGATTTTCCATTTTTTCCTCCAGAATCTGTTATGGGCTGGACCAGGATATGAACCTTGATATGGAAAGAATCAAACAATTTCTGGACCGTTATACGGGAAAACGGATCCTGATATTTGGTTTTACCTATATAATCTGGAAGTATTTCTATCAGGCCCTTGCAAAGTCCGGACAGAAGCTGGATATTCCGGAAGGAATCCTTATTCATGGGGGAGGATTTAAAAAGCTTGAGGATCAATCGGTTTCCCCACATGAATTTAAGGAGAGGATCAGGGAAGTGTCCGGGATAAAGGAAATTCATAATTATTATGGAATGGCAGAACAGACAGGCAGTATCTATATGGAATGTCCCCAGGGTCACCTTCATGCAAGCTTATATTCCGATATCATAACCAGACGGGTAAAGGATTTTGGCGTTTGTTCCCATGGAGAAAAAGGGATCATACAGGTACTTTCTCCCCTTGCCCTTTCTTATCCCGGGCACTCCATACTTACGGAGGATGAGGGAATCATTCTGGGAGAGGATGATTGTCCCTGCGGCCGTCTGGGAAAATATTTTAAAGTATTGGGGAGAATAAGCCAGGCTGAGATAAGGGGGTGCAGTGACACCTATGATGGATGATGTTACATATCTGGCAGGAGTAATCCAGCCAAAAGCTGAGCCGTTAAAACCTTTTTCAGAACCTGTTTTGGATTTTCTGGAAGAGCTTTCTGGTGAAATACGCAAAAGGAGAAGGGAGTTTGAAACGTACCGTGAAATCCCGGCTTTTGGGTTCTGGTTAAGAAGGACCCATATGGAGGAATTCCGGATGAGGTACGAGGATGGGAAACTTCGCATAGGCAGAGGCGTGATATTCCATATTGTTTCTTCTAATGTCCCCGTGTTGTTTGCCTACAGTATGGTCATCGGTTTATTGGCTGGAAACAGCTGCGTGGTACGGATCTCTTCCAGAAGCCGGAATGAGGATCAAAAGCTATGTGAAATAATTGACAATCTTTTGGGCCGGCCGGAATTTTCTTTGGTCAGAAACCGGATTTCTGTTTTTTCATGTAAAAGAGATAATGAAATCGTCAAATGCTGGCTGGAGGAATGCGATGGTCTTATGGTATGGGGAGGAGATCAGGCCATACAATCGGTCAGAGGAATGAAACTAAGACCGGATGCCGTGCAGGTCATGTTTCCAGACCGGTATTCCATCTGTATTCTGGATACCGAACGGATCGGAACGATTCCTGATGAAGGACTTCAAACGCTGGCATACGGATTTGTAAAGGATGCTTATGCCATGGATCAGAATGCCTGCTCCAGTCCTCAGTTTGTCATTTGGAACCAGGAAGAGGAAACGGAAAGGACAGAACAGATCCGCAGAAGATGGTGGAACGCCGTAAGGAAAGAAGCAACCGCTTATGAGTTAAACCCTCATAAGGCCACGAAAAAATATGAGACCTTATGTAGATATGCCATGATAACGGAGGAAATCTTAAGGATAGAGCAGTACGATAACCTGCTTTATACGGTCCTGCTTTCTAAAATTCCTCCAAATCCGGAAACGTACCGTGGGACCTGCGGATTGTTTTTTGAGTACCAGGGAGATTACCGGACGGCGGTCAGGCAATTGGCAGCCAGAAAGCTTCAGACGGTGACGTATTACGGAATCCGCAGGGAGGAACTGACAGATTATATTATAAATAACCATTTATATGGAATCCACAGGGTGGTGCCCATAGGGGAAGCCTTGAACATGGATCTTGTATGGGATGGGCAGGATCTGATTGAGATGCTGTCCAGGGAAATTGTCTGGGAGGAGTAATATGTGTCTGTTTCAGGAAGAAAAATCATACAAAGACCGGCTGCTGGCAGCAGATGATGCCGGACAGACGGTAACATACCGGGATCTGGATTTTTTTACAGAGGAGTTTTACCGGTATATCGGAGGAAAAAAACTGATTTTTATATTATGCCAGAATACCATTGGATCTCTCCTTGGGTATCTGGGCTGCTTAAAAACAGGGGTGGTTCCTTTGATGTTGGAAAAACACATTAACCAGGAGCTTTTAATGCGGCTGATCCGTGAATACCACCCGTCTTTTTTATACATACCGGAGGATTGTATTTTAAAGGCAGAGGAATGTGAGATCGTATGGAAAACACAGGGATACTGTCTGTGCCGCAGAAAGGAGAAGCTCTCACCTTCCCTTTACGGAGAGCTTTCCTTACTTCTGACTACATCAGGGAGCACAGGAAGTCCAAAGCTTGTGAGGCAGAGCGGAAGAAACATCGATGCCAATGCAGAGTCCATTTGCAAGTATCTTTCCATCCATGAGAAGGAAAGACCTGTTACCACACTGCCCATGAATTACACCTATGGATTATCCATCATCAACAGCCACGTGAAAGTGGGGGCAGCCCTTTTGCTTACGGTCCGCAGTATGGTAGAGCAGCCGTTTTGGGATTTTGTAAAGGAAAAAAAGGCCACATCCTTTGGCGGAGTTCCCTATACCTACCAGGTTCTGAAACGGATCGGGTTTCTCCAGATGGATCTGCCGGATTTACGGACCATGACACAGGCAGGAGGAAAGCTTCCCATGAACCTTCATAAAGAGTTTGCTTCCTATGCAGAAAAGACTGGAAAGCAATTTGTTGTTATGTATGGGCAGACAGAGGCCACGGCAAGAATGGGATATCTGCCCGCTGCAAAAGCAGTGGAGCGATGCGGGAGCATGGGAATTGCCATACCAGGAGGCAGGTTCTGGCTGGAGGATGATAAGGGAAAAGAAATCAAAGAACCGGATACCCAGGGAGAACTGGTGTATGAAGGGGAGAATGTAGCGCTTGGATATGCCTGCTGTCCTGAGGATTTAATAAAAGAAGATGAATGGAAGGGCGTTCTGCATACCGGTGATATGGCAAAACGGGATCAGGACGGTTATTACTACATCACTGGAAGAAAGAAACGTTTCATCAAAATGTTTGGAAACAGGGTCAATCTTGATGAAGCAGAGCGGCTGTTAAAGGAACATTTTGAAGGAATTGACTTTGCCTGTGTGGGAACAGATGACAATCTGGTCATTTATACAGATCACAGGGAGGAATCCGGAGAGGAGCTGATCCTGGAACATCTTTATCAGATGACAGGAATAAATTCCAGGGCAATAGGGGTCCGCCGGGTGGATAAAATTCCGAAGAACCAGTCCGGAAAAACTCTTTACAAGGAGCTTTTATAAGGAACGCAGCTTATGACATGGTTGTATTTGATAGAAAAGGAGGTCTTATTATGGGGGAAAGAGTTGTATTGGCAGGAGCCTGCCGTACTGCAATCGGAACCATGGGAGGAGCATTAAGCACAGTTCCTCCCCAGGATATGGGAGCAGCCGTTATCCGTGAGGCATTAAAACGGGCAGGAGTCATGCCGGATCAGGTTGATCTGGTCTATATGGGATGCGTGATCCAGGCTGGTCTGGGACAGAATGTGGCCCGCCAGGCTTCCTTAAAGGCAGGGATTCCGGTGGAGACTCCTGCAGTTACCATCAATGTGGTATGCGGTTCCGGGTTAAACTGTGTGAATCTGGCAGCCCAGATGATCCAGTGCAAAGAAGCGGATATTGTAGTGGCCGGAGGAACGGAAAATATGTCCATGGCCCCTTATCTTTTAAAAGATGCCCGTTTCGGATACCGCATGAATCACGGACAGCTCATGGATGCCATGGTAAATGACGCACTATGGGATGCATCTTGTGATTACCATATGGGCGTAACGGCAGAAAATGTGGCGAAACAGTGGGGGCTTACAAGAGAGGAGCTTGACCGTTTTGCAGCCTCCAGTCAGATGAAGGCCTGTGCAGCCATTGAATCCGGCCGTTTTCAGGAAGAGATTGTACCAATGGAGATCAAAAAGAAAAAGGAAACCATTGTCTTTGACCGGGATGAAGGTCCAAGGCCCGGAACAACGGCGGAAGGAATCTCAAAACTGCGTCCGGCCTTTCAAAAGGATGGAGTTGTTACGGCTGCCAATTCCTCCAGTATAAACGATGGTGCGGCAGCAATTGTAGTCATGAGTGAAGAAAAGGCCAAGGAGCTTGGCGTTAAGCCCATGGCATACTGGGAAGCAGGTACCCTTGCAGGCGTAGCACCTGAGATTATGGGCGTGGGCCCGGTGGCTGCAACCAGGAAGCTTCTTAAAAAGACCAATATGACGGTGGATGAGTTTGATCTCATTGAGGCCAATGAAGCATTTGCGGCCCAGTCATTAGCCGTGGCCAAAGATTTAAAGTTTGATCTGTCAAAGGTAAATGTAAATGGCGGAGCCATTGCTCTTGGCCATCCGGTAGGAGCATCCGGCTGCCGCATTCTTGTGACTTTGCTTCATGAGATGGAAAAACGGGATGCGAAAAAGGGGCTTGCTACCCTTTGCATCGGAGGCGGTATGGGCTGTGCCACCATTGTTAAAAGAGAATGAAGCGGTTCACATAGCAATGAAAGAAATGAGGTGTCGGTACATGGAGTTTGTTACATACGAAGTGGAAGGTATGATAAGTATCATTACCATTAACCGTCCCAATGCTTTAAATGCGTTAAACAGCCAGGTTTTAGAGGAACTTGACCAGATTCTTAACCAGATTGACACAGCTTCGGTCAGAGCATTGATTCTTACGGGAGCCGGAAATAAGTCCTTTGTGGCGGGAGCGGACATTGCAGAAATGAGTACCTTCACAAAAAAGGAAGGAGAGGCCTTTGGAAAAAGGGGAAACGATCTCTTCCGCCGTCTGGAAACCTTTCCCCTTCCGGTCATAGCTGCAGTCAATGGATTTGCTCTTGGCGGAGGCTGCGAACTCTGTTTAAGCTGCGACATACGGATCTGTTCTGAAAATGCCGTATTTGGACAGCCGGAAGCAGGTCTTGGCATTACCCCCGGTTTTGGAGGCACCCAGAGGCTGGCAAGAATCATTGGCCCCGGAATGGCGAAACAGATGATATTTACTGCAAGAAATATAAAGGCAGAGGAAGCTTACCGGATTGGTCTTGTCAATGCCATATACCCTCAAAAGGAGCTGCTTTCTGAGGCAAAAAAGATGGCAAAAGGAATTGCTGACAATGCTCCCATTGCGGTGAGAAATTGTAAAAAAGCCGTCAATGACGGTCTTCAGGTGGATATGGATCGGGCGGTTGCCATTGAAGAACGGCTTTTCGGAGACTGCTTTGAGACCCTGGATCAAAAGGAAGGAATGGGAGCATTTCTTGAAAAACGGAAAGAGAGAACGTTTCTTATGAAATAAGAGGGGAGATTTATCCCAACTCATACAAACATAGAAGGAGGGATATGGGATGAAAGTCGGAATTATAGGTGCAGGGACCATGGGGTCAGGAATTGCCCAGGCCTTTGCCCAGACAGAGGGATATGAAGTATTTTTATGCGATATCAGTGAAGAGTTTGCGGCAAATGGAAAAAAGAAAATTGCAAAGGGCCTGGAACGGAGAGTCGCAAAAGGAAAAATGACACAGGAAAGTGCTGCAGCCGTTCTGTCCAAAATTCAAACAGGAGTAATCAGTATCTTCCAGGACTGTGACCTGGTGGTAGAAGCAGCCATAGAAGATATGGCAGTAAAAAAACAGACGTTTCAGGAACTCCAGGATATATGCAAAAAAGAAGCAATGTTTGTAAGCAATACGTCCTCACTCTCCATCACAGAGCTTGGGGCAGGGCTTGACCGGCCTGTTGCTGGAATGCATTTTTTCAATCCGGCGCCGGTTATGAAGCTGGTGGAAGTCATTGCAGGACTTAACACTCCTCCTGAAATGATTGCAGAAATCAAGAAAATAGCCGCTGACATAGGAAAGGTCCCTGTACAGGTAGAGGAGGCCGCAGGATTTGTGGTAAACAGGATTCTCATACCCATGATCAATGAAGGAATCGGAATCTATGCAGAAGGAGTTGCAGACCCGGAGGGAATTGACAGCGCCATGAAGCTGGGAGCCAACCATCCCATGGGACCTTTGGAACTGGGAGACTTAATCGGGCTTGACGTGGTTCTTGCCATTATGGAAGTGCTTTATTCGGAAACCGGAGATCCCAAATACCGTCCCCATCCTCTGCTTAAGAAAATGGTACGGGGCGGAAAGCTTGGACAGAAAACAGGAAGCGGTTTCTATCAATACAAAAGATAACGGATAAGGAGGAGAAAGAAATATGGCGGTTGTGAAGCTGCCCTTTGGAAGGGAAAAAATCAGTTTAAATATTCCTGACAGCAGATTAAACGGGCTGCTTATGTCAGGGGCTCACAGCTATCAGGCAGAGGGTGGGGAAGAGGAACTGGTCCGAAAGGCCATGGAACATCCCATTCACTCCCCAAGGCTGAAAGAACTGGTTAAGGGTAAGAAGAACATTGTCATGATAGCAAGCGACCATACCCGGCCGGTTCCAAGCCGGGTGATAGCGCCTGCGGTCATAGAGGAAATCAAAGAAGGAAATCCTCAGGCGCAGCTTACAATCCTCATTGCCACCGGATTTCACAGATCCACCACCAGGGAGGAATTGATTGATAAGTTCGGTCAGGAAATTGTTGACAGGACGGATATCCATTTTGTTGTTCATGAAAGCCAGAAGGATGAGGATATGGTTTTCATAGACACTCTTCCCTCAGGGGGAAAGCTTTTGATTAACCGGATAGCGGCAGAGGCAGATATTCTTATATCGGAAGGCTTTATAGAACCTCATTTCTTTGCAGGCTTTTCCGGCGGAAGAAAAAGCGTGCTGCCGGGAGTCTCAAGCGGGGTAACGGTCATGGCAAACCACTGCTCTGAGTTTATTGACAGTCCATATGCAAGAACCGGTATTCTGGAGGGAAATCCCATACATAGGGATATGGTCTATGCCGCAGAACAGGCAAAACTTGCTTTTATTGTCAATGTAGTGCTGGATGAAAATAAGAAAGTCATAAAGGCCTATGCGGGCCATTTCAACGAAGCTCATAAGGAAGGCTGCAAGTTTGTGGACCAGCTCTCAGGAGTGGATGCCATTCCGGCAGATATTGTAATCACTACCAACGGCGGATATCCCCTGGACCAGAATATATACCAGTCGGTAAAAGGCATGACGGCAGCAGAGGCCACCTGCAATCCCGGGGGTGTCATCATCATGGTATCAAGCTGCAGCGACGGCCATGGAGGCCAGTCCCTTTATGATACCTTTGCAGGGGGAGAAGAGAAGGATGCAATCATGAACCGGTTTCTTTATACGCCCCGGGATCAAACCGTGCCGGATCAGTGGGAAGCACAGATTCTGTGCAGAATTCTCTTAAAATATAAGGTGATCATGGTCACTCAGGCTCCCGGGGAAATGGTCCGTAACATGCAGATGGATTATGCAGACAGCGTGGAAGAGGCAATTTCCATGGCAGATCATTATCTGGGTAAGGCAGATGGGAAAATTACGGTCATTCCTGACGGGGTTTCCGTAATCGTCAGGAGCAGACAGACTTGGTAATTACCGTAAAGGAGAAATAAGATGGAAGAAGTAACTTACAACAAAGTTACCCCGGAACTCATAGAGGAATTTAAGAAAATTGTTCCGGGTAAAGTTCATGAGAAAGAAGAAATGAATGAGGATTATTTCCACGATGAGATGCCGATCTATGGAAAAGGCATTCCGGATGTGGTAATTGAAGCCACCAGTACGGAGGACATTGCTGCCATTGTAAAGCTGTGCTTTTCAAACAATGTTCCAGTGATTCCAAGGGGAGCAGGAACCGGCCTTACGGGAGCGGCAGTTGCCCTTCACGGCGGAGTTTTACTTGATATGAGTAAGATGAACCGGATCCTTGATTATGACAGGGAAAATTTTGTTGTCCGTGTCCAGCCCGGCGTTCTGTTAAATGATCTTGCGGAGGATGCCAGGCGTCAGGGACTTTTATATCCGCCGGATCCAGGGGAAAAGTTTGCAACCCTGGGAGGTAATGTTTCAACAAATGCAGGCGGTATGAGGGCCGTCAAATACGGTTGTACCAGAGAGTATGTAAGAGCCATGACCGTGGTGCTTCCTACGGGCGAAATCATCAGTCTGGGTGCGCCTGTTTCCAAGAGCTCTACCGGCTACAGCCTGATTCATTTAATGATCGGCTCGGAAGGAACCCTTGGGATTATCACCGAACTGACTCTTAAGGTAATTCCGGCGCCCAAAGAAACCATAAGCCTTATTGTTCCCTTTGAAAATCTAAAGGACTGTATCGGGACTGTGCCTAAAATATTCATGGCCGGCTTAAAACCCCAGGCACTGGAGTTCATGGAGAAAGAAATTGTTCTTTCCTCGGAACGCTATCTGGGAAAGAATGTATTTCCAAAGGAAGTTGATGGCGTTGATATCGGCGCTTACTTACTCATCACTTTTGACGGTGATAAGCTGGAGCTTTTAGAAGAACTTTCGGAGCAGGCGGCAGAAGTGGTTTTGGAGGAAGGAGCCGTAGACGTCCTGGTGGCAGATACGCCGGTGAAAAAGAAGGAAGCCTGGGAAGCCAGAAGTACCTTCCTGGAAGCCATTGAGGCGGAAACAAAGCTATTGGATGAGTGTGATGTAGTAGTGCCGGTAAATCAGATCCCTTCCTATCTTTCCTTTGTTAAATCACTGGAAAACCGGTATGATTTTTCCATAAAGAGCTTTGGCCATGCAGGAGATGGAAACTTACACATCTATACCTGTGCCAATGAAATGGAGGAAGAGGAATTCAAAGGGCAGGTAGCAGAATTTATGGATATTATATACAAAAAAGCATCGGAATGCGGAGGTCTTATTTCCGGTGAACACGGCATTGGTTATGGCAAGATGGAGTATCTGGCAGCTTTTGCAGGTGAAACAAGCATGCGCCTCATGAAGGGCATCAAGGAAGTATTTGATCCAAAGATGATTTTGAATCCCGGAAAAATCTGCTATAAACTTTAAAACATTAAATTTATTTGACCAGGAGGAGAGCAAAATGGCATATTTGATATCAGAAGAAGCGCAGGACTTATTGCAGGATGTGAAAAATTTCTGTGAGAAGGAAGTGAAGGAGGCGTGTAAGGAGTACGACGTATCCGGAGAATGGCCAAAGATTATTTATGATAAGGCAATTGAACAGGGCTATCAGGCTCTGGAGATTCCGGAGGAATACGGAGGACCTGGATTAAGCCGTGTGGATGTGGCTGCTTTGATCGAGCAGATGGCAATTGCAGATGCAGGCTTTGCCACCACAATTTCGGCCAGCGGCCTTGCCTTAAAACCTGTGTTGATTGCAGGCAGCAGGGAACAGAAAGAACGTGTGTGTGAAATGGTTTTGGAAGGAGGATTTGGTGCATTCTGCCTGACAGAACCAGGGGCAGGCTCTGATGCAGGAGCAGGCAAGACAACTGCTGTAAAGGCTGGAGACCAATACATACTAAATGGAAGAAAGTGCTTCATCACCAACGGAGAAGTTGCCTCCTTTTATTGTGTCACTGCAATGACAGATAAGACAAAAGGTGTAAAAGGAATGTCCATGTTCCTTGTGGAAGCAGGTACTCCGGGACTTAGCACAGGGAAAGAAGAAAACAAGATGGGAATCAGGACCTCTAATACCTGTGATGTTGTTCTGGAGGATGTAAGGATACCGGCCTCCAACTTAATCGGTGAGGAAGGAAAGGGATTTTCCATTGCAATGAAGACACTGGATCAGGCCCGTACCTGGATGGGTTGTATTGCGGCAGGCATTGCCCAAAGAGGCATTGATGAGGCTGTTGGGTATGGGAAAGAACGAATCCAGTTCGGGAAACCTGTGATCAAAAACCAGGCCATGCAGTTTAAAGTTGCCGATATGCAGATCAAGACGGAGACTGCCCGCCAGATGGTAGCCCATGCACTGACCAGGATGGATATGGGACTTTCCTATACTATGGAATCTGCCATTGCCAAGTGCTATGCCTCAGACATTGCCATGGAGGTGGCTTCGGAAGCCATCCAGATGTTTGGAGGTTATGGATACAGCCGGGAATATCCGGTAGAAAAGCTGTTAAGAGACGCGAAGATATTCCAGATCTTTGAGGGAACCAATGAAATCCAGAGAATTGTTATTGCAGGCAATATCATTGGGAAATAAAAAGGAGTGTGCCAATCATGGAAATGTTAGTTTGTATCAAGCAGGTACCCGATGACTCCGTGGAAATCTCCCTGGATCCGGCAACAAAAGAACCGGCTTTGGAGGGAGTGACACCGGTGGTGAACGCCTTCGATACCTATGCCCTTGAAATGGCTGCCAGATTAAAGGAAGCCCTGGGCGGTGAAATTACAGTGATCTCTATTGGGAATGAAAGTGTAAAAAATTCTTTGAAAAACTGTCTCGCCGTGGGCGCAGACGGTGCATATCTGATAAATCATGAAAATGCAGAGTCTCTGGATCCCTTAAGTATTGCAAGGATATTAAGGAAAGCAGCCAATGAAATAGAAGAAAATATGGGCAAAAAATTTGATCTTATTTTCTGCGGAAAGGAATCTACAGACTATGCCTCCAGCCAGGTTGGACTTCTTCTGGCGAAAGAGTTTTCCCTGCCGGCAGCAACCAATGTAATCCAGGTAGAGCCTGGGGATGGCATGATGAAAATAAAGCAGGAAACAGAGGAAGGCTATCGGATTATGGAAGTGCCTGCTCCCTGTGTGGTTACGGTTCAGAAGCCTAATTACGATCCCAGGTATCCCACCATTAAAAGTAAGATGGCTGCCAGAAAAAAGGAGATTAAGGAATTAACACCTTCTGAGGAAGGGGACAGCATGCTAAAGGTTCTCCGGGTGTTTGAACCGGAAAAGCGGGCAGCAGGCATTAAAATAAAAGCGGACAGCCCGCAGGAGGCAGTTGCGCAGGCGATGTCAGTCATGGCAGAGGCCAGGATCTTTTAGGAGGAAAAAGAAATGAGTGTTTCAAATGGAAAAAATATTATGGTTTATGTTGAGACCGTTTCTGATACTCCTGTGGGCGGTGCGCTGGAGGTGCTTACAAAAGCCCATAAGCTGGCAGAAGCCAGGGGAGAAGAGGTAATTGCTGTTTTAATCGGCAGAGATCTGGTGGATGCGGCCCGTACTGCTATTATGGCAGGAGCAGACAAAGCGGTAATTGTAAAAAAAGAGAGTTATCAGATGGAGGAATACGGAACAGTCCTTACAAAACTGGCAGAGAAATTTAAGCCTTTCCTGATTCTTTCAGCAGGAACTCTTGTGGGAAAAGATCTTCTTTCCATGGTTGCAGGAACACTGCATACGGGCTGTGCTATGGATGTAATGGATATATCGGACAGAGACCAAAGCCTTATCTTTACCTGCCCGGTTTACGGGGGGACGATTCTCAATGATCTTGTCATAAAGGGGACGCCGGCAGTTGCAGCCGTCAGATCAGGGGCCTTTGTAAAGGAACTTCTGGCGGAACGAACCGGTAAAATTATGGAAGAGAAGGTGGAATCAGAAGAATCTGTTTACACGAGGATCGTTGATGTGGTAAAAGAAATGGCAGAAGCGGTAAACCTTGAGGAAGCGGAGGTCATCGTATCCGGCGGCCGTGGGATGGGAAGCAAGGAGAATTTTAAACTGGTGGAGGAGCTTGCCTTAGCCTGTCATGGTGTTGTGGGGGCAACAAGACCGGCTATTGAGGCAGAATGGGTACCCCGTTCCCACCAGGTAGGACAGTCTGGAAAAATTGTGGCACCGAAACTATATATTGCCTGCGGGATATCAGGGGCGACCCAGCACGTATCCGGTATGATCGGTTCAGGATATATTGTGGCAGTCAATAAAGATGAGGATGCTCCTATTTTTGATATTGCGGATGTAGGGATTGTTGGTGATGCAGTCAAGGTAATCCCTCTCCTGATCGAGGAGATCAAAAAGATTCAGTCACTGTAGGGAGAACCATGAAAGTTGTATTGGGGGCATTTATGAATAGTATAATCTTTCTTTTGGCATTATCACCTATTTTATGGCTTATGATTGCATTGAGCCTGCTGAAGCTTCCGGCATTTAAAGCCTGTCCCATTGCACTGGTAATTGCCATTGTACTATCTGTGACATTCTTTAAAATGCCGGCAGCAGATTGCCTGACCGGAGGCTTAGAGGGGATCGCTCTTGCGCTATGGCCAATTAGCCTGGTGATTCTTGCAGCCATTTTTACATATAATCTTTGCATTGCAACCGGAAGCATGGACTGCATCAAACAGATTCTGGCCGGAGTATCCAGGGATAAGCGGATTCTGCTCCTGATCATCGGCTGGTGCTTTGGAGGCTTTATGGAAGGCATGGCAGGCTTTGGAACTGCAATTGCAATTCCGGCCAGCATGCTGTGCGGTATGGGCTTTCCTCCGATTGGGGTAACGGCAGCATGTCTGGTTGCCAATGCATCTCCAACGGCATTTGGTTCCGTAGGAATCCCTACGGTCACTGCAGCCCAGATCGCAGAACTTCCAAGTGGGGAAGTGGCATTTTCGGCAGCCCTTCAGTTAACTCCGTTTATTTTGATCGCACCCTTTCTTATGGTGTGCATCATCGGAAAATCGGTAAAGGCATTAAAAGGAGTCTGGCCGGTTGCCCTTATTTCTGGAATATCTTTTGCGGTACCGGAGCTTCTTGCAGCAGCTTTTCTTGGGGCGGAGCTTCCGGTGATCATCGGTTCCATCTGTTCCATGGCAATTACCATTGGTGTTGTGAAGAAATGGTTTAAAAATCCAGACCCGGAATATGAGATTGAGGGCAATAAATCTAACGGGAAAAATAAAATAACGGGCAGGGAAGCAGTGAAAGCCTGGATGCCTTTTCTTTTAATCTTTGTATTTTTACTCCTTACTTCCCCAATGGTTCCGCCTGTAAATCAGATGCTTTCCGCTGTTAAAACGTCAGTTCCCATTTATACAGGGGAGGGAGCAAAGCCATATACCTTTGTCTGGCTGGCAACACCGGGTGTTTTGATTGCAGCAGCGGCAGTGATCGGCGGTAAGATACAGGGAGCGGATTTCAGACTTATGGGGAAGGTATTTATCAGTACCATAAAACAGATGTGGAAAACAATCCTGACCATTGTTACCATATTGGCCATGTCAAAAATTATGGGATACAGCGGAATGATTGCCGCCATTGCAGGCACGATGCTGGCACTGACAGGAAGCTTCTATCCTTTTGCAGCTCCCCTTGTGGGGGCGTTGGGTGCATTTGTAACAGGAAGCGGGACTTCTTCCAGTGTTCTGTTCGGCAGCCTGCAGGCTCAGACGGCTGCAAACCTGGGCATCAGTCCGGTCTGGCTGGTTGCCTCAAGTACCGTAGGTGCCACCATCGGTAAAATCATATCCCCTCAGTGCATAGCCATTGGCGCTGCGGCAGCCAATTTGTTAGGCAGTGAGAGCAAGGTATTGAATCAAGCAGTGAAATTCAGCGCTGCTTTCATTATAATTGCCGGCGGTATCGCGTATTTTGGAAGTAGGGTTTATTAGGAAAGGAAGAAAAAGAATGAAGATCCTTGTTTGTATCAAACAGGTACCTGATAGCAATAAAGTTGAGGTGGATCCTGTTACAGGCGTGTTAAAAAGAGACGGAGCGGCTTCAAAGATGAATCCCTATGACTTGTATGCCATTGAAACGGCCCTTCGGATCAAAGAGAAAATGGGAGGTATTGTTGACGTTATTTCCATGGGACCTCCTCAGGCCATGCAGGTCATTAAAGAAGCGTTTTCCATGGGAGCAGATCATGGAACGCTTTTGTCAGACAGACGTTTTGGAGGAGCCGATGTCCTTGCGACCAGCTATACCCTGGCACAGGGAATTAAGGCAATGGGGGAGTATGACTTAATTCTTTGCGGTAAGCAGACCACAGACGGGGACACCGCGCAGGTAGGCCCGGAAATATCGGAGTGGTTAAATCTTCCAAGCGTATCCAATGTGGTGAGAATCCGGAAGCTGGAAGAAGATGGAATTACGGTAGATATGGATCTTCCCGATGAGGTGGAGGTAGCGAAAGTAAAATTCCCATGCCTTTTAGCAGTGGATAAAGATATCTTTCAGCCAAGACTCCCGTCCTATGTAAAAAAATCAGAGACAAAGGACAGACAGATTCAGGTCCTTACCCTTGATGATATAAAGGATAAAAACGAAATGAATTACGGTCTTAACGGATCGCCCACTCAGGTACAGAAGATCTTCCCTCCGGAAACAAACGATAAAAAGGAAGTATGGGATGAAACAGGAGACGTGCTTGCGAAAAAGCTATTTGACAAGATTGAAGAGCTGAAATTTGTTTAGGAGGTGAAGAGATGGCAAGGTTAATCATACATCAGGAGAGAATTCCTGATCATCAGGAACTGATAAAAATATGTCCCTTTGGAGCGCTGGAGGAGCAGGATGGAAAAGTTATTGTAAATGCTGCCTGCAAGATGTGCCGCCTTTGTGTAAAAAAGGGTCCTGAAGGCGCAGTAGAGTATGTGGAGGACGTAAAAAAGACCGAGATCAACAAAGATGAATGGAAGGGAATTGCTGTTTATGCAGACCATGTAGATGGCGACATTCATCCGGTCACCTTTGAATTGATTGGAAAGGCAAAGGAGATGGCAGCAGTTACCGGGCAGGAGGTATATGTTCTGTTCATGGGAAAGGATATCCGTGAAAAAAGTGAAGAAATCCTCCATTACGGAGCTGATAAAGTCTTCCTATATGATAAAGAAGAGCTGGCTCGTTTCAAAATAGAGCCCTATACAGCAGTCTTTGAAGATTTTATCAAAAAGGTCAAGCCCTCCTCCATTCTGGTAGGAGCAACCACCGTAGGACGTCAGCTTGCGCCAAGAGTGGCTGCCAGAATGAAAACCGGCCTGACTGCGGATTGTACCATTCTGGAAATGAATGAAAATACGGATTTATCCCAGATCCGGCCAGCCTTTGGCGGCAACATTATGGCTCATATCAAGACTCCAAACCATCGTCCTCAGATCGCTACAGTCCGGTATAAAATCATGAATGCCCCGGCCCGTTCGGAAGTTAAATCGGGGGAGATCGTGGATTGTGATATGGATAAGGGGAAGCTTGTCTGTCATGTGGATGTCATTGACATTCTGCCAAAGGAGAAGGAGTCCTTTATTGAGAACTCTGAAGTTCTGGTGGTTGCAGGAAGAGGAGTGAAAAAAGAAGAGGATTTAAGCATGCTCCGGGAGCTGGCAGATCTTACGGGAGGCCAGGTGGCATGCACCAGGCCAATGGCAGAATCCGGCTGGCTGGATGCAAAATATCAGATCGGCTTAAGCGGCCGTACTGTCAGGCCGAAGTTAATCATCACCTGTGGAGTTTCCGGCGCCATTCAGTTTGTGGCCGGCATGAACCATTCAGATGCCATATTTGCAATCAACAACGACCCCAAGGCACCGATCTTTAAATCAGCTCATTATTGTCTGGTAGGCGATCTCTATGAAATTCTCCCTAAACTGATTGCACGGATAAAAGAGAAGAAAGGAGTATAATCATGGAATATAAGAAACTGGATAAAGATGATATTGCTTACATAAAAAGTATCATTCCGGACGACGAGCGTATTCTGACCGGTGATTTTATTAATGAAGAGTACAGCCATGATGAATTAAGCGGTACCAGCAGCTATCCTGACATTGTAGTGAAAGCAAAATCAGCAGAAGAGATATCTGAAATTATGAAGTATGCTTATAAAAATGTCATACCAGTGACTCCAAGGGGTGCCGGTACCGGCCTGGTAGGATCATCTGTCGCAATGGAACACGGAATCATGATTGATACCACATTAATGAATCAGGTACTTGAACTGGATGAGGATAATCTGACAATTACGGTGGAGCCAGGTGTTCTGCTGATGGAGCTTTCTGCTTACGTGGAAGATCATGATCTGTTCTACCCGCCGGATCCGGGCGAAAAGTCTGCTACCATTGGGGGGAACATCAGCACCAATGCAGGAGGCATGCGCGCCGTAAAATATGGAGTGACACGTGACTATGTAAGGGGGCTGGAAGTTGTCCTTCCAAGTGGTGAGATTACAGAATTCGGAGGTAAGGTCGTAAAAAACAGCTCCGGGTATGCCCTTAAGGATTTAATGATCGGAGCTGAGGGAACTCTCGGTTTTATTACAAAGGCCACGTTAAAGCTGATTCCCCGCCCCAAGATGGTGATCAGCCTGCTGATTCCTTTCCCTACCCTGGATCATGCAATCAATACGGTTCCTTTAATTGTCAAATCAAAGACCATTCCAACAGCCATTGAATTCATGCAGCGGGAAGTTATTATTGATGCAGAGCAGTATTTAGGAAAGGCATTTCCGGATAAACAGTCAGATGCTTATCTGCTCTTAAAATTTGACGGAAATTCGGCAGAAGAAATTGAAAAGGCATATGACAGTGTTGCAAAGCTATGCCTGGAACAGGGTGCTTTAGATGTTCTGATTTCTGATACTGAGGAGAGAGAAGAATCCATCTGGAAGGCCAGGGGAGCATTCCTGGAAGCCATCAAAGGCTCTACCACCTATATGGATGAGGTTGATATGGTGGTTCCAAGAAGCTCAGTCAATGAAATGGTCACTTATCTTCATGGCCTCCAAGAAGAATGTGAGTTAAGGATTAAGAGCTTCGGACATGCAGGAGACGGGAATCTCCATGCCTATATGCTTAAAGATGATTTAAGCGACGGCGAATGGGAAAAACGCATGAGCACAGCTATGGAGAAGGTTTATGAAAAGGCCAGGAAGCTGGGTGGTCAGGTTTCCGGAGAACATGGGATTGGTTTTGCTAAGAAGCCTTATCTTAGGGAATCGCTGCCGGAGGTGAATCTGAATCTGATGAACGGAATAAAAAAGGTGTTTGACCCTAATAATATTTTAAATCCTCATAAGATTGCCCAAATGTAACGGGATTTGTTTTTTAAAATAGTACAGGGAACGTGAGTTATATAATAAAGGAGCTTTAAGCCTTATGGATAAATTCCAATCCATAAGGCTAAAGCTCTTTCTAAAAAACTAAAATTTGATTTTCTTCTCCAGCAATGCAATCCCCTGATACATAATTTCCGATACGATACACAGTATTACAATGCTCATTACCACCAGATCCATCTGGAAGGGCTGTGGGTACGAAATGATTTGGTTGGAAAGGGTGCTTTTACTAATAAATTTTGTATTTAGAGCTACTAATTTGAACTCAAGCTATGATATGTCAGATATATTTTGGATAGGTGTTTGTGGAGCAGTGACTAATAAGAAAAGATATGTTTTATTGTTGAAACATAGTGCAAATGTTGATGTATTATGTTATTATTCTAAATAAAGGATAATAAGTAATTATCATGTATGCTCTTGGAGGAAAACGATATGCGTAATCGGCATTTTAATTATATTGCATTCACCTTATTTATAGTATTTATTTTTATTTCGGCAATTCCAATTTTCTTGCCGTTATTAACATATAACTCTCTCTTAGTCATAGAAATTCCAAAGCCTTTATCGAACTACCTAGATGCAGAAACGCCACTTTTAAATGTTAGTAGTTGGATGCTTACAGTGCTTTTTGGTTGCTTTTCCGTTAAATTACGAAAAGCTGTGTTAAAACCTGAAACATATTGCCGAGATGAATATTTCGTTGATCGTGTACAGGAGCGCAGTATTCTTTTTTCATTTTTGGAGAGGGATAATAAGGATAATGGTGCACTTTTTTTTCTGAAGGGTGGTATGTGCCGAGGTAAAAGTATATTAATAAAAAGATTTGCCGATGATGTAAATAGAAATATCAGGATGGGCAACTTATTAAAGAATTATCCAGAAGAAAAACAATATTCCGCTTACTACGTTCCGATAGATGGGAATAAAAATGATATATTTTTGTGTATTAGTCAAATTTTACATAATGATGATTCCTTAAATACATGTGAAAAAGTTGTTCGTTTTATTAAAAAGGCTAGCTATCGTTCCAAGGTCTTGCTTATTATTGATAATATATGTAAGGAGCAAAGCCGTGCTGCAATTGAAGCCGCACATGCACTTTTATACAAAAGTGCTTTTTTAAAGATTATTTTGGTTATAACTGTAGATACAAAAATCGAAGAGTCAGATGCTTTAATACCGCCCCTGTTTGGCGAAATGCATATCCAAGAACTTTCCCAAGTTTACAATAAACCGTTATCATCCGAAGAGCAACAGCAAATTCTTCGTATTTCTGGTGGAATACCGTCTTATGTCAGAATGCTTTTTGACACTAAAGTCTCACAAACGTCGTTTCAATTATCCAATATTGAAGATATTCAGCATGTCATTAAGAATCAATTTGAAACGCTCGCTGACCAGAAAAAGATTGTTGTTTATTTATCATATTTAAATCTCTGCTATGAAGGAGGAATTCCAAAGAAAGACATATTAGATATTTCTGAATCTCCGGAAGACCATCTTTCATCAGTTTTAGATACAGCCTTAGCCCATGAATATAAGCAGCATCAAAAATCATATATTCGAATGGATAGTCTCGTAGCAGGATATTGCCGACAGTTTGGATACCCCGATGATGTTCTTAAAGATATTTGTTCTTTTTATTTTAAGAAAGATACAGAAAGTGATATTGCATTAACGGCAATGCTTATGCTACATGTTCAAGAAGAACTAAATGTTCCTAAGGACATATTCAGGAAGAAATATGCACAAAACGACTTTTTTTTCTTTGTAAAACTCGGGAGGTTGGATCAAGAAAACAAACTAGTATATTTAAATGAAAACAAAGAATTTAATAACGAATTTCGATACTATCATCTAAATTCATTACTACAATTGGGGCAGTATTCTCAGGCAATAGATGAATTAAAACGTTATGAAAGTTCTGAAATTTCTTTGCCCTCACTTCGCAAAACTAATGACTTATTGGGGTTTGAGATGCAGTATTTAATAATTGATTTACACCATCTTAGCAATCAATTTGATTTAGCTTTAGACGAAATTGACGCTCTTTTATCTCAAAAGGAAAATATAAAAGAAGATTATATGAATAGATTTTTGTACCTTAAGGCTCACTGCATCAAACATAAGGGTGATAATTTGCCCTTAGCAGATAGCATTCTACAAAGACTGTCTGAAAAAAAATTGACCCAAACTATGCGCGTCAGAGTGCTTTATTCACACATGGCGATTCATTTGTTTTGGGGAAATAAAAGCTTTCCTTATGAATCTACAATACAAATGCTTCGTGACACTGCTGAAAAGAACAGTCCGGAACAAGTGCATATGCAGAGGCATATCGCAAATTACTATTGGAAGATTCAAAACAACTCTCATGAGGCATTAAATATAATTAACTCATGCTTAGAACAACTGGAGAAGACCAGATGGCGCATAATCTATGATTTTTATTTTGAAAAGGCTGAGTTAATGCGTATACAAAATGAAGAAAAAACAGCCAAACATGATATCAACGCTATTTTACATTTATACGACCAAGCAATTGACTTTGCTGAGGAAAACAAAGATATAAATCTAGCGTGTTGTTCCCGTTTAGGGAAAATCTTGACATTGTGGTCCTCCCCGCAGAATTCTGCTGCATGGCGCAAAAAACAATTTCACATTGTTGAAGATGAATATGAAAAAGTTAAAGAAGCAGACTTACTAATAAATTCAGCATATGCTGCGTATGTAAAATTTCTTCTGTCTGATGAAAAGCCACTACAAGAATTTTTAATTTACTGCAAACAAAATAATTATTATGATTTAGTGAAACAGATTGATAGTCCGGGAATTTTAAAATTAACTGTTATGTAATATTTTATCTATCTTGCAAAGGACTTCTTCTTCAAAGGTATAGTAAACCTTTTTGTTTTTTGCAAGATTAGATATTTTGTTTTCAATTAATCGATTGTCGGAGCTGTTATAATAAATTGCTGTCATAATATCGGCGATTTCATCCATTTCATTATTGCCCCAACCATACCGTGTAACTTCTTGTAGCCCCAAGCGAATTCCTGCATTTCGATATAATTTTTTATATCTAGCATTTAGTGTTATCCCCAATTCTTTGCATCTTTTTACATATGTTTCTAGATGCGTAATTGACATAGGTAAAAACAGTTGGTGAGTTGTGGTGTAGAGTCCTTTCTCGTCTTTAATGACATTAAATCCGTTTTTTTCTAATTTCTTACCAAGGTAATTAGCATTATATATAATTTTTTCACTATAAGCTTTACCATATACTTCAAGTTCCATGAGGACTAAGGCTAAGCTAAGTACATGGTGAAACTGAACATTTCGTAAATAATCTGGATTTATTTTTTTATCAAAGCTTTTTGCCAGTTCAATGTTTCTCGTCATAATAAGCCCACAGGTTGGCCCAGGTATTGTCTTATGTGTCGCCCCCATGAGAATGAATCGAGCATCATCAGGAAATTTTAGCAGAGGGTTCTCATTTGCCCCATGTGGCATCAAGCCTAATGTTTGAGTTGCATCATAAATTAGAGTACAATCCGGTGGTAAAATTAAGTTCTCTAATTTAGGTTGCCAAAGCAGATCTGAAGGACAAATAAGCACGCCATGTATTTTTTTTGTTTTTAGAATATGATTTATGGAATCATAGTCAAAATCCATCGTACAATAATCAAAAGGTAATTCTATGGTGGAAATCCCTAATCGCTTACAAATAAGAGCCATGGAGCTATGTCCTCCACTGTCTTCGGAAGAAATAAGGAGTGTATCACCTTCTTTAAATATGCTCATTAAAAGTACCATAACGGCATTAACACCTGACAATGCTCGAGGATCCGCGTATAAACTATGATAAAGTTCTATACATTGCGTGTTAATTAGTTGATAAAATTTAAAGAGCAATTCGGCTTCCATAAAATTATTATCGGCATCAAAATCGTGAACTCCACCCATAATATATTTCTCTTGAATAAAAGAATCCAATGCAATTTTCGCAAAAGGAGATACAACATTTTCAGCTGCACACAAGGGAAGCGCAGACTTCTCTCTTTTCGCCATATCAGTACACAACAATTCAAAAATAGGTAAATATTTTGACATAAAGACCTCCATATTGAATAGAGGATAATTACTTATTATCTTTCATTCAAATAAGGGCCGAGCATCATTATAATGCACTTGGCCTTTAGTCTCATTTCACACACATATGATTTCTTGGATGTTTTATACTCAATATATCATTTTGCTTTTTAGTGGATACATGAGTATAAATTTGTGTTGTTGTTATGGAGCTATGCCCTAAAATTTGCTGTATATAACGTATATCAACATCTTCTTCCAGAAGCAGTGTTGCAAAGGAATGTCTAAACATATGTGGGGTCAAATGTTTACAGATATTTGCTTTTTTTGTATAATTATTAATTATGATACGAACAGATTGTTCTGAAAGCCGTTTTCCTTTTCTGTTTATAAACAAATATTCTATAGAATCGTTTTGCCCATTAAAAGTTGAGCGATATTCTCTGATGATTTTAAGTACTTCTGGGTTGGCAATTGTAACAATTCGTTCTTTTGCACCTTTTCCCCAGATTCGAATTTCACCGTTCCTCAAATTAATATCATCTGTCTTTAATGAACAAAGTTCCGAAACTCTCATACCACTTGCAAACAATAACTCTAATACTGCAATATTTCGCAGATGAACTTGTTTTTGGTATGCCGTAACATTTATATTTGTGGGCTCATTGTAGGCTGTTTGTAACAGATGTTCAATGACGTCAAAGGAAATCGTTTTAGGAAGAACTTTGGGCTCATGAAATTTTAAATTAATTTTAGAAAAAGGGTTCTCTTTAATAGTTTCTTCGTATTCCAACCATGTAAAAAAGGCCTTAATGCTAGCTATTTTTCTTTTTACTGTTTTGGGTTTATATTCTTTATGTAAATATGTAATATAAGAAGATAGAAGGTTTTTGATACCATCATATTCAGTACGCATCATATATCTTTGAAATTGCGTAATATCAATACGGTAAGCTTTCAGGGTTTTTTCGCTTAGTTTTTTTTGATATTGACAATATTCAAGATAATGCTTAGTGAGTTGTGTATAATTTAACATTCATTATGTCCTCCTAGAATTAGTTAGAATACATTATGATGTTTTTTTCACTGAATGTCTATGAAATAAAATAGTAAAATTAAATCGATGTAGTAGCTTTTATATAATATGAAATAGAAAAATAATACATTTTGGAATAGTATATAAACAATAGATATTTAGGAAAAAGGCTTATTAATTAAGATAAAGTTATATTTTAGGAGGTGTAGTGTATGGCAGAGAGATTTGTAATATTAACAAAATATATATCACAACTTACAAAAGCTGAGTACGGTAACTGGATAATTGATAAGAAAAATAAAGGAACCGTAGAAAACCCAATTCAAATGCCATTTGTTAAGTACTCAGATTTTGTCAGTACATTCATTCAAGATGTATATAGATGCATAGATGAAAATAAAGATATGGAATTAAATCGCTATGGAGAGATTTTAGAAAAGAATGGTCTTCAATGGGGAATTGAATCTATGAAAGATGCAGAGGTGTCGTCATTAGATGCTCAGTGTATCATGGCTCTCATCATAGGAGCTGTTCGCGCTGAGAGGTTCTGTGATGGAGCGTTACTGGACTTCTTTAAAAGCGGCTGTTTTGAAAAATGGTTGAATAGATTAAAGGATATAGATTCTCGGAAATAGATTTCCTGATGTTCTATTAAGTAAACATAATTATCAGTAAATGCAAGCATATGATTGATAATAAAAGCAGGTAGTGAAGTGAGAAATGGATAAAAGGAGGTTTTACAGCATGATTCATATACTGCAAGACCTCCTTTTATCAAGTGAAATCTAAAACTTAATTTTCTTCTCCAGCAAAGTAATCCCCTGATACAAAATCGCCGATACAATACAAAGGATCACAATACTCATCACCACCAGATCCATCTGGAACACCTGGCTTCCATAAATAATCAAATATCCCAGTCCCTTATTCGCCGCCAAGAATTCTCCAATAATAACGCCAACCAGACAAAGCCCGATATTGACCTTTGTATTGCTGATGATGAGGGGTACAGAACCGGGAAGCAGTACCTTGAAAAGAACATCCTTTTTTGTTCCGCCAAGGGAATAGATCAGCTTTATCATGTCAGGATCCACCTGGGAGAAACCGGTATGGAGCGTCATGATGCATCCAAAAACTGCCACGGAAATGGAGGCGACAATAATGGTCTTAATGTTGTTGCCCAGCCATACAATTAAGATGGGAGCAAGGGCGGATTTTGGAAGGCTGTTAAGCACGACAAGATAAGGCTCCAGTACTTCCGATACGCTGCGGCTGGACCATAACAGAACAGCGATCAGCAGGCCGGAGACGGTGACCAGAGCAAAGCTTATGAGGGTTTCCATCACGGTTACCCCGATATGCATAAAAATACTTTTGTCCACTACCATATTAAAAAAACAGGTGGTCATACGGGAAGGAGAGCTGAATATGAAGTCATTGATCATGCCCAGTCTTGCACACAACTCCCATAGAGAAAGAAGCAGTACCAGCAGCATGGTACGCCATACCCGGACATTGCGCCGGTGCAGCTTTTCCTTTTCAATAAACTCCTGTTGGGCTAAGGTGGGATGAGTCTCAACCATGATTTTGCAGCTCCTTCCATACCTGATTAAAGTAAACAGAAAATTCCGGCATGTTCCGCCGTGTCAGAGGCCGTATATAGTTATCCCCAAAGGAAACGGGTATAATGGCTTTTATTTTGCCCGGCCTGCTTGTCAGTACGATGACCCTGTCGGCAACACTGATGGCTTCAGAAAGGTCATGTGTAATAAGAATCGCAGTTTTATGAGTGCTTTTTATAATGGAACTGATATCATCACAGACGGAAAGCCTGGTCTGATAGTCCAATGCGGAAAATGGTTCGTCTAATAAAAGAAGGTCCGGATCCAGGGCCAGGGTACGGACCAGTGCGGCACGCTGCCGCATGCCTCCGGACAGTTCAGACGGCTTTGCCTGCTCAAAGCTTCCAAGGCCATAAGTATGGAGCATCTGATGCAGCTTTTCTTTGGAGCTTTTATTTCGCTTTTTCTGAATTTCCAGCCCCAGTTCGGCATTTCCCATAATGGTACGCCATTCAAAAAGGTGGTCCCGCTGCAGCATGTAACCGATATTGACGCCGGATTTTGCCTGGGAGACGCCGTCAATTAAGATTTCTCCTTCGTCTGGAACTAATAATCCGCTAAGAAGAGATAGAAGGGTTGATTTCCCGCAGCCGGATGGACCGACAATTGCAAGGAATTCCCCGTTATCTGCAGTAAAAGATATATTGGAAAGGGCCAGTGTCTCACCCTCAAGGGAATGATAGGAGTAACTGATCCCGCGAACTTCCAGTTTTGGCTTCATGGGTCCTCCTTATATGACAGATTTGATCTGATATAATGTTATGATATGTACAAAAAAAAGGAGTGTGAAGGACTGGGCCTTCCCATCCTTAATACAAAATGCCGGATTGCTGTTTTTTTCTGTCACAGCCTGATTTTGGACCCGGTTACAGGAAAGGCTGATAAAAATGGCGGAATATATGGCGGAAATGCTGGGAAAATAAGAAAAAACCCTTGCAATGGGGAATAAACGGTGTTATACTGTCTAAGATAACATGACAGTTAAAATGATAAAGAGTGGGCGAAAGTCCACTCTTTAAATTTGTTTGGAAAGGTGGGAGATAGATGGCGAGGAGAGAAGAGTACGAGGCAAAGACAGAAAGCTTTTTGCTGCCCCTTATGGAAGAAAACAATTATGAACTGGTTGATGTAGAGTACGTAAAGGAGGCAGGAAACTGGTATCTGCGGGCCTATATAGATAAAGAAGGCGGAATTACGGTGGATGATTGTGAAACCATAAGCCGAAGACTGGGAGATTGGCTGGATGAAAAGGATTTTATTGCGGACAGTTACATTTTAGAGGTCAGCTCTCCAGGGCTTGGAAGACCGCTTAAAAAAGATAAGGATTTTAAGAGAAGTATCGGAAAAGACGTGGATATTAAGTTATATAAACCATTAAACAAACAAAAGGATTTTACAGGAACGCTTACATCCTATGACAGGGAAACAGTGACCATTACCCAGGAAGACGGAATAGAGCTTGTGTTGAACCGCCCGGAAATCGCTTTGATCCGGCTGGCATTTGATTTCTAAACAGTAAGAGATATTAGGAGGATAAAAAAATGAATAAGGAACTGTTAGAAGCACTGAATATTCTGGAGAAGGAGAATAATATCAGCAAGGACACCCTGTTAGAGGCAATTGAGAATTCTCTCCTTACGGCGTGCAAGAACCATTTCGGAAAAGCGGATAATGTCAAGGTCACCATCAATCGTGAAACCTGTGATTTTAATGTATTTGCAGAAAAAGAAGTGGTGGAAACAGTTGAAGATCCCCTGCTGCAGATCAGCCTGGCAGATGCAAAAATGGCAGATCCTAAGTACGATATCGGCGATGTGATCCATTGCCAGATTGACTCCAAAAAGTTTGGAAGAATTGCCACACAGAATGCAAAGAACGTAATCCTGCAGAAGATCCGTGAGGAAGGCAGAAAATCTCTTTTTAACGACTGGTACTGCCAGGAGAGGGAAGTTGTCACAGGAATTGTGCAGAGATATTTAGGCAGGAATGTAAGCATTAATTTAGGTAAGGTGGATGCCATCCTGAATGAAACAGAAATGGTAAAAGGAGAAGTATTTAAGCCTACAGAAAGAATCAAAGTGTTCGTTCTGGAAGTAAAGGACACTCCAAAGGGCCCAAGAATTTCCGTATCCAGAACCCATCCGGATCTTGTAAAGCGCCTGTTTGAATCCGAGGTCGCAGAAGTAAAGGACGGAACCGTGGAAATCAAGGCAATTGCAAGGGAAGCAGGATCAAGGACAAAAATTGCTGTTAAATCCAATGATGCCAATGTGGATCCGGTGGGCGCATGCGTAGGCTTAAACGGTGCAAGGGTCAATTCCATAGTGAATGAGTTAAGAGGAGAGAAAATCGATATCATTAACTGGGATGAGAATCCGGCCTACTTAATTGAAAACGCATTAAGCCCGGCAAAGGTTATCTGCGTTGTTGCAGATGAGGAATCAAAGGAAGCACAGGTTATTGTTCCTGATTACCAGTTATCACTGGCCATCGGTAAGGAAGGACAAAACGCAAGGCTTGCAGCCCGGCTTACCGGATATAAGATTGACATTAAGAGCGAGACACAGGCAAGAGAGCTCGGCCTGTTTGAAGAACTGGGGCTTGATTATCAGGAAGCAGGAGCCGGATATGAAAGCTATGAAAATGAATACCATGACGGCGGAAACAGCGAAACGCAGTACTACCAGGAAGAGGATCAGGACGGCTATCAGGAATAAGACCCGGCTGGTGATTACCAGAATAAAAAACAGGAAGTGATGGAAAACGTGAGTACAAAGAAATTACCGCTCAGACAGTGCATCGGCTGTGGTGAGATGAAAAATAAAAAAGAAATGATTCGTGTTCTGAAAACCTCAGAGGATGAGATTCTTCTTGATGCAACCGGACGTAAAAACGGACGGGGAGCTTACCTCTGTCCTTCTATGGAATGTTTTAAGAAGGCAGTAAAAAACAAAGGGCTTGAGCGTTCCTTCAAGATGGCGATTCCGAAAGAAGTATACGAAGCATTGGAAAAGGAGATGGAGCAGTTTGAATGACAGACAAAAGATCCTTAATCTGATTGGTCTGGCCACAAAAGCAGGAAAGACTGTAAGCGGAGAATTCATGACAGAAAAGTCCGTAAAAAGTGGGAAAGCATCGTTAGTGATCATTTCCGGGGAAGCCTCGGAGAATACTAAGAAAATGTTTACCAATATGTGTACTTACTATAAGGTTCCAATCTACTTTTTTGGGGGAAAAGATGAACTGGGCCACGCTATGGGTAAGGAGATGCGAGCATCTTTAGCTATCGTGGATCATGGGTTTGCAAAGGCAGTCGTGAAACTGATGAATACAAAGGTCGGTAGTGAGTGTGAAGAGGACCTTTCACATCTACCGGTATGTGCTGCAGAGCGCGCACAGAATGGAGGAAAGCATGAGAGTATATGATCTGGCAAAAGAACTGGGAAAAGACAGTAGTAAGGAAATACTGGATATCTTGGAGAAACATAATATAAATTTAAAGAGTTCTTCCAACGTTACGGATGAGCAGGCGGCAATCGTGAAAAAGGAAGTGGGCGGCCACAATCGGGGAACCTCATCGGCTCAATCCAATGCACCGGCCGGGGATGATTCCGATGCGCCGAAGAAAAAGATCGCGGCGGTATTCAGACCGCAGAACGCGCAGATGAACCCTCAGGGACAGCATTCCCAGACACAGAAGGGAAGATCTTATCAGTCTGACCGTCAAAGCGGGGAGCAAAGAAACCGTCAGGTAACAGAGCAGTCTTTATCAGGAACTCCTGAACATTCAAGAGAACAGAATACAGGAAGCCGGGAAGGCGGAAGACCCCAGGGAGGCTATCAGGGAAACCGCGACAACCGTGACGGAAGACCGCAGGGCCAGGGAGGCTACCAGGGCAACCGTGACAACCGTGACGGAAGACCGCAGGGCCAGGGAGGCTACCAGGGCAACCGTGACAACCGTGACGGAAGACCGCAGGGTCAGGGAGGCTATCAGGGAAACCGTGATGGAAGACCGCAGGGCCAGGGAGGCTACCAGGGAAACCGCGATGGAAGACCGCAGGGCCAGGGAGGCTACCAGGGAAACCGCGACGGAAGACCGCAGGGCCAGGGAGGCTACCAGGGAAACCGTGACGGAAGACCGCAGGGCCAGGGAGGCTATCAGGGAAACCGCGATGGAAGACCGCAGGGCCAGGGAGGCTATCAGGGAAACCGTGATGGAAGACCGCAGGGCCAGGGAGGCTATCAGGGAAACCGTGATGGAAGACCGCAGGGCCAGGGAGGCTACCAGGGAAACCGTGACGGAAGACCGCAGGGCCAGGGAGGCTATCAGGGAAATCGTGACGGAAGACCGCAGGGCCAGGGAGGTTACCAGGGAAACCGTGACGGAAGACCAGGCTACCAGGGAAACCGCGATGGAAGACCGCAGGGCCAGGGAGGCTATCAGGGAAATCGTGACGGAAGACCGCAGGGCCAGGGAGGCTATCAGGGAAATCGTGACGGAAGACCGCAGGGCCAGGGAGGCTATCAGGGAAATCGTGACGGAAGACCGCAGGGCCAGGGAGGCTACCAGGGAAACCGTGACGGAAGACCACAGGGACCACGTACAGGCAGAGATGGCGCTTCAAAGACAGGTTCCTTTGATACTCCCATCCAGGCAAAGCCTACCAGCAACAGGGCCACAAAGAACGCTTATAAAAATGGCAGATTTGATAAAAGAGATAAAGATGATGAGGCTAAGAAAAGAGCACAGGGCAAGGGTGGAAAGCCATTAAAAACTCCGGTTCAGCCCCCAGTGCATGTAGAGCCTAAGGTAGAAGAGATAAAGACCATAACGATTCCGGAGGTTATGACCATTAAGGAGCTGGCTGAGAAGATGAAGCTTCAGCCATCTGCCATTGTAAAGAAGCTGTTTTTACAGGGTAAGATCGTTACGCTTAATACGGAAATCGATTTTGATCAGGCAGAAGAGATCGCAATGGGATATGATGTTCTCTGCGAGAAGGAAATAAAAATAGATGTTATTGAGGAACTGCTGAAAGAGGAAGAGGAAAATGAGACAGATATGGTTTCCAGACCGCCGGTAGTCTGCGTTATGGGCCATGTTGACCATGGTAAAACCTCACTTCTTGATGCCATCCGCCAGAGCCATGTAACCTCCAGAGAGGCAGGCGGAATCACACAGCATATTGGTGCTTATACTGTTGAAGTAAAAGGAGAGAAGATCACATTTTTGGATACTCCCGGACACGAAGCCTTTACTGCCATGCGTATGAGAGGCGCTCAGTCTACCGATATCGCAATTCTTGTAGTAGCAGCCGATGACGGCGTGATGCCTCAGACTGTAGAGGCAATCAACCATGCCAAGGCAGCCGAAGTGGAGATCATTGTTGCTATTAATAAGATTGATAAACCAAGTGCTAATATTGACAGGGTAAAGCAGGAATTGTCTGAATATGAACTTATTTCTGAAGATTGGGGCGGAAGCACCGTATTTGTTCCGGTTTCAGCTCATACCAAAGAGGGCATCAAAGAACTTCTGGAAATGATCCTTCTCACCGCAGAAGTAAAGGAATTAAAGGCTAACCCGGATCGCCGGGCAAGAGGTCTTATTATCGAGGCAGAGCTTGATAAGGGCAAGGGACCGGTTGCTACCGTACTGGTACAGAAGGGAACTCTTCATGTGGGCGATACAGTTGCCGCAGGCTCCTGTTACGGAAAAGTCCGCGCCATGATGGATGACAAGGGCCGCAGAGTAAAAGAAGCAGGTCCATCCACTCCGGTTGAGATTTTAGGACTTAACGATGTTCCCAATGCAGGCGAAGTCCTGGTTGGAACTGAAAATGAGAAAGAAGCAAGAAGCTTTGCTGAGACATTTATTTCCGAAGGTAAGAATAAATTACTGGAAGATACAAAAGCTAAGTTATCACTGGATGATTTATTCAGCCAGATCAAAGCCGGTAACATCAAAGAGCTTCCGCTCATCGTAAAGGCGGACGTACAGGGTTCCGTGGAAGCGGTAAAGCAGAGCCTTGTGAAGCTGTCTAACGAAGAGGTTATGATAAAGGTAATTCACGGAGGCGTAGGCGCAATTAATGAGTCTGACGTTTCACTGGCTTCCGCTTCTAATGCGATCATCATCGGCTTTAACGTAAGACCGGATGTGACTGCAAAATCCATAGCGGACCGGGAAAAAGTGGATATGAGGCTTTACAAGGTAATCTATCAGGCCATTGAGGACGTAGAGGCAGCTATGAAGGGAATGCTTGATCCTGTATTTGAAGAGAAGGTCATCGGCCATGCAATCGTGCGCCAGACCTTTAAGGCTTCCGGCGTAGGCACCATTGCAGGCTCCTACGTAATGGATGGGAAATTCCAGAGAGGCTGCAGCGTCCGTATTACACGTAACGGTGATAAGATTTACGAAGGTCCTCTGGCTTCCTTAAAGAGATTTAAGGATGATGTGAAGGAAGTTGCAACAGGTTACGAGTGCGGCCTTGTATTTGAGAAGTTTAATGATATCCAGGAAGACGATATGATCGAAGCATATGCCATGGTAGAGGTTCCCCGCTAGGAACCTGCATCCTGGAATTTTGAAAAGATGAGCCCGTAACTGCGGGCTGGTCTTTTTGAAAATGCGGACAAAAAGCGAAAGGAATAACATGCGTAAAAATAGTATAAAGAATACAAGAATCAACATGGAGGTCCAGAGGGAATTAAGCGAGATTATCCGTCTGGAAATCAAAGACCCAAGAATCCATCCCATGACTACCGTGGTTGACGTCCAGGTTACTCCAGATTTAAAATACTGCAAGGCATATATCAGTATTCTGGGAGATGAGGAGGCCGGAAAGGCTACCATTGAAGGATTAAAGAGTGCAGAAGGTTACATCCGCCGTGAATTGGCAAGGAGAGTGAACCTTCGCAACACGCCGGAGATCAAGTTTATTCTGGACCAGTCCATTGAGTATGGAGTAAATATGTCCAAATTGATAGACGAGGTAACAAAAGATATCAGAGATTAGGGAGGTGCCCTTGTGAGTTTTTTTGACACAGTGCTTGAAGATGTAAAAACGGTAGCAATCATCGGTCATGTCCGTCCGGATGGAGACTGTGTTGGTTCCTGTCTGACGGCTTACAACTACCTGGAGGAGAATCATCCGGAAGTGGAGGCTGTGGTTTATCTTGAGACCCCTCCTTCAAAGTTTGATTATCTTAAGAATTTTGGCTGCATTGTCAGCGACTTTTCAGAGGATAAGGAATATGATCTCTGTGTTTGCCTTGACTGCAGCGATACGCTCCGGTTCGGAGAGGCATTAAAGTTCTTCACTGCCGCCAAAAAGAGTCTCTGTGTGGATCACCATGTTACCAATTTAAGATACGCAGAAGAGAATATAGTACAGGATGATGCCAGTTCCACCTGTGAGGTGCTCTACGGCCTTTTGGATGAAAATAAGATATCCAAAGAAGTCGCGGAATGCATTTATACCGGCATCATCCATGATACCGGAGTGTTTAAATATGACTGCACCTCGAAGAAAACCATGGAGATTGCAGGAAAGCTGATGGAAAAGGGCATCGACTTTTCAAAGATCATCGATGACAGCTTTTACCGGAAGACCTATATCCAGAACCAGATTCTTGGCAGGGCTTTATTAGAGAGCATAACCTTTCATGGCGGCCGGTGTATTTTCAGCGCCGTAAGCAAAAAGGATATGGATTTTTACGGTGTTACCGGTGCAGATATGGATGGAATCATTGATCAGCTTCGAATCACAGAGGGTGTGGAATGCGCCATATTCATGTATGAGGTCTCATGCAGGGAGTATAAAGTGAGCCTGCGCTCCACCACGGATCTTGATGTGAGCAAAATTGCCGTTTATTTCGGCGGCGGCGGTCATAAAAAAGCGGCCGGCTGTACCATGGCAGGAAGCGTTCATGACGTGATCAACAATCTGTCGAACCAGATTGCAAAACAGCTTAACTAGGAGACAGGAGCTATGGCAGACGGCATTATCAATGTATACAAGGAAAAAGGATTTACCTCTCATGACGTTGTGGCGAAAATGAGAGGTATTTTAAAGCAGAAAAAGATAGGACATACAGGAACCCTGGACCCAATGGCAGAAGGAGTGCTGCCCGTATGCCTGGGAAAGGCGACCAAGCTTTGCGATATGCTGACGGATAAGACCAAAACTTATGAGGCAGTCCTGCTTCTTGGCAGGGAAACCGATACCCAAGACACCACGGGAAAAGTTCTGGCGGAATATCCGGTTAATATAGATGAGACTCAGGTGAAGGAAGCCGTACTAAGCTTTCTGGGCCATTACGATCAGATACCTCCCATGTATTCGGCTTTAAAGGTGGATGGAAAAAAGCTTTATGAGCTGGCCAGAGCCGGAAAAGAAGTGGAGCGGAAAGCCCGGCCTGTGGAAATATTGGAGATCAGTGTAGACCGGATCGAGCTTCCCCGGGTAACCATGACCGTAACCTGTTCCAAGGGAACCTATATCCGGACCCTTTGTTATGATATCGGAAGAAAGCTTGGCTGCGGGGGCTGCATGGAATCCCTTCTCCGTACCCAGGTTTCCGGGTTTTGCTTAAAGGACAGCCTGACCCTGGCCAGGATCGAGGAACTTCGGGATGAGGGAACCCTGGAAGAACACATCCTCGCTGTGGACAAGGTGTTTTCAGAATATCCGGCTCTTAAGATGAAGCCGGATTTTGATAAGCTGGTCCACAATGGAAACCCATTTTACAGAAACCAGGCTGAGGGAGATTCCTGGTTTCCTGACGGGCCTGTAAGAGTATATGACAGCAGAAACCAGTTCATCGGTGTTTACGGACCTGACAGAGAGAAGAAGCTTCTTAAGCCTCAAAAGGTATTTTTGGGAGGAGCGCCTTAAGGGATCCCTATATGCCTTGAGAAGCCGGGCAAGAGAGAGGAAATGAATCATGGAATATATAGCCGGAACCAGAGAATTTCAGATTAAAGAGCCTGCAGTTGTAACTCTGGGGAAATTTGACGGACGCCACAGAGGCCACCAGAAGCTGTTAAAGCGGATGGGTGAGATAAAGGAAGAAAAAGGGTATAAGACGGCTGTCCTTACCTTTGATATGTCCCCTAATGTACTTATGACAGGAAGTCCCCAGAAGGTTATTACTACCAATCTGGAGAGAAAAAATAATCTGGAAAAGATCGGTATTGATTATCTAGTGGAGTATCCCTTTACAGAGGAAACCTCCCATATGGAGCCGGAGGAATTCGTAAAGCGTGTTCTGGCAGGTCAGATGAACGCCAGGATTATCGTAGTTGGCACGGATTGTTCCTTTGGTTATAAAGGAGCCGGAAATGCGGACAGCCTTTCCCAGTGGAAGGACCGGTATGGATATGAACTGATGGTTATTCCAAAAGAGCAGGATGAGCACCGGGATATCAGCAGTACCTACATCAGGGAACAGTTGGATGCCGGAAATATGGAAAAGGCCAACGAGCTTTTGGGAGAGCCGTATGCCATACATGGAACCGTAGTTCACGGTAACCACATCGGAGGGGCTGTTCTGGGATTCCCCACGGCCAATATCATGCCCCCGCCGGAGAAACACCTTCCTTTATTCGGCGTGTATGTGTCCAAAGTATATGTTGACGGTACTTATTATGGAGGTATTACTAATATCGGAAAAAAGCCCACGGTGGAGGGAATTTCACCTGTTGGAGCAGAAACATTTATTTATGGTATAAATGATGATATTTATGGAAAGACTATAGAAGTACAGCTTTTGCATTTCATCCGTCCTGAACGGAAATTTGAAGGGCTGGAACAATTAAAGGCACAGATTGGAAAGGATAGAGAATACGGGATGCGGTATTTAAAAGCCCTTTCAGATCAGCAAATCACTCATTTGTAAAAGGAAAGGCCAAAACTTGCGAAGGAAAGTGCATATGACTGACAAAGCATGGAAGGTACTAGGCTTTGCTATTGCATGCGGCAGCGCCGTATGGATAGGAACAGCAGATGTACAGGCCGCAAAATCAGAGCCTTCTGTCAAGACCGGTTCGCCAGTAGCAGGCATTTCGGTCTATATGGATCAATATCAGGAATCCATGAAACAGGCAGGAGCGGAAACGCCGGCCGGTCTTACGCAGGAAAAAGTGAGGTATGGAACCTTCAACTCAATATTTCAGAATCTTGGAGTGAGTGTGGTGGAGGATTCCTTGAACATCAGGAAAGAACCAAAGAATGATGCGGAAATCGTGGGGAAATTAAAAAACCATGCCGGCAGCAGCGTGCTGTCAGAAGAAAATGGCTGGTATAAAATAAAGTCAGGGCAGATAACCGGTTATGTATACGGAAAATATCTGACTACCGGACAGGAAGCCAGAGCAATTGCCTACTATGACATGAAGCTGATGCTCCGGGTAGACACTGAGACCCTTCGGGTCCGCAGCAAACCGAATACGGATTCTGAAGTACTGGGCAGGATTCACGAAGGTGAAACCTATCCTTTTATCTCCAACAAAGGGGGATGGGCAACAATCCAGTATAAGGGTCAGAAAGCTTATGCCTATATACCGGAAAATGCCACGGTCGCATATACCATACCTGAAGCGGAAAAATGCAGTGACCTCCGAAATCAGGTCGTAAACTATGCGGTCGGGTTTGTAGGGAACCCATACCGGTGGGGCGGCACCAATCCCAATACAGGGGCGGACTGCTCCGGTTTTATCCAGTATGTAATGGAACATGCCGCTGGAGTCCATTTAGACCGTACCTCCAGGCAGCAGGCCGAAGAGGGAGAGGTCATACCTGCTTCCAGCATGGAGCCTGGCGACTTGCTGTTCTATGCAAGCGGAAGGCAAATCGACCATGTGGCCATGTATATTGGAAAGGGAAAGATCGTCCATGCGGCAAATAGCAGGAGCGGGATCAAAATCTCCTCCTGGAATTACAGGAAGCCGGTCACCATACGGCGGGTGATCCCGTGACAATGATAAGTAAAACAAATGAAAAGGTTGCAGACTGACGCCCCATAAGAAAGGGGATGCCGGTCTGCAACCTTTATTTTAGTCTTTCTTTTTTCCAAGATAAGCCGCTTTTACCGACTCGTCGGCCAACAGCTTTTTCCCGGACCCTTTCATGGTGATGCACCCGGTTTCCAGCACATAGCCGATATCAGCCGTATGAAGGGCCATATTGGCGTTCTGCTCAATAAGAAGCACGGTCACACCCTTTTTGTTGATCTCACGGATAATGGAGAAAATATCCTTTACAATCAGCGGAGCAAGCCCCAGTGAGGGTTCATCCATCATTAGGATCCTTGGATGGCTCATAAGAGCTCTGGCAACTGCCAGCATCTGCTGTTCACCTCCTGAAAGGGTACCGGCAAGCTGCCAGCTCCTCTCTTTCAGCCTGGGAAATAAATCATAGACCCAGTTAATATCTTCCCTAAGATCGTCATTTCTTAAGTAGGCTCCGATCTTGATATTTTCAATAACAGTCATATCCGGAAACACATGGCGCCCTTCCGGCACCAGGGCAATTCCCTTAGATATAATATCCGGCGTATCTTTGCCGATCAATTCTTCCCCATCCAGGGTGATGCTGCTTTCAGCAGACGGTTTTACCAGCCCTACTATGGACTTTAAAGTCGTACTTTTTCCGGCTCCATTGGCCCCGATAAGGGTCACAATGCTCTTATCCGGCACTTCAAAGGAAATTCCCTTAACGGCTTCGATTCCGCCGTAATTCACTCGCAAGTTATCAATCTTCAGCATCGTCGCTCACCCCCAGATATGCTTCAATTACCCGTTCATTGTTCTGGATCTCCTCAGGCGTTCCCTGTGCGATCAGCTTGCCGAAATCCAGAACATAGATGCGGTCCGAAATCTGCATGACCAGATCCATATGGTGTTCGATCATGAAAACCGTAAGATGGTAGGAATCCCGGATCTTTTTAATAAAATCCGTTAACTCCTGGGTTTCCTGGGGATTCATGCCTGCTGCCGGCTCATCAAGAAGCAGAAACTTTGGTTCCGTTGCAAGGGCCCTGGCAATTTCCAGGCACCTTTGTAAGCCATAGGGAAGGGAGGAAGCGATTTCATCCTTTAAATGAAGCAGGTTCTGTTCCTCTAAAAGGGCAGTGGTCTCCGCCCGCATCCGTTCCTCTTCCCTGCGGTTTAACCGGAGAGTTGCGGAAAATACATTCTGCTTTGCGCGCATGTGCTTTGCAATGAGCACGTTATCGAATACGGTCAGCTGTCCGAAAAGCCGGATGTTCTGGAAGGTACGGGCAATGCCCTTTTTTGTGATCACATCCGGTGTGCTGCTGATCACAGGAATGGGTCTTGGCGCTACTTCTCCCAGATAGTTTTTTTTCATTTTTCCCTTTGGAGTGTTGGAAAGAATGGTTTCTCCCATAAAATCCACCTGTCCGAAGGTAGGCTCATAAATACCGGTAACACAGTTAAATGCCGTTGTCTTACCCGCACCGTTGGGGCCGATCAAAGCCACGATCTCTCCCTGGTTTACATCAAGGGTCAGACCGTTTACAGCCACAACGCCGCCGAACTGCATGGTAATGTCCTGCATGTGGAGCACGTTAATGGTCGTATTTGCTGTATTTGACATTATGCGTTATCTCCTTTCTTATTGCTGTCCACGCTTTCTGGAGATAAAGGTATACCCGCAGGGTGCTTCTGTGCTTTGCTTTTTCTCTTCAGCCTGGATGGAATGCTGCGGATAAGCCGTCCAAGCCCTTCCCAGGAGAATTCGTTGCTGCCCATAATTCCGCGGCGGTAGAAGAGCACGACCACCATCAATAAAATAGAAAAGATGACCATACGGAAACCGGAGCGGAACAGGGGGACTTCAAATCCCCCGATAACCAGAGGATTATCAAAGAAACGGAGCCATTCCCTTCCAGCGGTGACCAGGAAGGCGCCGATAATGCTTCCCGTAATGCTTCCGATTCCTCCAAGGACTACGATCAGCAGGATATCGTAGGTCAGATTGATGGAAAAGGTCTTTGAGTCAATGGAGCGCATGAATATGGCCAGAAGTCCGCCTCCTACGCCTGTGAAAAAGGAAGAGATGACAAAGGCCAGCTCCTTGTAACGGAATAGGTTCAGCCCCATGGCCTGGGCGGCCACCTCATCTTCACGGAGAGCCTTAAACGCCCGCCCATAAGAGGAATTAATGAGAAGGACCATTAAAAGGATGCAAAGGACCGGGAGCCCAAAGGCTGTAAACAGGTTGGGAAAACCGGGGATGCTTTTTAAACCGTAGGAACCGTTGGTGATCCTGTCTAACTGGGGTGCCGCAATGACAGCCCGGATGATCTCGGAAAAGCCCAGGGTGGCAATGGCCAGATAATCACTTTTTAACCGGAGAACCGGAATGCCGATTAGGGCGGCCATGGCTGCGGCAATGAGTCCTGCAATAATAAGGGCCAGCCAGAAAGGACAGTGCAAGTTTGCGATAGCAGGAGAGATGCCGTTAACGTAGTAAACACTTGCTCTGCTGTCAACAGGAATGGTAAGGATGGCTACGGTATAGGCTCCGATTGCCATGAAACCGGCCTGGCCTAAGGAGAATAATCCGGTAAAACCGGTAAGCAGGTTCATGGAAACGGCAACGACCGCGTAAATGGCGCTCCGTTCCAGGATGGAGATCTGATAGCTGTACCTGGAAGTGTTAGCCTGTAAAAAAGCCAGCAGGCCGATGATGACTAAAAGAGCGGCCAGAGTATAAAGTTTGTTTTTGGAAACTGTGTTTTTCTTCATAGGGGGCACCTCACACTTTATCGGTCGTCTTCTCGCCGAACAGTCCCGTAGGCTTGATCAGGAGAATGATGATTAGCAGAACAAAGGTAAATGCGTCACTGAAGGTAGAATATCCCATGGCTACCAGGGCGGTTTCGCCAAGACCAAGGATAAAGCCTCCAATCACGGCACCTGGAATGCTGCCGATACCGCCGAATACTGCGGCAACAAAGCATTTTAAGCCAGGCAGAGAGCCGGAGAATGGGAATACGGTCATACGGTCCGTAAAATAAAGTACGGAGCCGACAGCAGCTAAAAGAGAGCCAATAGCAAAGGTAAAGGTGATGATGCGGTTGATTTTGATCCCCATAAGGGCGGCAGTATCATAATCCTTTGCAACTGCGCGCATGGCCATGCCAATTTTTGTCTTATTGATCAGGGTAATAAGCCCGTAAACAATAATAAGAGTCAGGACCGGCGTTAAGAATGTGACAAAGGATGCGGAAAGGCCGCCGATCTGATAGATCTTCTTTAGAAACGGAATTTCCGGATATCCCTTTGGCAGAGCCGTGAACAGATAGGTTGCCAGGTTCTGCAAAAGGTAAGAGACGCCGATGGCAGAGATCATGACGGACATTCTGGGAGCGGTGCGTAAAGGGCGGTAAGCTACCCGTTCAATGGATACCCCTAATAATACGGTGACCAGTAAAACCACTGGAATGGAAATGTACCATGGAAAACTTGCCATGGCAAATATCATAAAGTAACCTGCCATCATGAAGATGTCGCCGTGGGCGAAGTTAATGAGCCGCAGGATACCGTAAACCAGGGTATAGCCAATGGCAATCAGCGCATAAGCGCCGCCCAGGGAGATACCGGTCAGGCACTGCTGGAAAAAGGTTGTAAGACTCATGTGGCGAAATGCCTCCTATCTGTTGAGTATGGAATATTGCTTGTGCAAATGGAACGAGTGGGGAAGGAAATACGTCCCCACTCATCTGGTAATGACTGCGTTATCACGGTATCTTAATATTATTTTACCGTAGTAGTCGTTAAAAATTTGAACTTGCCGTCTTCAATGGTCTTGATGAAGGCCATGTCTTTTTTTGCATCTCCATTTTCATCAAAGGAAATGCTTCCGGTAACGCCGTCAATGGATACGCCTTTTAATGCTTCACAGATGGCAGCGCCGTCTGTGGAGCCTGCGGTTTCAATTGCCTTTAATGCGCTGAGGTAAGCATCATAGCCCAGTGCAGATACGGCCGGGATGATTTCGTCCTGCTTATTTTCCTTTAAATAGTTCTTAAAGCCGGAGATGAAGGCAGCTGCTTCCTCATTAGCCGGCTCTGCTTCGTCAAAGAAGGTGGAAAGAACAACGCCTTCTGCGGAATTGCCGGCGTTTTCAATGATGGTGGAATTCTCCCATGTATCGCCTGCAGCGATGGTAGCTGTAATTCCAAGTTCACGGGCCTGTTTGATGATGAGAGGAGCCGTGGTTATGGAAGAAGGTGCAAAGATGATGTCAGGATTCTGAGCCTTGATGTTTGTAAGGATCGCCTTAAAATCGGTCTGGTTGGTCTGGAACTGTTCTTCGCTTACAACAGTGCCGCCTAATTCTGTGAATGCTGTTTTGAAGAAGGAACCAAGGCCGGAGGAATAATCATCTCCTAACTGGGTGATGACGGCAGCCGTCTTTGCCCCGTTGTCATTGGCATAATTGGCCATGACCGTACCCTGGAACGGATCCAGGAAGCATACCCGGAAATAGAAATCATTTCCCTGGGTTACCTGAGGGTTGGTACAGGAGGCGCCTATGGCAGGAATTTTTGCATCTGCAAATATCTGTCCTGCGGCAATGGAAACACCGGAGCCATAGCTTCCAAGCACAACGGAGACCTTTTCACTGACAAGCTTCTGTGCTGCGTTGACTGCTTCCGTTTTATCGGATTTGTTATCCACTTCCACCAGTTTTACCTGATACTCTTCTCCACCGATTTTAACCGTTGGATGGGTCTTGTTTGCATAGCGCATTCCCAGGACTTCCTGTAACCCGCCGCCCCCGTTTTCTCCGGTGGTAGGTTCGAACACGCCGATCTTAACGACCTTTTCACCATCGGAAGCAGAAGATGAGGAACCAGTGCTGCAACCGGCAATCAGGCTGGCAGTCATACATGCTGCAAGAGTGATTGCAAATACTTTTTTTAATTTCATAATGATTATCCTCCTTTATATGTATCTAGTGCAAACACAACTGTCTCTGTAGCAGATACACGTTGCATTATATTATATACAGAAGATCACAAAAGTGCAAGAAAAAAATGAAAGAAAATAATAATATAAAGAAAAATATTAATTTAACCGAATCAAGTAAGTCCCCCACTTCAAATACGAAAAGCGTTAAGTGTGTGTGGGACTTGCTTGTATCAGGTGGAGTACAAGCTCCACCTGACAAGCAGCGATAGCTGCTATTCGGTTATGAGCAAGTAGCGAAGCGGATTGCGAATATCCGCTTGACCCATAAAACAGGGAGCCCGGACCCTTGATAAGAGTCCGGACTCCCTGTTTTATCTTAAACCTGATTGTTTATTGGTCTTCAATGGCCGCACCGATGAATTCCCGAAACAGCGGATGGGGTCTGTTTGGCCTTGATTTAAACTCGGGATGAGCCTGGGTGGCCAGAAACCAGGGGTGGGAAGGAATTTCCACCATTTCCACAATTCTCCCGTCAGGCGAAATGCCGGAAAGCTTCATTCCTGCATTTACCAGATCTTCACGGTAGTCATTGTTTACTTCGTAACGGTGTCTGTGACGCTCATGGATCAGCTCTTCTCCGTATACTTTATAAGCCCTGGAAGACTTGTCCAGCACACAGGGATAGGATCCAAGGCGCAGAGTTCCGCCGATGTCCTCAATGCCGTCCTGGTCAGGCATTAAGTGGATGACCGGGTGGGTGGTGTCCGTGTCAAGCTCTGAGGTATGGGCGTCGGAAAATCCCACTACATGGCGGGCAAACTCCACGATGGCCATCTGCATGCCAAGACAGAGGCCGAGGAATGGGATGTTGTTTTCCCGGGCATAACGGATGGATGAAATCTTTCCTTCAATACCCCGGCTGCCAAAACCGCCAGGAACTAAAATCCCGCTTACATCGCTGAACAAACTGGCTGCGTTCTCATCGGTAACAAGTTCTGAATCGATCCATTTAATATGAACCTTGGCCCGGTGGAATACACCGCCGTGCTTTAATGCTTCCACTACGGAAATATAGGCGTCGTGAAGCTGGATGTACTTGCCTACCAGGGCGACTGTCACTTCCTTTTCCGGATGCTTCCAGTTTTCGATCATGGAAGTCCACTCCGTCAGATCAGGCTTTGGGCATGGGAGGTTTAAGCTTTCACATGCGACTTCCGCTAAATGCTCTTCCTCCATGGCAAGAGGAAGTTCATATAATACTTCCACATCCAGATTCTGGAGTACATGGGTCTTGGGAACGTTACAGAATTGTGCGATCTTGCTTCGGATCCCGTCATCAAGGGGCAGTTCAGAACGGCATACAATGATGTCGGGCTGGATACCCATTCCCTGTAAGTCTTTTACACTGGACTGGGTCGGTTTGGTTTTCAGTTCGCCGGAAACCTTTAGATATGGAACCAGGGTCACGTGGATGAGAATGACATTCTCGTGGCCTGCTTCGTGCTGGAATTGACGGATCGCTTCGAGGAATGGCTGGCTTTCAATGTCGCCTACCGTTCCGCCTACTTCTATGATGGCGATCTCTGTTTCAGAGGAGTTGCTGTTGCTGCAGTGAAAACGGCTTTTGATTTCGTCGGTAATATGAGGGATAACCTGTACGGTGCCTCCCCCGAAGTCCCCGCGCCGTTCACGGGTCAGTACGGTCCAGTAGACCTTACCGGTGGTAACGTTGGAATTCTGAGTCAGGTTTTCGTCGATAAAACGTTCGTAGTGGCCAAGGTCAAGATCGGTTTCAGCGCCGTCCTCGGTGACGAAAACCTCACCATGCTGTACTGGATTCATGGTGCCTGGATCCATGTTGATGTAGGGATCAAATTTCTGCATCGTGACTTTGTAGCCTCTTGCCTTTAGCAGACGTCCAAGAGATGCTGCGGTAATACCTTTGCCAAGCCCGGACACGACTCCTCCGGTGACAAATACGTATTTCACTGACATAACAGTGTAACCTCCTTTTGTGATATTGTGATAGTATGTGAATAATTTCAAAAACGACATTATACAGCTATTTTTTGAAAAAATCCAGAGTCTTATGAAAAAAACTTAGAATATTAAGTGTAAAAATTTGCATGGAAGCTTTCCTATGATAAAAAAACTCATTGCTGTTAAATAAAACCAGCCCGGTGTTTATAAGGATTTAATAATTCTTTTCTTGATTTATGGGGAAACTGACACTATAATGATAGAGGTATAAAATGGGTAGAAACTATCCGGATTGGAGAATTCACACAGATGGATAACAAGAATCAAAATAATAATAAGATGCCGAAGAATGCCCAAGCTATCGCCATATGGGTCATCGCGTTTCTTATTGCGGTAGCAGGGATCTCTTATCTCCACGGCGCAATTACGATGCGGGCCAATAAGGAGCTGAGCTATGACACCTTTATGAATATGGTAGATAATAAGCAGGTGGAGTCGGTTAATGTAGAAGATTCAAAGATCACTATCAAACCCAAGAAAACCTGGGAAGGATATAAGCCTGGCGTTTCCTATTATACGGTAAGGATGGACAACGATTTAAATCTTGCTGAGCGGCTTCGCACTGCCGGAGTGGAAACCCTGCGGACCCGCCGTGACGGCAACTTTTTCATTCAGACCATTGTCAGCTATCTGCTTTTGTTTGCTGCCATGGGATTCCTTTTGAATTTCATGATGCGCAGGGTCGGCGGAGGCGGACTCATGGGCGTGGGAAAGAGCAACGCCAAGGTTTATGTGCAGAAGGAAACAGGTATTACCTTTAAGGACGTGGCAGGTGAAGATGAGGCAAAGGAATCCTTAACTGAAATCGTGGATTTCCTCCATAATCCGGGAAAATATACAAAGATCGGAGCAAAGCTTCCCAAGGGAGCGCTCCTTGTAGGCCCCCCCGGAACAGGAAAAACCCTGCTTGCCAAGGCGGTTGCAGGAGAGGCCCATGTTCCCTTTTATTCTCTGTCCGGTTCTGATTTTGTAGAGATGTTTGTAGGTGTGGGAGCTTCCCGTGTCCGGGATTTATTTAAGCAGGCCCAGGAATCCGCTCCCTGTATTATTTTTATAGACGAGGTAGATGCCATCGGAAAGAGCCGTGATTCCAAATTCGGCGGAGGAAACGATGAGAGAGAGCAGACCTTAAACCAGCTGCTTTCTGAGATGGATGGTTTTGATTCCTCTAAGGGACTTTTAGTTCTGGCAGCAACCAACCGTCCTGAGATCCTGGATCCTGCTCTTCTCCGTCCGGGCCGTTTTGACCGCCGGATCATTGTGGATAAGCCGGATCTAAAAGGCCGTGTGGATATCTTAAAGGTTCATGCAAGGGATGTGCTTCTTGACGATACCGTTGATTTAGATGCCATTGCTCTGGCAACCTCAGGAGCCGTTGGTTCTGATCTTGCCAACATGATCAATGAATCTGCTATCCTGGCGGTGAAGAACGGCCGTCATTCGGTGTCTCAGAAGGACTTATTTGAGGCTGTGGAAGTGGTGCTTGTAGGTAAGGAGAAAAAGGACCGCGTCCTTAACAAGGAGGAGCGTCGCATTGTTTCTTATCACGAAGTGGGACACGCCCTGGTCAGCGCCCTTCAAAAGGATTCAGAGCCTGTGCAGAAAATCACCATTGTTCCAAGAACCATGGGTGCTTTGGGATATGTAATGCATGTGCCGGAAGAAGAAAAGTTCTTAAATTCCAGGAAAGAGCTTCATGCCATGCTGGTAGGCTATCTGGCCGGCCGCGCGGCAGAAGATATTGTCTTTGACACCGTAACCACCGGTGCTGCCAATGATATTGAACAGGCTACCAAGGTGGCGCGGGCCATGATCACCCAGTACGGCATGTCGGAGAAATTTGGCCTTATGGGGCTGGCAACCAAGGAAGACCAGTACTTAAGCGGACGTACCGTAATGAACTGTGCGGAAGCCACTGCTTCCCAGGTAGATGAGGAAGTCATGAAGATGCTCAAGGAAGCTTATGAAGAAGCCAAGAGCCTTCTGGCGGAGAACCGGGATGTAATGGATAAGATCGCAGAATTCCTGATTGAGAGAGAGACCATTACCGGTAAGGAATTCATGAAGATATTCAGGGAGGCAAAGGGAATTCCGGAGCCAGAGGAAGAGAATAAGGATTCTGAGAACGGCGAAGGGACAAAGGAAGTGGAAGACGGCCTTTCCGATTGGACAGATGAAAAGAAAGAAATGAAAGAATCTGTTTTAGACGTTGGAAATATTAAAGATTAAAGATATTAAAGATTAAAGACATTCAGGCAGCTGATGCATGGACAGAGCCGTGCAGCAGCTGCCTTTTTTATCCATTGACCGCTGGTTCCATAATTTTATTGTAAGAAAAGAAGATTTTTGTTATAATAGAAAGAAAGAGGCCTTGGATTAAACGAATAACCCGTGAAAACGAAGATCAATCGGCTGTCATAAATCGTGATAGCCGTTTCTTTTTGTCTGCTTTTATAAGATAAGGCCGGTAATTCATGGTTTAAGTTAAAGGAAGCAGAAAAACAGGAGATGAACAGAAACAAATGATATTAATGAATGAGATACCGGACCGGTTCTGGGGATTGTTCCGTTCCATTAACCGGTCCACCTACATAGAAGCTTTGTTAAAAATCAATGAGGAATATGAATACAGCAATTACTTTTTAAGCCGTGAGGTCTGCATTCAGGTTTTAGAGGAGTATTTTGCTGCGAAACGGCTGGTCATCTGGCAGGATGAGCTGGAAGATGAGGCGGATGCCTTAGAGCCTCCTGCGTCCAGGGTCTTAAACTGGCTATTAAGGGCAGGCTGGCTTCGGAAAGTGGATGACTATGCCTCCATGACGGTCAATATCGTAATCCCTGATTATGCTGCCGTCATGATCGAGGCATTTTTTAAGCTTGCAAGTGATGAAGAGGATGAGACCCAGATTTACATCCAGAATGTTTATGCCATTCTGTTCTCCTTGAAGAATGATCCAAGAGCCGGGATAAGCCTTTTGAATACGGCTTATGTCAATACAAAGCGGCTTAACAAGACTTTACAGGACATGCTTCACAACATGGACAAATTCTTTGCAAGCCTTTTGGAGCAGAGGGCATATGGGGAACTGTTAAAGGAACATCTGGAAGGATATGTGGAGGAGATTGTAAAAAAGAAATACCACTTATTAAAGACTTCAGATAATTTTTATCTTTACAAAAATGATATCAAGCGGTGGATCAGCTCCATGCGGGAAGATGGAGAATGGATGGAACAGATGAGCCGCCGCAGCGGCCAGAAGGTGACGGCAGCAGATATTGGGGAAAAGCTGGATCAGATCGAAAGAGGATTTGATGATATCGAACACCGCATTGCCAATATGGACAGGGAGCATTCCCGGTATATCCGCGCAACCGTTACAAGGCTTAATTATCTGTTAAATCAGGAAGACAGCATGAAAGGGCTTGTTATCAGGCTTTTAAATCACCTGTCTGAGTCTGAGGACCAGGATGAGGCTATAAAAGAAGTGGGAAGCCACATGAATTTATCCCAGATATCCATTCTCTCTGAAAAATCCCTTTATAAAAAGAGAAGGGCCAGGTCAGGCTTTAAGGAGAATTTAATGCCTGAGGAAGAGGCTGTGGAGCTTACCATGGAAGAGGTCCTGGATTTAAACCGTTTAAAAAGCCGCTACAGCGGTCAGGAGATCGAAAACTACATCGAAGCCCATCTGGAAAATGGCCGCATGGAGGTAAAGGAAGATACGGTTCATTCCCCTGAGGAATTTGAAAAGCTGATCCTTGCCTATGATTACTCCACCAGAAGGAAAAGCCTGTATCAGGTGGAGGATCAGGAGACGGAGCTCATTGACAACGGCAGGTACCGCTATCCCAAGCTGGTATTTGTAAGGAGGAAAGAATCATGACCTATGAAGAAAGTGCTGGCATTATCAGCCAGATTCCATATTATGACGCCCTGGGACAGGGGGAAAAGGATGAAGTAAGGGCAGGCTTAAAGCTTCTTCTTCAGCAGACCTTTGTTCTGGAGCACAAGTACGACAAGCGGACAAGCCGGTTTGCCTTTAACCCGGAATTTAAAATCTGCAACAAGCATCTGGAATTTATCCGGGCCTATCTGGCTGTCAGCGGAGTGGCTGTTATGGAAAACAGCCAGCTTGGTATTATTTATATCCAGGGAGAAAACACGGTGGGAGACAAGCTTCCCAAACTGGCCACCCTTTATCTGCTGATCTTAAAGCTGATCTATGATGAGCAGATGGCGGCAGTTTCCACCAGCGTCAACATCTACACCACATTAAGCGAGATCCATGAAAAGCTGGGAAATTACCGCTTATTTAAGAAACAGCCAGCACCCACGGAAATCCGCCGGGCAATCACATTGTTAAAAAAGTATCAGATTCTGGAGCCTCTGGATATTTTGGAGGACTTGGATGGGGACAGCCGCATGATCATCTATCCCTGTATCAATGTGGTGCTGTTCGGAGATGACGTGCGGGCCCTGTTAGAAGCATTTGGAGAAGGAGACGATGACGATGACGAATCAGAAATTTGAAGCCCTGTCCCGGATACTCCTTAATAACTGGCATTATATCAGCCGGAAGACCTTATCCTTTAACCAGGAGATCAACTTTTTCACCGGACATTCAGGCAGCGGAAAATCCACGGTCATTGATGCCATGCAGATTCTCCTTTACGCCAATACTGACGGACGCGGATTCTTTAATAAGGCTGCTGCCGATGATTCGGACCGGAGCCTGATCGAATATTTGCGGGGTATGGTGAATATCGGTGAGAACAACGAATTCGCCTATTTAAGGAACCAGAATTTTTCTACCACCATTGTGCTGGAATTAAAACGGACGGACACAGGAGAATGCCAGTGCATTGGAATCGTCTTTGACGTGGAGACAGCCACCAATGAAATATCCAGGAAATTCTTCTGGCACAAAGGCCCTCTTTGGGAAAATGGCTACCGTACCGGTTCAAGGACCATGACCACTCATGAAGTAACCGCTTATTTGCAGACCATTTACCCCAAAGACGCTTATTTTACGACCTCCCATAACGAGCGGTTCCGCAGGCAGCTGTATGATGTATATTTAGGCGGCCTTGATTCGGAAAAGTTCCCCCTTCTGTTCAAGCGGGCCATTCCCTTCCGCATGAACATCAAGCTGGAGGACTTTGTAAAGGAATACATCTGTATGGAGCAGGACATTCATATCGAGGATATGCAGGAAAGTGTCATGCAGTACGGACGGATGCGAAAGAAGATCGAAGACACGGTCCAGGAGATCGGTTACTTAAAAGGAATGAGGGAAAAGTTCTCGGCAGTTCTTGAAAAAGAAGAGGAGATAGGCAAAAATACATATTTCTTCCGCAAGATGGAGATTCTGGATTATCAGGCCAGAATCCAGGCTTTGACGGATAAGTCAAGGCTTGCAAGAGAGGATTTAGACCGCCAGGAAGGTCAGAGGACAGCCCTTGAAGGCCAGATGGAAGACTTGACTAGGCAGGGGAATGAGCTTCTTAAGCGGATTTCTTCCACCGGCTATGAAGATCTTAAGAATCAGCTGGACTCTGCAAAGGAATTATCGTCCCATTTAAATAAAAGCTTTACCAAATGGTTCCAGGCAGGGGAGAGGCTGAAGGAATGGATCGACGAAGAGGCAACCTCCAACCAGACCATATGGGACATAGAAGAGTTTGAAAAGAATACCATTGATGAGGAGAAGCTAAACCGCCTGAAAAAATCCATTGCCGAAATGAGGAAGGAAACAGAAGAAGCCCAGAAAGAGGCGGAAGGGATTCTCAGGGATATCCGGAAAAAAGAGCGCCAGACAAGTGAAGAACTGGCTCAGCTAAAGGCTGGAAATAAGGCGTATCCAAAGTATCTGGAACGCGCCCGGTCCCTGATCCAGCAGAGGCTTTTGGAGGAAACCGGCAAGGCGGTGGAGGTCCATGTGCTTGCAGATCTTCTGGATATCAGGGATGAGACCTGGAGAAATGCAGTGGAAGGCTATCTGGGCAATAACAAGCTGTCCCTGGTAGTAGCTCCGGCTTATGCAGAAGCGGCCATGGCTGTTTACGGGGAACTGGACAGGACTGAATATTTTAATGTGGCGGTCCTGGATACGGAAAAGGTGGGGCAGAATTCCTATGAAGTGGTAAAAGACGGCCTTGCCGAAGAGATTACGGTGAGAGAGGCTTATTTACAGCCATACATTGACCTGTTATTGGGAAGGGTCGTCAAGTGCAGAACCTTAGAAGAACTGCGCCGCTGCCGCATTGGAGTGACCCCTGACTGCATGTTATACCATACCTTCCGCCTGCAGCATATGAATCCCGATAATTATACGAAATTTGCATATATCGGCAAGGACAGCGTCAGGAGAAGGATCCGGCTTCTTGAGAAGAACCTTGTTTCCATGGAAGAGGAGAAAAAGCCTCAGGAACAGGTTTTAAAGGAATGCCGGCGGATCTTATCCATGGAGGACTTAGGCGAAAACACAGGTGTTTACCTGGAGTGGCAGCAGGACATGGAGGCTCTTAAGGAAAAGGAAAAAGAGATCAGGCGGCTGGAACAGAAGCTGGAAAAGCTGAAGGCCCAGGATGTAGAAGAATGGGTAAAGGAAAGGGAGGCCATCTTGCAGCTTTGCGATAGAAAGAGGGCGGAGCAGAGCAAAATGACCGAGCTGATTTACGGTATCAACAGCGATTTAGAACGGTTCCGCGGAGAATCCCTGCAGCTGCAGGAAGAACTGGTTTTAAGAGAACGGGAATTTGAACCGGATGAGGAACTGGAATCCAGGATAAATGAAATTTTGGAAGGCAGGGAAAATCACCGGTACGACCAGCTTAAAAATAAATTTTTCGGAGAATGCAGAAAGGCAGAGGAAGCCCGTGACCAGGCGTTCCAGGACCTTGTAGGTTCCAGAGGCGAGTATGCCAGAAAATATCCCAACCGGAATTTTTCTCTGACAGCAAAGGATAATGGAGAATACGACCGCCTTCTTGAGACCATGGAGTGCGGAAATCTGGAAGAATATAAAAAGATGGCAGCCGAGCAGGCAAAGTCTGCTGTCCTTCATTTTAAGGATGACTTTATGTTCAAGATCCGAAGTGCCATAAGGGATGCGCTTTTGCGAAAAGATGAACTGAACAAGATCATCAGCAAGCTGGATTTTGGAAAGGATAAGTACCAGTTTGTCATTGGAAGGAATAAGGGACCGGATGGGAGATATTATGATATGTTCATGGATGACTCCCTGGAGGTAAATCCTGCCTGTCTTACGGATTCTTTGGATAACCAGATGAACTTATTCACCATTGAACATGAGAATCAGTACGGGGAAATCATCAATGATTTAATAAACATTTTCATCCCGCCGGAAAACGCTACGTCGGAGCAGATGGAGGAGGCCAAGCGGAACATGGATAAATATGCGGATTACCGGACGTATTTATCCTTTGACATGCAGCAGATCATTCAGAACGAGGATGAGGTCATTAAGATCCGTTTGAGCAAGATGATCAGGAAGAACTCCGGGGGCGAGGGACAAAACCCCCTTTACGTGGCCTTATTGGCCAGCTTTGCCCAGGCTTACCGGATCAGCCTGTCTCCCAAAATACAGAGAAATCCTACCCTCCGCCTGGTAGTGCTTGATGAGGCGTTTTCCAAGATGGATGCAGAGAAGGTGGCAAGCTGTATTGAACTAATCAGGGGACTGGGATTCCAGGCCATTATCAGTGCAACCAATGACAAGATACAGAATTATGTTGAGAATGTAGACAAGACCTTTGTGTTTGCCAATCCCAATAAGAAGTCCATATCCATTCAGGAATTTGAGAGAGAGAGCTTTCCGGAGCTGATGCGGGAGCTTGATGATGAGGAGAATTATGCAGACGTTGATTGATATGATTATTAGTGAAATAGAAAGAAGCACTGTGGCTTGGAGAGAGGGTGCAAAAGGCAATAGAAATATTGAAATTAAACAAAAGGATTTAGATGCCCTTGGAAAACAGAATTTTTTAAAGCAGGCTGCAGAACTAGAGAGTCAGGGGCTTGTACGATGTAAATGGATTATCGACAGGTCGGATATTTCTCATGTAAATTATGCTTACGGCGATGTAAGAGCGCTTTATAAAAAGGCAGGGAAGATTCCTAAATCAGACCGTATCAGGGAAATGAAGGAAGCTGTGGAAGAACAGGTAAAAAAGATTCATAAACCATGGATCCGGGCTTATTATGACGGAGTTCTTAAAAGCTTAGAGGCTGGCAAGGAACCGAAGGAACTCAGCCATGAAAACAGGGAACTGAATTTTAACTGTTTTTTGGGAATTGACAGGTTAGAAGGATCTGTATACAAAAGAGTGTTCAGTAAACAATATTTAGGAGGTTCCAAGGTCTTTGAGAAAAAGTTACAAAAGAGTATAGCATTAATTGCCAAAAAATATTATGATATTATCGATGACAATATGACCGAGTCGGAGATCCTGGCTCAGATTTATTTGGATCACTACGCGGATGAATTATCATTAAAAGGAGATCTGCTTATCAAAATCGATGATAAAGAGATTGATTTATCCCTTTTTCCCTATGGAACGGTTTTAAATAGTGTAACTCTTAAAAATGTTTCCATTGTTCCTAAACAAAAGATTAAAAAAATTATAACTGTGGAAAACAAGGCTAATTATATGACATTTCCCTTTGAAGCAGGAACCCTTGTTTTGTTTTCTCATGGATATTTCTCTCCTAGTGAGAGAAGGGTTCTTGGAGAGCTGGCTTCTATCCTTCCGGAAGAGAAGGTGGAATTTTACCATACCGGAGATTTGGATTATGGTGGAATCCGGATTTTTGAATTTATCAGGAATCAAATGTTCCCCAGGCTCAGACCCTTGCACATGGACATGGAGACTTGGGAAAAATATTCAAAATATGGTTATCAGATTGAAGAGTCAAAACGGGAAAAGCTGAAAGCCATGCTTGATGAAAATAAGATACAGGAGCCAGACTTACAGAAACTGGCTGCCACAATCTGTGAGACAGGAATTGGTATTGAACAGGAAAGTTTTCTGTTCACGGAATAAAGTGTTATAAGCGAAAAAAAGGCCACTTCATTGGCTGCCCCAGGCATCTGTCCTTTGGTTTTAGATCAGAAGGAGGTTTTTCCTCAAGCTATTTCAAGGCTTGAGGAAGGACCTCTTGCCTATGTTCAGCCGGACATCTCCTAAAAACACTGCATAAAGCCCAATTATGATGAAAACAGACAGCAAAGAAAAAACACTGCACTTTTGTCTCGAAAGAACAGCTTTAAATTACGTTCAATAAATACCCTCATTGCCGCAGCTCCCTTCCTGTAATTCCGATAAATGCTTCATCCATGGTGCCCTGTAAGACCTGAAAGCTGTTAATATAGTTTTGGCATTTTTCCGCTATTGGGATAGCTGCCATGATATCCGGCAGCTTTACAACAAACTCGCCTGCCGAAACGGTAAAATCCAGCTTTAGTTCCTCCATGATTTGCCGCAGGGCCGATTCATCCAGAACGGACAATCTTAAGGTATCAGTGGTATACCGCGTCTTTAATACGGCAGGCGTACCCTTGGCAGCAATTTCCCCATGGTCGATTACAATTATATAATCCGATTCGGCAGCTTCCTCCATGTAATGGGGCGTCAGAAAAACCGTCATGCCTGTTTTTATTTGAAGCTGCCTGATCGTGTTCCAAATGCTTTTCCGGGTTTGGGGATCAAGGCCGGTCTACAAATTCTTCCAATTCTGCTGCTGCCACGGCTTCCTGTACGGCTTTTTTGATTCTGACTTTATCCGATGTATATAAGCCTGCCCTGATGGTCAGATTTTCTCTTACAGTAAGTAACGTATCCAATACGCCGTCCTGAAACACGACACCGATCATTTGCCGGATCGCCTGACTATTCTGCCTGAGGTCAAGGCCGTTGATAGTGATTTTCCCACCATCAAAATCCAATAAGGTACATAAAGTATCAATGGTGGTGGATTTCCCAGCACCATTAGGACCAAGAAAGGAAAAAAGCTTGCCCTGTTCCACATAAAAACTGATATCTTTTACAGCAGTTATCTTACCGTAATTTTTTCTTAGATTGGCTACTTCTATAATTTTTTTCATAGTATGATCTCCCTTTTCCCATCTACGATATCAAAGCCTGTAAAACTTCCCGATACCGAAAGCCGTATCCGGTAAATCGGGCAAATTAAGCGGTAAAAAAGGACGGCAATCTGCAATAAGCAAACCGTCCCGGCATTATAACTATAAATAGCATTGTCGTTCTAGGCTTTCGTTCTTCATTTGTCATACACAGTTGCTTTTATGCTAAAGGACATTGGGAACTTATCCGTATTATAATCATAATTAAAAAGTCCATCTCCTATATTGCGCAAGCCGCCGGCATCAAAAAAGTTTTCCTTGAATTCATTGAAATGCTGGACATGCAGCCCTGCAGAAGTAAGGGAATTGATTAAATCTGAAACCGTATACATCCAAAAATATGCCTTAACACCATGCTTTGGCTCTGAGGCATATCCACCTATAGAATCATCAACATCGGGTTCTTTCCCCATCTTTTCAGATCAGGAAGCCAACCGATTGCCCCCTCAGACACGAATACGACATCATATTTTTCCTTATGATGGTCCATAAACTTCAAGATATCGGATTCTATAAAATCAATATTTGTAATATTCAAATCTTCTGCTAGTTTTTTTGCATAGTGGATATTATCCGGCACTAAGTCAACGCCCGTTGCACTGGCTCCCATTCGAGCAAGCAATATAGTATCTGCTCCAGTATTGCATTGTAAATGTATGATCTTTTTACCACTCAGATCTCCAAGTTCATTTTGAATATATTTATTGAACTTATGGCTTCCATTTAAAAGGGATTTCTTAAATGCAAAATAGTGGTCTTGTGAAACCTGGCTCCATGCGTGTTTGTTTGAATCTATTTCTTTCATGCTCCTACCCCTAATCATTGAAATTATAAAAACTTATACAGCAGGTAAATTGGTGAGACCTCTGACGCTTATTCTGTTATTATGTGTGACTTCTCCATGCAGAGTGTTAAAAAGTCTGTTGTTTTTTTGTCTGGCCGCCGCAATGCTTTGCGCGTTGTGAGTAGAACCTATCATATACTTTTTTGTAATTATACTTTTGGAAATATAATGATATTTCTGTGCCACCACCACCGGCAAACACGTCGCAATCTTTATTTAGAATCTACTTTTTAATCCTTAGAGGCCAGATACTTATCCTTTGCAGATTAAAGTTCATGCTATTATTATTACATTTTGCGTATGCCATATTATACCATCTCTTATTTAAGAGAACAAGCTTTCCTTAATCTTCCAGTATGCAAATAAAAACAATGATTGATGCGGCAGAAAAGAGGAAATGCAGCATCTGTGAGAAAAATGAGCAGTTAAATGAACAAAAGTTAGTATTTAATGTTCATTGTTTATTAATTCTAACTGGCAAGAGGGCAGGACTCTCCATTTTGTCCATCCTGTTAACTGGAAAAGACTGCATATCAAACGGACTCTGTTGGAGCCGGGCCGGTCATGACGCGGCAGAAGCCAAGGGATTTTCGAACAAATGTTTGCAATAAGAAAAAAGATATGATATAATAGAGAAAATCGGTTGCTGAGTGATTTAAGTGCGGGCCAGATATGGTCCGCATTCCATATTCATGATTTTAGTTTATTACAGGAGTTTATTATGGCAAAACAGTATATCAAGATAAGAGGTGCCAATGAGCATAACTTAAAGAACATTTCCGTGGATATTCCAAGAAATGAGCTGGTTGTCTTAACCGGTCTCAGCGGTTCGGGAAAGTCTTCCCTGGCTTTTGATACCATCTATGCCGAGGGGCAGAGACGCTATATGGAGTCTCTTTCCTCCTATGCCCGGCAGTTCTTAGGACAGATGGAAAAGCCGGATGTGGAGAGCATTGAAGGGCTGTCACCGGCTATTTCCATTGACCAGAAGTCTACCAACCGCAACCCCCGTTCCACGGTGGGCACGGTTACTGAGATTTATGATTATATGAGGCTTTTATACGCCAGGATCGGCATTCCCCATTGCCCCAAATGCGGGCGGGAGATCCGCAGGCAGACCATTGATCAGATGGTGGATCAGATCATGGAACTGCCGGAGCGGACAAAGATCCAGCTTCTGGCCCCTGTTGTCCGGGGACGGAAAGGGGAGCATGCAAAGGTTTTGGAGCACGCCCGGAGAAGCGGATACGTAAGGGTACGCATTGACGGAAATCTTTATGAGCTTTCTGAGGAAATCAAGCTGGATAAGAATATCAAGCACACCATTGAGGTTGTGGTGGACCGTCTTGCGATCCGGGAAGGAATCGAAAAGCGTCTGACCGATTCCATTGAGACGGTTATGGAGCTGGCAGGCGGTCTGATGACCGTGGATGTGGTGGATGGACAGCCTATTAATTTCAGCCAGAGCTTTTCCTGTCCGGACTGCGGTATCAGCATTGATGAGGTGGAGCCCAGAAGCTTTTCCTTTAACAATCCTTTCGGTGCCTGCCCGGACTGTTTTGGACTTGGATATAAGATGGAATTTGACGAGGATCTGATGATCCCGGATAAGAGCTTGAGCATTGACCAGGGAGCCATTGTGGTGCTGGGCTGGCAGTCCTGTACGGATAAGGGCAGCTATACCCGGGCTGTTTTGGAAGCTCTTGCAAAAGAATATAAATTCCGTCTGGACACGCCGTTTGAGGATTACCCGAAGGAAATCCATGACGTTCTCATTAATGGAACCAATGGAAAGGAAGTAAAGGTCCATTATAAGGGACAGAGGGGAGAGGGCGTATATGACGTGGCCTTTGAGGGTCTGGTTCAGAATGTTGCCCGAAGATACCGGGAGACTTATTCTGAGTCCTCCAAGGCAGAGTATGAATCCTTTATGCGGATCACTCCCTGTCCTTCCTGCGGCGGGATGAGGCTGAAAAAAGAGTCTCTTGCTGTTACGGTAGGGGATAAGAACATTTACGAAGCAACCAACATGTCCATTGTTAAGTTTCGGAATTTTATGGACGCGATGGAACTGACCCCTATGCAGCATGCCATTGGGGACCAGATATTAAAGGAAATACGGGCCAGGATTTCGTTCCTCATTGATGTTGGACTTGACTATCTGACCCTGACCCGTGCTACAGGAACCCTGTCCGGCGGAGAAGCCCAGAGAATCCGTCTGGCGACCCAGATCGGTTCCGGCCTGGTAGGCGTAGCTTACATTCTGGACGAGCCAAGCATCGGCCTTCATCAGAGAGATAATGATAAATTACTAAAGACCCTTTTGCACCTCCGGGATTTGGGAAACAGCGTCATCGTGGTAGAGCATGACGAGGATACCATGATGGCAGCAGATTACATTGTGGATATCGGACCGGGAGCTGGGGAGCACGGTGGAAATGTGGTGGCCACGGGGAATGCCAGGCAGATCATGAAGAATAAGAATTCCATTACAGGCGCTTATTTAAGCGGACGGATTAAGATTCCGGTTCCAGAGGAGAGAAGACAGCCTGCTGGTTATCTGACTGTTAAGGGTGCGGCAGAGAACAATTTAAAAAACATTGACGTCACCTTCCCTCTGGGAGTCATGACCTGCGTAACCGGTGTATCCGGTTCTGGAAAGAGCTCTCTGGTCAACGAGATCCTTTACAAATCCCTGGCGAGAAAATTGAACCGTGCCAGAATCATTCCGGGAAAACATAAGGCAATTGGGGGAACAGAGCAGCTGGATAAGATCATTGCCATTGACCAGTCCCCTATTGGGCGGACACCAAGGTCCAATCCGGCAACCTACACGGGAGTATTTGATTTGATCCGTGACTTATTTGCCTCAACGCCTGACGCAAAGGCAAAGGGATATTCCAAGGGACGTTTCAGCTTTAATGTAAAAGGCGGACGCTGCGAAGCCTGCAGCGGCGACGGAATCATTAAGATCGAGATGCATTTCCTTCCCGATGTTTTTGTTCCCTGCGAGGTCTGCGGCGGGAAACGGTATAACCGTGAGACATTGGATGTAAAATATAAGGGAAAGAATATTTATGACGTCCTGAATATGACAGTAGAGGAAGCATTGAAATTTTTTGAAAATGTTCCTTCCATTGCAAGGAAGATCTCCACTCTCAATGATGTGGGACTTTCCTACATCAGACTGGGACAGCCGTCTACGGAGCTTTCCGGTGGAGAAGCCCAGAGAATTAAGCTAGCTACGGAACTGAGCAAGCGGGGAACAGGAAAGACCATTTACATTCTGGACGAGCCTACGACCGGCCTTCACTTTGCGGATGTGCATAAGCTGATTGAGATTTTACGTAAGCTGTCGGAAGGCGGCAATACGGTGGTTGTTATTGAACATAACCTGGATGTGATCAAGACTGCAGATTACCTCATTGACATCGGACCGGAGGGCGGCGAAAAGGGAGGTACCATAATCGCCCAGGGCACGCCGGAAGAGGTGGCGGAATGCCCATCTTCATACACAGGATATTATGTGAAAAAATATTTAGAATAGGCCCTGTTGGGTGAATGAGATAAGGTTGAAAAGAATATCTTTCAGCTTTGAATTTATGAATCAAGTGGATGTGTAAGCATATTCGCTTGATTCATTCATTTATAAAAATTAAAGAGAGTTGTGAAAACAGGGCTGGGAAGATTTCAAGAAAATACTTGTCAAGCAAGTGGAAGTAGAATATAATGTAACCCAAAGCTTTATTTGTTGAAGACTAATTTAGGAGGAATACCGTGGAGAGAGAAATGATTATCGTTCTGGATTTCGGTGGACAATACAACCAGTTGATTGCCAGAAGGGTCAGAGAATGCAATGTTTACTGTGAGGTTCATCCCCACACACTGTCACTGGACAAGATCAAGGAGATGAATCCGAAAGGAATCATTTTTACAGGTGGTCCAAACAGTGTATATAAGGAGGAATCTCCACGCTGTACGAAGGAAATCTTTGAAATGGGAATACCGATTCTGGGAATCTGCTATGGTTCTCAGTTAATGGCATATATGCTGGGCGGCAAGGTTGCCACAGCGCCTGTCAGTGAATACGGAAAGACAGAAGTTGACGTAGAGGCTGACAGCAAAATTTTAGAAAATATAAGCTCTAAAACGGTCTGCTGGATGAGCCATACGGATTATGTTGAAAAAGCGCCGGAAGGGTTCCATGTTACAGCTCATACACCGGCATGTCCGGTTGCTGGTATGGAATGTGAGGAGCGCGGCCTTTATGCCGTACAGTTCCATCCTGAGGTTATGCATACCCAGGAGGGCACCAAGATGCTTTCCAATTTTGTTTATAATGTCTGCAAGTGCTCCGGTGACTGGAAGATGGACTCCTTTGTGGAGGCTTCCATTGCGGCCATCAGGGAAAAAGTTGGAGACGGCAAGGTACTTTGCGCCTTATCCGGCGGTGTGGATTCCTCCGTAGCTGCAGTTATGCTGGCAAAAGCTGTCGGAAAACAGCTTACCTGTGTCTTTGTTGATCACGGCCTTCTCCGTAAGAACGAGGGAGATGAGGTTGAGGCTGTATTTGGGCCGGAGGGACCTTATGATTTGAATTTTATCCGTGTTAATGCACAGGACCGCTTCTATGACAAGTTGTCAGGAGTGGAAGATCCTGAGAGAAAGCGCAAGATCATTGGCGAGGAGTTTATCCGTGTGTTTGAGGATGAGGCTAAGAAGATCGGAAAAGTAGATTTCTTTGTTCAGGGAACCATTTATCCTGACGTGATCGAGTCCGGTCTTGGCAAGTCTGCTGTGATCAAGTCCCATCACAATGTGGGGGGACTTCCTGAGCATGTGGATTTTAAAGAGATTATTGAGCCTTTAAGGCTGCTGTTTAAAGATGAGGTGAGAAAAGCAGGCCTGGAGCTTGGTATTCCGGAATATCTGGTTTACCGTCAGCCATTCCCAGGTCCGGGACTTGGCGTCCGTATCATCGGTGCAATTACTCCTGAGAAGGTGAGAATCGTTCAGGAGGCAGATGCGATCTATAGAGAAGAGATTGCTAAAGCTGGTGTTGATAAGGGACTTGGACAGTACTTTGCGGCATTGACTAATATGCGCTCTGTTGGCTGCATGGGAGATGAGAGAACCTATGATTATGCCATTGCACTGAGAGCGGTGCTTACTTCCGACTTTATGACGGCTGAATCTGCGGAACTGCCTTGGGAGGTTTTGGGGACAGTGACCAGAAGGATTGTCAATGAGGTGAAGGGCGTGAACCGGGTGCTTTATGATTGTACGGGGAAACCGCCGGCTACGATTGAGTTTGAATAAAACATTCAGAGTCAGAAATCCTTGTGAATTCAAAGATTTCTGACTCTTTTTGAATGGAGGTGATGCCGGTTTCTTTTTTCCACATTGATCTAAATCGGCTCAGTTTATTATTTGAAAGTTTAAGCGTGAAAATAATATTGCAATGCCTTCATAATATATTCGGAAGCACCGGCTCCATATTTTTTATCAGTGATTTCCCTGACAGTATCATGGGAATAGCTTTCTATTACCATATCCCAGAAGCCATCACCCATATCTATTCCTAAATTGTTTTCGCCGGAAAGCTCCACTATTTCGTGAACAGTATCCTGAATTTCTCTAGAAGCAGCATCTTTTGTTAAATCAGAAGTTAAATTCACGTATAAATCATTGTTTTTCTGCAATAGTTCGTCCTTATTTTTGACGAGTTCTTTTGATTGTTCCATTAAATCCGAAAAATGTTCCAGATTGTATTTCATGGCTTCTGTGTATTTTTCAATACTTCCAAATTGTTTAATGGCAAGTTTAGCTACGTTGGATTCATCATCTTTAATTTTTTGTATAAGCTGATTGAAGTTTTCGATGCTGCCCCAATGCTTTATAACATCGTCTTCTTTTTGATTTTTGAATTGCTCCAATGCTTCGATATATTCACTTAAGTCAAATTCTTTAAAACTCATGCACTGTTCTCCTTTTTCTAATCGATCCAGAAGCTTAATAAGTTTGTTTATCCGATCACGTTTTAAACAGAGTAACTTCTTTTGCTTCTTAAAAGCTTCCACTTTATCAAATTCTGGTTTTTGCAGTATTTCATTAATTTCTTTCAGTTTAAAATCCAGTTCTTTAAAAAATAAAATTTGCTGCAGCTTTTGCAAAACTTCATCGCTGTACAAGCGATAACCAGATGGCGATAATTCACTTGGTTTTAAAAGACCAATTTCATCATAGTATTGCAACGTGCGTGTGCTGATACCTGTTAATTCAGCAACCTGGCTTATAGTTTTCATGATTATCAGCCCCTTTAACTTAAATAATTGTGAGAACAATACAGATATCTGCCGGCGGATATCCGGTTTCGTTCCATGACTAAATGGTACACTATCACGTTACGTAGTAGTCAAGGCTTTTCTTCATATTTTAATGTATTATTTTTTTGGATATAGTTTAACAATAATTTACTTTGTCCTTAAACCCAATTTTCAGTGGTCGGGTCAGAAATGAAACTATAAAGATCCTTTTAGTATTTCAGTTAAATCATCACATTTGTATTGTAAAAAAGGTCATTGATATAGTAAAGTATAATCTGCAACCACCAGTTGACAAATTATACAGTGCACTTGGTAGTTGTCAACCGTTAAAAGTCCTATAATGCAGACAGTCATATATCCCCAGATGAACTCAGGTATTAATTACTGGACATTTAAAGATGGAATGACATAAATAAATTTTGAAAGGATGGTGCATTGTGATATTAGCAGAAAAAATTATTGCATTGCGAAAGAAGGCTGGATGGTCCCAGGAGGAACTGGCTTACCAGATGGGCGTATCAAGGCAGTCCGTATCCAAGTGGGAGTCAGGAACTTCAATTCCTGATTTAGAACGAATTTTAAAACTTAGTCAGGTATTTGATGTCAGCACGGATTATTTATTAAAGGAAGAGATGGAGACCGCTCCGGCATCTATTACCATGGATTCTGATTGCGATGAGGTACAAAACACGGTTACTCTTGAAATGGCCAACAATTTCATGGAGACCAAGGTCCGCGGAGCGAAAAAAGTGGCTTCGGGTATAGCGGCTTATATTTTGTCTCCTGTCGTGCTGATTTTTCTGGGAGGATTATCAGAATTAAAAGATGTAAACATCAGTGAAAACATGGCGGGAGGATTTGGAGTGGCTATATTGCTTCTGATTGTTGGAATTGCCACAGTGTTTTTTGTAATGTATGGAATGAAAATGGAATCTTACAAATATTTAGAGAAAGAAGGTTTTCGCCTGGAATATGGAGTGGAAGGGATAGTCCGGAAAAGGATGGCAGAGTATGAAGGAACCTATAGAATCAGTAATGTGGCAGGTGTTTTCCTGTGTATTATCTGCGCTTTGCCATTGATGACAGCGATTGCGTTAAGCAGTTCAAACCTTGTCTATGTAATATGCATTGATTTCCTGCTGATCATAGTAGCCTGTGCTGTATTTTTGTTCGTAATAGCAGGAGAAAAAAAGGGCTGTTTCCAGATGCTGCTGCAAGAGGGAGATTATACGGCAGAGAAAAAACTGGAAAAGAAGCGGACAGAACACCTGCATGCAATCTATTGGTGTACCATTACCGCAGTGTATCTCGGCATCAGTTTTTATACGGGAAATTGGAGCAGGACATGGATCATCTGGCCTTGCGCAGGAATCATGTATGTGGCAGTGCAGGCGTCAGCTGCTGCATTGAAAGCTAAGAAAATGCATAATTAACCGAGTGAAATATGTTTCAGGTAAATCTACATCCCAGCAGCTTTTATGTTTAAATATCAAAAACAACTATTAAAAATCCAGACCCTTCCTGTTTGATGTGATCACCAAAAGTCAGACCTAAAAAATCTAACGATTGGAGGTCAGCTCTAAGGATAGGGTCTGGATTTTTCTAAATATTATGGTGAGAAAAGCGTGATATAGTTACGCATAATGGCATACCGTCCTTCCGGCGTCAATTTTACCAAACCACCGGATAGCTGAACACAGTCCTCCCGTTCTAAAGATCTGATGATTTTCGAAGTAAACTCACCAGTCCAGTGCAGATGCGTCTTTATGGTATCAACGCCTGCTTCCGCATTTTCTTCTGCACTGTTCTCATGATTAGAAAGATGAAATAAAAGCGTCGCTTTAGCAAACTCCAGTTTTTGATTCCTCCGCCTGAGAAGTGAACGGATCAGTCCTCTGCGAGGCGCAAAAACAAACACAAGGAAGAAGACCAATCCAGTTACAACAGCCATGCTGCCCGCAATGGAAACATCCAGCAGCGCTGCCGCCTGATACCCCAGAATTCCGTTGACTGCTCCAATGATCCCGCTTAAAATCAGCATCCATTTTAGATCATCTGTCAGCAGGTAAGCCGTCACTGGAGGACCGATCATAAAGGCTACCACCAATACAGATCCTACCGCCTGAAATGCCCCGACTGTGGTAAGGGATACCAGTGCCATCAGCCCGTAATGCACCAATGCAGGGGAAAAACCCAGCACGGCGGCCAGCATGGGATCAAAGGTTGCTATCTTTAGTTCTTTAAAGAAAACGATGATTGCCGCCAGATTGATCAGCAGCAGAATTCCTGTTGTGTAAATCGCTTTTGCGCCTATATCCACGCCGCCTATGACCATACGGTCAAAAGGAGCAAAAGCCAGCTCTCCCAATAGTACTGAGTCAGTATCCAAGTGTACCGAGCCGGCATAACGGGTAATCAGGATAATGGCTATAGAAAAGAGCAGGGGGAACACCACGCCGATGGCAGCGTCCTCCGCCAGCAGCCGTGTCCGGCTCAGAAGCTCCGTCAGCCATACGGTCACCACCCCCATCAGTGCGGCTCCCATAATCAGCAAAGGCGAGGAAAGATCGTGGGTGACGAAAAAAGCGAGCACAATTCCCAATAGAATCGTATGGGTAATGGAATCCGACATCATTGACATTTTACGAAGTACCAGAAAGGTTCCGGGGAGAGCACAGGCCACAGCTACAATAACGGCTATGATTTGAATTTCAATTTGCGGTGCCATCCGATACACCTCCTTCAAACTTATATAAAACTTTATTTTTTCTGCGTTGATATACTCTGTGCAAAACACCGCGCCCAGGGGCAAACAGAACGCTGATGGTCACGATGGCGCTAACGCAGACCACGATAGCCGGGCCTGTGGGCAGCTTTGGAACGAGAGAACTGGCTGCCGTTCCTAAGATGCCGGACACGGCTCCGAAAAGTGCTGAGAGCGTCACCATGCCCCATAGCTTATTGGTCCACTGGCGTGCGGCAACCGCAGGAGTAATCAGCATGGCGCTCATGAGGATAACGCCTACCGTCTGCAATCCGATAATGATTGCCAGCACGATCATAAATGACAGCAGGAGATTCAGTTTCTTTGGGGAAAAGCCAAGACTTTGGGCAAAGTCGCTGTCAAAAGTGAAAAGCTTAAATTCCTTCCAGAACAGCAGCACCAGTGCAAACAATATAAGGCCGCAAATTACCATCAGAATGATATCCCGCTTTAAAAGCGTGGACGCCTGCCCGAAGATAAAGCGTTTAAGCCCAGCCTGATTGGAATTTGGAATCTTCTGGACGTAGGTGAGCAGCACCAGGCCCAGTCCAAAGAATACCGACATCACCAGAGCCAGAGCACTGTCAAACTTTACCCGGGTATGCCGCACAATACTGACAATGAACAGCGTTGCCAGCAAACCGGAAATAAGGGCGCCTAGCAGGAGAACTTCTGTATTTTTACTGCCTGTCAGGACAAAGGCCATTACCACGCCGGGGAGGGCAGCGTGGGATACTCCGTCTCCCAGAAGGCTCTGTCTGCGAAGCACTGCAAAGCTGCCGAGCACTCCGCTGATCAGGCCTAGGAGGGCGGAACCAAGAGCCACTGTCTGAAATGTATAATCGGAAAATAACGAAATAATACTGTTAAACATCACATCACACCCCTTAGCAGCGCACCGGAGCTGTGGTAGGTCTTTTTCAGGTTGTCTTCGTGGAACACTTCCTCCACAGGCCCACAGGCAACCACGCGCAGATTGATCAGGGTAACCCAGTCAAAGTAATCGGGTACCGTTTGCAGATCGTGATGGACCACCACCACGGTTTTATTCTGCTCCTTCAGTTCTTTTAACAGTGCTACGATCGCCCGTTCCGTCTGAGCGTCTACCCCCTTGAAGGGTTCATCCATAAAGTAGACCTCTGCTTCCTGTGCCAGGGCGCGGGCCAGGAAAACCCGCTGCTGCTGGCCGCCGGAGAGCTGGCTGATCTGGCGGGAAGCATACTCCTGCATGCCTACCTTTGCCAACATTTGTTTTGCCAGCTCCACATCCGATTTACGGGGACGGCGGATCCAGCCTAGCTTGCCGTAGCAGCCCATCAGCACCACATCCTGTACTGTGGCCGGGAAATCCCAGTCCACGCTGCCGCTTTGAGGTACATAGCCGATGCGGTTTTTCAAGGTACGTATATCTTCATTACCGTCCAGAAACCGGACGGCTCCGGTGACAGGCTTTAAGAGCCCCAGCATGGCTTTGATTAAAGTAGTTTTACCGGCTCCATTTGGACCGACCACCGCCATCAGCTTTCCCTTTGGGATTTTTAAGTCAATATCCCAAAGGACAGGCTTGGCGTCATAGGCTACGGTTAAATCTTCTACCTCCACCGCATAGTTTTGTTGTCTTTCCATATGATTCCCTCCTGTCACTTTAAGGCATCCACAATCGTGTCAATATTTGCTTTAACGGTCAGGACATAAGTATCGGCTTCAGACTCGGCATCGCCCAGGGAGTCAGAATAAAGTTCCCCGCCGATGGAAACATCAAAGCCCTTCGCTTTTACCGCAGCCTGCAGCGCTTCAATGGTTTTTGGCGGCACGGAAGATTCTACGAAAATCGCCTTAATCTGCCGTTCCACTATAAAATTAGCCAGATCACTTACATCGGCTGTGCCTGCTTCTGCATCGGTGCTGATGCCCTGCAGGCCCCGTACCTCAAATCCGTAGGCTTTACCAAAGTATTGAAATGCATCGTGAGCGGTTACCAGTACGCGCTGTGACTCCGGCAGCTCAGCAGCCCGGCTGCGAATGTACGCATCCGTCTCATCAAGTTCTTTTAAATAGGCGTCCAGATTTGCTTCATAGTCTGCCTTTCCAGTGGGATCGGATTCTGCTAATCCCTTTGCAACGGTTTTAGCTGCATCCTTCCATAAGGAAACATCGAACCAGATATGAGGATCGTGGATGGAATTGTCATTCTCCCATGCAAGAAGCATGGATTCGTCTAAGCCCTTTTCAATGCAGATGACGGCAGGTCCCTGACTGGAGAGATTTTCAAATATTTCTCCCATTTTTCCTTCCAGATGCAGGCCGTTATATACCACCACATCCGCTTTCTGCATCAGGGAAACATCTCCGGCACTGGCTTGATACAAGTGCGGGTCAATACCTGGCCCCATAAGGCCGTTTACTGTAACCCGTTCTCCGCCTATGACTGCAGTCAGATCAGCCAGCATGGTGGTGGTGGCTACAATATTTAATTTATCTTTTGAAGAGTCTGTGTTTACCGGCGGAGCAGAGCAGCCCGTAAGTAATAATGTGAAACTCAGGATCATGCCAAGAAGGCCTTTGGTTTTTTGATTCATGGGAAACCTCCTAAAAATATATTTGGTGTCAAATCCCTTGGATTTCGTCTACATAGATTTGACAGGCGGCCTTATAACTGATTTGAACATGCCTGCCTTCCAGATCAAGCGTCAGCGGGCCTTCATATGCTGCTGCATCAATAATGCGGACAGAGCAACCAATGGTGATTCCGCTTTCCTGCAGATAGTCCAGCAGTTCCTTTTCTTCCTTTACACGCCGTATATGGGAAGCTGTTCCCATAGGAAGCAGGTTCAAGGTCAGCAGCTGAGCGCGGTCGATTTGGCCGTCAGGCTGGGGAATTGCGCTGCCGTGGGGGCAATAGGCAGGGTAATTCAGAAACTGATCCAACCGGGCTGTCAGGCGTGGCGGTGTAATATGTTCCAGCAGTTCCGCGTCTTCATGTGCCTCACTCCAGGAGTAGCCAAGATGGCGCATCAGAAAAACCTCCCAGAGCCGGTGGCCCCTTACCAGCGAAATGGCAACCTGAATTCCCTCAGGCGTCAGGCACGAGCCTTTATAAGGCTCATAATGGATCAGCCCTTCCCGCTTCAGCTTTCCCAGCATTTCTGTCACAGAAGCAGGAGCGATCTGCAAAGTTTCCGCAATCTGCTTATTGTTTACCAGTTCTTCCATGCCTCCCAGTTTATAAATGGCTTTTAAATAATCTTCTTTATTTGGTGTCATTTTATCTTCCTCCGTTTTAGGCATATAAACCCCGCCATTGGCGTGGGTAAAGATATTGTTTAAAGAGTGTTCTTTTAAACCGCTAAAATTTTCCCAATCCATCCAATCAACAGGATAAGTGCGGTTATTGTTAAAGCAGGTATCTTACTTCGAAAAAGCCGTTTTGTACAAATATTCATAATTTCCTCCTGTTGTGTTGTTTTCGATATAAATTTAGGCATACCTAAATCTTATTATATTATATGCCTAAATATATAAAAATGCAAGTGGTTTGCAAATGAAATCAATCTTTTCATCTTCCCGATCCGTTAGGGGAGGGAAATACTGTTTTCCTTGGCTAATTTATGAGACCTAAGTAGAAAGTGTTACGAATACACTATATAAAGTCTGAAAAACAGAGGATGAATGACAATGAGCCAATTTCCGCCTCAGGAATTCCATACCGTCCGGGGATATGAACTGAAAAAACAAAAAGAGAGCAGACTTACGCCTGCTCTTGAGGACTATCTTGAAATGGCGTATCGATTATGCCTGGAAGAAAACTGCACTCGCATAAACAGACTTTCAGGGAAGCTGCACGTCCGTCCATCGTCTGCGTCAAAAATGGTATCCAAGCTTGTTCAGCTTGGATATTTGAGATACGATAGTTTTGAAAATATCCTGCTGACTGATGAGGGAAGAATAACCGGCGATTATCTGCTGCAACGTCATAATACTTTGGAGCGTTTTTTTACCATGCTCAGAAGTCCGCGTCCTTTGGAAGAAGCAGAATTGGTTGAGCACATGCTGGGAGATCTGACTGTATTGGAAATAAAGGTGCTGATGGAGTTTTTTATCCAAAATCCGGATATTGAAAAACAGTTTAAGAATTTCAGAGATATGATAATCCTTCCTAATAAATAAATGGTCTTCCGTAAGTAAAGGATTTTAGCAAAAATCAGTTAGGAAATGAATGAATTACTTATTTATTAATGTCTGACCAAGTATTTAAACAATTAGGCAAGATTGAAAAACGTTAAAATGATAAATGGAGTTATATTTCTTTTGCCACAGAACTTCATAGGCATTTTAAAAACTTTTACTTATGGTGAACTGTGTTACATAACTTTGTTCTTGCTGTGAATTAAATAGGCTTACAGACTGCCTTGAAGACAAAAAAACCACATGCCCCTTTCAGGTTTGGGGCATGTGGCAGAGTTGCAGGGGTCTTTAATTGACCATCAAGGAATACCCCATACAACCGGCACGATTATATTACTGTTTACCGGGCGTAAAGGTTTTCGCGTGGCCGTCATTTCTTACAAGCAGCCTTTTATAAGTTGCATCCACGCCAATCGCCCCAAGGGGAGCAGTGATCAAGATCGCTAAAACAGCAACCGTCAGAATTGTATTACCTGCTGCAACTCCTGCCGCCAAAGGAAGCCCCCCGATTGCCGCCTGTACAGTTGCTTTTGGCAAGTAGGCAATGGCACAAAACATGCGTTCCCTTGTGTTTATTTTAGTTTTTGCAAGGCAGACAAATACACCGCATACCCGAATCAGCAGGGCGATAAGGATAAGAACCACAGCCATAAATCCGGACTTTGCCGCATAGCTTATGTCCACCGTTGTGCCCACCAATATGAACAGCATCAATTCCGCGGCCACCCAGATTTTTGAGAACTTGCCGGACAGACGCTTTGCTAAGATACCATACTGCTTCAGGATGGTACCGCCTAAAGCCATGACAGCCAACAAGCCGGACATGGGCACATAGGCTTTCATGGCTGTTTCAAGAGAAACCAGCAGAAACGCAGTGCTTAATACAATCAAAATCTTAGCGGTATCGCGCATGTGGATTTTTTGAAACAGCTTTACCAAAGCCAGGCCCACTAAAATACCCACAAGCAAGCCCGTCACAATGGCAACAGGTATTTTTATAAGGCTTATGGCATCAAAGCTGCTTCCTTCGTACATACCCATAAATGATGTAAAAAGGACAATTACATAAATGTCATCAACGGAAGCTCCGGCCATAATAAGCTGTGGTATACTCTTTGCCCGGCCGTAGCCACTTTCCATCAGCTTTAGCATTTTAGGAACGATAACTGCCGGTGAAACCGCCCCCAGCACGGTTCCCATGATAGCTGCTTCTAAATGAGAAACAGGGAAAAACATTGGTGCAAAAATAGTAATGGCGGCTATTTCAAAACTTGCCGGAATGAAGCACATAAGGATTGCCGGGCGTCCAACCTTCTTTAAGTCCTTAATATCCAGCGCGAGTCCTGCCCTTGTAAGGATCACGATCAGGGCAATCTGCCGCAAATCAGCGGAAATATTCAGCAGCTCCGGCGCGATCAAATTCAGCGCATACGGCCCTAACAAAATACCGGTGAGAAGCATCCCCACAAGGCCGGGGAGTTTTAGTTTCTGCATGGTTCCGCTCAATATCATACCGCAAAGAACCATCATTGCAAGACTGAAAAGCATATATATCCTCCTTTGTGCAGAAATGCAAAAAAGCCGACACTTCTGCAATGAAATAATCGCAGAAGTCATCAGCTTAATAAGCGGTTCGGCTTTAATCAGCGCAGGGAGAACTTCATTCCCATGGGTTATTATAGCAAAGATGGATGTAAATTTCAAGGAATATATGAATGGGGGTGATAAACTTAATATCCTCAAAATATCTTATTTAGATCCAAATCACACGTCCCTGTTTAAAAACTGTTCATTATACATCTTCTGCGCATGATTCAATGCAACAGTGGGTGATTGAACATTACTGTAAGCATTTTTTACGCCATACCCACAATGCTCAAAAAGTGGCGTTTATCAAAAGGAAATCCGGACAATTCGGACACCCGGCGGCTGTATTTTGAAACGCCAAGAGTTCCGCCGCCGATGACTGGGTTTCGGACGTATATGCTGGTATGTATGGGATCGGCAGCCGTGATGATGACCAACCAGTATATTTATCAAACTTTTGGCGGCTCAGATCCCTCAAGGCTGGGCGCGCAGGTAATCAGCGGAATCGGCTTCTTAGGAGCAGGGATCATCATAGTGACCAAAAATAATCAGGTGCGGGGCTTAACCACTGCCGCAGGATTATGGGCGGCTGCCTGTGCAGGGCTGGCTGTTGGCATCGGGTTCTATAAGGGAGCAATGCTTATGGGATTGGCCATCAGCCTGATTATGACAGTTTTCCAAAAAGTTGATAACCGGCTTTTGACAACATCAAGAATCTTTAATCTGTATATGAACTTCAATGCTGCGGCTAATTTGAATTTGTTTCTGGAAAGCTGCAAAGACCGGAATATACAAATTATTGATATGCAGGCATTTAAAGCAAAGGGCAAGGGAGAAGACGGCATTGTTGCCATAATTACATTGAAAACTGCAAAAAGAGAGCCCCGGGGGAACGTATTGCAGGTTTTTGGCATGGCCGAGGGGCTTAAGTATATGGAGGAATTGTAGTTTAATAAAAAGAGTCATCGTATAGTCAGCAATGTATATATTTGTCATGAGATACAAAAGGAGCATATTGTTGTATTGGGGACTGGTCCGGCTTCATCACCCTAAGTAAGGCTCAGAAAAACAGAAAGTACCGCGGTGTGCGGCTCTTGTACCGCAAATATTCATCTCCAAAAGCACGAGGCAAATACTTTTCTTCTTCTAAAATCTGAAAATGCAGCAAAAGGATGCCAATGACCGCGGCAGCGGTCATGATCACATTTGGCAGGGAAAGTGCAGATCCAATATACAACATATCAAAGCCCACAAAAGCCGGATTCCTGCTGACCTTGTATATGCCCCTTGTGACAATGGAAGTCTTCTGGGTTTCGTCCACGCCTGCGCGCCAACTGTCACGCATGGAGGTAATAGCAAGTATAAAGAAAATAACCCCGCCCCCGGTAATTACAATTCCTGCCCATCGTACACCTGCAGGAATTGAAAGAGAAAGCATGAATCGGGAAAAGAAAACGCTTACGTACTGAATAGCTGCAATGCCGTAGGTCGCTGCAAGAAGAGCCGTTTCTACTACAGCTGTTTTAGTAGGTTTGCGGCCCTTTGCCAGCCGGTTTGTGTAAATGCCCTTTTTCCGAAGAAGGATTTGCTTCATAAAATAGGCAATGTAAAAACAGGTAATTAGCGCAAATATGCTGATCTGAAAAATCATTCTATCACCGCCTTATATGTAATATCACAAAGTATACCATGGAAACGTCAAAATGAACATCATAATAAGATTGATTTAATCGGCCGGATACTTTAAGAGTGCTGGGAACTCATGGAGGCCAAAAAGCGGTTATCAATATTATCGATCCTTATGTATTTGAGGGCTGATAAAAAAGAGTACCAGTCCTAATAGAATCGTTGTTATCCCCATACCCTGCTGAAAGGAAATTGCCTCATTTAATATAAAATAGGCCAGAATACATGTACCTATGGTTTCTCCTAATATGCTCATGGATATCATTGTTGCAGGAATCCATTTTAACAGCCAGTTAAAAATAAATTGTCCAAAAACGGTTGAGATCAGTGCCAGTCCCCCAAAGGCCATCCAGGCAGCTTGAGGATATCCAATGAAAGAGTTACCCTCAATCAAGGCATAGCATCCTAAAAACAAGGAACTGCTTAAATAACTTATGATGGAATAAGGAACCGCGGATAATTCCTTTCTCATTGCCTGGCCTATAAAAAAATAGATACTGATAACACCAGCCGCTAATAACGCTAATAAATCTCCAAACAGGGCCTGAGAGCTGATTTGAAAATCTCCCCATCCGATCATAAAGCAGCCCATAATGGCAATCAGGCATCCCCCGATTGCCAGCTTGTGAAAACGTTCCTTCAAAAAGATATATCCGATTGCAATTGAAAAAAGAGGCTGCAATGTTACAATAACTGTTGAGCTTGCCACCGACGTATGCCGCAGGGATTCAAACCACATCACATAATGGGCAGATAAAAGCAGCCCTGACAAAATCCCAAGTGCCCATTGTTTTTTAGAAAGGGTTAGCAGTTGGCGCTTATTTTGTTTGCTGCTTAACAAAAATGGCAAAAGGATCAGTGAAGCAAAAAATAGCCGGAAAAACGCTATTATGGCAGAAGGAGCATTTGCCAGGCGCACGAAAATTGCGGAGGTGGAAAGGGAAAAGACGCCGAAAAGCAGAGCAAGGTATAATCCAATATTCGTTTTCAAGATTTTTCTCCTATGTTGTAAATTAAAAATACAAAATCCAATAAAATGTATTAGTAATTATAGTATGGTTGTTTGCTAAAATCCAGCGTTATTTAGCATTTCCATTAAGTTAAGACAAAAAGTTAAAAATATAATATGCAGACGGCTGATCTGCACCACACCGGCAATCCTCCTTTCTTAATCAAAGCATGAATATTGCATATACAAAACCACAATTATAACCATCATACGTAATCTGTTACCAACGGCAGGAAAAACAATCCCCCAATTCAAGAAAGCCTGTGGCATATTTTAAGTACAAATGATATAATAAAATAAAACTAATTGAAAAAACAAAGGATAAGGAGAAGAAACAAAAGTTATATGGATAAATTTCAAGCATTAAAGCACTATTTCGGCTACGACAGTTTCCGGGAGGGGCAGGAAATTCTTATCGACAGCATTTTGTCAGGAAGAGACGCCCTCGGGATCATGCCCACCGGTTCAGGAAAATCCCTGTGCTTCCAGATACCGGCTCTCATGATGGAAGGAATTACACTGGTTATTTCCCCCCTGATCTCCCTCATGAAAGATCAGGTGACAACTCTCAATCAGGCAGGCATTCATGCCGCATATCTTAACAGTTCTTTGACTGCAAGTCAGTATTATAAGGCCCTGGCCTATGCGCGGGAAGGGCGATATCCCATTATTTATGTAGCTCCGGAACGTCTTGTAACGGATGAATTTCTGGATTTCGCATTAAACTCAAACATTTCCATGGTAGCGGTGGATGAAGCTCACTGTGTATCCCAGTGGGGACAAGATTTCAGGCCCAGCTATTTAAAAATTGTGGATTTTATTGATAAGCTTCCCAAACGTCCGGTCATCAGCGCATTTACGGCCACTGCTACAAAAGAAGTCCGTGAAGATGTGATTGATATTCTCATGCTCAGGGAGCCTGCCGTGGTATCTACAGGATATGACAGGCCCAACCTCTATCTGGGCGTTCAATCACCCAAGGATAAGTATGCTACGTTAAAGAACTACGTGGAATGTCACCCGGATCAGTGCGGGATTATTTACTGTCTGACCAGAAAGCTGGTGGAAGAGGTATGTGACCGGCTGAATCAGGAGGGCTTTTCGGCAACCAGATACCACGCAGGGTTAAGCGATGAGGAGCGGCGGAGGAATCAGGATGACTTTATTTACGACAGAAGCCAGATCATGGTGGCGACCAATGCCTTTGGCATGGGAATCGATAAATCCAATGTACGGTTTGTTATCCATTACAACATGCCCAAAAATCTGGAATCCTATTATCAGGAAGTTGGCAGGTGCTCCAGAGATGGGGAGCCGGGGGAATGCATTTTGTTATACAGCGGCCAGGATGTGATGACCAATCAGATGTTTATTGACAACAACCAGGATAATCAGGAGCTGGATTCCCTTACCCGCCAGATGGTCATGGAGCGGGACCGTGAACGGCTTAAGAAGATGACCTTTTATTCCTTTACCAACGAATGTCTCAGGGACTACATTCTGCGGTACTTTGGAGAGTATGGAGAGAATTACTGCGGCAACTGTTCCAATTGCCTGAGCCAGTTTGAAACAGTGGATGTGACGGATATTGCCAGGGGGCTGATAGGTTGTGTGGAGTCTTGCCGGCAGCGGTATGGCGTAAATGTGATTATTGATACCGTTCATGGAGCTAATACTGCGAAAATTCGGAATTACCGGATGGATCAGAATGCCTATTATGGAGTGTTGGCAAAGGTGCCTGCTTACAAGCTGAGACAGGTCATGAATTATTTGATGTTAAATGAATTCCTGACAGTCACAAATGACGAGTATGCCATTGTGAAACTGACCGGGAAATCAAAGGGAGTTTTAGCGGATGGTGAGGAGATTGTCATGAAAATGGCAAAGGAACAGGAACATCCGGTGAAGGCAAAGGAAGGGAAGAAATCAAAGACACGTAAAATGTCAGCAATATCCGGTTCTGTTCTTTCAGAAGCAGATGAAGAGCTGTTTGAGACCTTACGGGCACTTCGCATGGAGATTGCCAAAGAGGAAAAAGTACCTCCTTATATTGTTTTCTCTGACAAGACGTTAGTACATATGTGCATGGTAAAACCGAAGACAAAAGAGGAAATGTTGTCGGTGTCCGGGGTAGGAGAATTTAAGTATGAGAAATATGGGGAGCGGTTTTTAGTCTGTGTGAAGGAATCGAGTGGTGATTTCTGAGACGGATATACTGGAAATGTATTACGTAATTCCTGCGAAAAAGGGGTGTAATCCAGAATAATCTTACCTTGACAATATAAACGTCACAGGGTAAAATTGTAAAACAAAAGTTTTGCCAATGTACATATCAAAATGGATGGCATCCAAATGGCTGCCACCAGTATTTTTATGAGTATTTGCACATTGGATGTTTCTGGCCATTTTAGTTCGGCGAAAGCACAGGGAGATTATCATGGAAGGTGAAACTGTATATAAAATACTCATTGTTGAGGACGGAAAAGTAAGCCAGAAGGTGTTGATGGAAACCTTACAAGATACATATAATGTCAGGGTCGTCTCCACTGGCAAAGAAGCAATGCAAATGGTCAAACAATTCCGGCCGCATCTGATCTTGCTTGATATCATGCTGCCGGATACCAACGGGTTCGATGTTCTAAAGGAACTGAAAGAAACCCAATCCACTCAGAGTATTCCCATTATCGTTATCACAGGACTGGATAACGATCAGGACGAGGAGAAAGCACTGTGTTTAGGTGCGGTCGACTATATACGGAAGCCTTTTAACAAAGTTTTGGTGAATGCACGCGTGAAGATCCATATTAAAATCGTAGAACAACTGCTTACCATTGAAAAATTTGGTTTTTATGATGGATTGACCGGCCTTGCGAACCGTCGTAAGTTTGATTATCATATGGAATATGAATGGCAAAGGGCATTGCGGAAAAAGACCACCATCGGGCTGTTGATGATGGATCTGGACAACTTTAAGAATTACAATGATACATATGGCCACAGGCAGGGAGATATTATGTTAAAAGCTGTGGCAGGGGTTTTGAATAAAACTTTAAATCGGGCCACTGACTTACCGTGCCGTTGGGGCGGCGAAGAATTTGCTGTTCTCATATCGGAAACCAGTCTGGAAAAAGTATTATTAATTGCGGAGAAAATACGTTCAAGCATTGAGGCTTTAGAAGTGCCAAGGAGTAATTCGGATGAAATTACAAGAATAACTGCCAGTATTAGTGCGATCTGTGCCGCTCCATATCAATGCGAACAACTGGAAGGTTTCTTTGAAAACGCTGACTGTCTCCTGTATCAAGCTAAAAAAGAAGGGAGAAACCGGGTGCGGTTTTGATTGTTTAGCCTATGAGAGCTATGGAGAGCGGTTTTTAACTAGAGTGAAGGAAATACCTTCAAACGGTTAATAATACTAGGAATTGGGAATTTAGGTTGAAAAACGGATTAGTGTAAAGGTAATGGTATGAGGTATTTCTTTATATGCAGAAGGTACAGAATAAGATTGTGGAGTGGCGTCTGAAATCAGATAAAACACAAGAGAAAGAATGAAAAAATATAAGGCGGCAGCTTGTTCCCACAAGCGGCCGCCTTTTTAAGAAGGGTACTCTTTCTTTCTCTCCCTGTTCAGTACTTAAGAATTATGGTATGATTGAAAAAACAGATTACAGGTACAGAGAGCAAAGGACGAATTTTTATGGAACAGACAGCCAGAAATATTTTCAGAGCAGTCCATGAGGGAAAGTGGCTGAGCATTGAGTACAGGAATAAAAAGGAAGAAATAACCAAATACTGGATCGCTGTTCACGGCATTGACGCAAAGAAGAAAACCTTAGAGGTAGAGGGTTTTCATCTCACCTTGTTTACGGTGGATAAATTTCCTTGCATTTATGTGGATTCCATTCTCTCTTCCTCCGTGGTGGACGGATCTTACTATGAACCAGATCCCATACTTGTTCAGGATATCAATGAAAATCCTGAAAAATACCGGAATCTTTTTGCCTCCCCTGTGAATTTAAAGATACTGGATTATTTGACGGATTGCAGCCGCCTGGACACAAGACCCTATCAAAGCGATTATTCTATTATCCGCCATCTGGACGGCGAATGCTTAAACAGTGAGGAGTATCCCTTAAGCGACCAACAGTTTAAAGAGATCGTGAACCGCTTTCAGGAAGATGCAGCAGGAGCGGGAAATAGGAAAAACTGGAAGCTGCGCCAGCTTTGCATGAATGTGCTCAGTATTGTAGTCAAGGGGAAAGGAAGGCAGCGGGAGTCTCTTTATGTCCTGGCATACAAACGGCTCTTTCTTGATGTAAAGCGGCGTGTGCTGAAACCGGCAAAGGAGATCACCATATGCAGGGAGTTTACCATTGGGGGAGAGTGTCAGAGCATCCGGAAGTTTCTGGATCCTTCCGATTATGAGCTTTTGGAGGATTTTGAAAAGAATCAGGAGCTTATAAAAGACCGGATCATAAACGAAAGCCGTGCCGCCGGGGGAGTGGATGACAGGCCTTATCTCATTGCCCTGGAATCAGAGGTGAAAGTAGACCTAACCTATGAATACGGCGGCATACTCACCATGTTTGAGGAAAACCGGGCAACCTATCCGGTCAAAGCCTTTTTTGGAAACCTGACCGCAAAGGCAGACAGAAGAAAGGACTATCCCATTACCCTGCTTCAGCGCCGGGCAAATTTAGACCAGCTTCTTGCCATCCATAATGGGGTAAAATATCCGGTGACCTATGTCCAGGGCCCTCCTGGGACCGGGAAATCCTATTCCATTGTCAATACCATTGTTACGGCCTTTTTTAACGAAAAAACTGTGCTTCTCACCTCCTATAACAACCAGCCCATTGATACTGTAGTAAAGGATCTCCAGTCCATTTCCTACAAAGGAACCGGTCTGATTCCCTTTCCAATAATCCGCCTGGGAAGCGATGAAAAAGTTTATGAGGCCCTTTCTTATATAAAGGAACTTTATGAGCAGGTGAAGAAATGGAAGGTATTTGAAAACACCCTGGAAAAGAACAGGGACGATAAGGCAAACCGCATGAAGCAGCTGACCGCTCTTCTTAAACGGCACGAAGAGATCCTGGCTTTAAGGGAACAAAAGGAAGCCATTGAATGCCTGATGGCGGTAAATAAGCATCTGACCTTCCAGACCGATCTTCAGGGGCGCCAGCTGGAGCGCGTAAAGGAAAAGCTTCAGAAAATAGGAGAGGTGACCGAGGAACAGGCTCTGGCTCTTCTGGAGGATGATGAAGAGGAGTTTAAAAAATATCTTTATTTTACCTCCGTAAAATATTTAAAAAGGCTGGGAGAACCTAAAAATGCAGACCTCTGGAATATTCTGGAGATAAAAGACAAGGCAGATCAGGTGAAGGCGTTTAATGAATATCTGGGAAATCCTGAGAATGTGAGAAAATTCCTCCGCATTTTCCCCGTGGTGGCATCAACCTGCATTTCTTCCCATAAAATCGGACATCCGGAGCCTTATTTTGATCTGGTGGTAATGGATGAGGCCAGCCAGTGCAACACGGCCCTTTCCCTGGTTCCTATTATCAGAGGGGAGAATTTAATGCTGGTGGGAGATCCCCAGCAGTTAAACCCGGTGATCCTTCTGGATAAAAAGGACAATGACATCTTAAAGAAACGGTATATGGTTCCAGATGAATATGATTACTGCAAGAATTCCATATACAAGGCCTTCCTTGCCAATGATTCCGTCAGTGACGAGATCCTTCTCCGCCATCATTACCGCTGCAGCAAGCAGATCATTCAGTTCAACAACATGAAATATTATAACAACCGGCTGAATATAGAAAGCAGGGTCCAATCGGAAAATCCCCTGGTCTTTATGGATATCCAGGACAACAGGACCGACTATAAAAACACGGCTCCCAGGGAGGCCGAAAAAATCGTAGAATATGTAAGATCCAATCCGGACCGGAAAATCGGCATCATAACGCCCTTTACCAATCAAAAGGAATGCATTAGTGAAATGCTGGCTGAAAACGGGATCCATGACGTAAGCTGCGGCACGGTCCATGCATTTCAGGGAGATGAAAAGGATATCATCCTGTTTTCCCTGGCTCTTACGGACCAGACTTCAGAAAAGACCTATGAATGGCTTAAGAACAACCGGGAGCTGATCAATGTAGCCACTTCAAGGGCAAGGGAACAGCTTGTGATCGTATCTGACAGGAAGAACCTGGACAGGCTACACAGCGGAGAAGAAAAGGACGATGTATATGAACTGGTGGAATACGTAAAAACAAGAGGAAACTGTAAAGTCACTCCTGATGAGGTCCATTCCCGGGCGTTGGGCGTAAAGCCTTACAGCACGGAAACAGAAAAAGCCTTTTTGACCAGCTTAAATCACGCCCTTGAAAATATACTGGGTGATAACAGGAAATGCTCGGTAAAAAAAGAGGTAGCCATATCCCAGGTATTTGAAGAAAATACCACGGGAGACGGCCTGTTTTATAACGGGCGGTTTGATTTTGTCCTGTATGAAAAGGATTTCGGCGGCAGAGAGATCCCGGTACTTGCCATTGAGCTGGATGGAAAGGAACATCTGGCAGATGAGTCCGTAAAAAAGCGGGATAAGAGGAAAGAGGCCATATGCCGGGAACATGGATTTGAACTGATCCGGGTGGAGAACTCTTATGCAAGACGGTATTATTATATAAAACATGTGCTGGAAGAGTATTTTAAACATTTAAGATAAAAAATGCTTGTGAGGTAAGACCATGGGGCCATACCTTCACGTCCGATGCCCAGTGGTGCGGGGCATGCTGTAAAGCGGGACGAGCTTTGCCAAAAAGCGTGGGCAGGAAAGAGGAAACATGAAAATTTTTCATTTGTCTGATCTGCATATCGGAAAGCAGTTAAACGGCTACAGCTTAAAGGAGAACCAGGAAGCAGTCTTAAAACAGATCGTGGATTATGGGTTGGTCCATCATCCGGATGCAATCCTGATCTGTGGCGATATTTATGATAAAACGGCTCCTTCCGGGGAGGCCTACACCATGTTCGGCAATTTTCTGGAAGCTCTTTCCGGGATAAAGCCTCAGATTTCAGTTTTGATCATCGCAGGAAACCACGATTCTCCGGAACGTCTGTCCTATGCAGGGGCCTTTTTGGAACGGCACCACATTCATTTATCCGTGTTCCCTCCTAAAAGCCCTGAGGAGTACTTAAAAAAGGTGGTATTGAAGGATGAAAACGGCCCTGTGAATTTCTATTTTCTTCCCTTTTTAAAACCAGGGTACGTAAGGCAGGTTTTTCCGGAGAATCAGCCGAATGGATACGAGAGTGCCGTAAAGGCTGTATTAGAAAGGGAAACCATTGATACAGGGGAGCGGAACGTCCTTTTATCCCATCAATTTTACACAGGAGGAAATAAAGACCCGGAAACCTGTGAATCAGAGCAGGCAGTCATCATGGCAGGCGGCCTGGACCGAATAGATGCTGATGTTCTTTCTGCATTTGATTACGTGGCCCTTGGCCATCTTCACGGTTCCCAAAAAGTAGGCAGGGCTTCGGTCCGGTACTGTGGGACACCCTATAAATATTCCGTCAGTGAGGAGAACCATAAAAAATCCATCACAATGGTGAATCTGGGGAAAAAGGGGGAGGAGCCGGAGCTGGAATTTCTCCCTCTTCATGGAATCCAGGATGTAAGGCGGGAAAGAGGAAGCTTATCTGAAATCCTTAAAAGGGCGACCGAAGAAAACCGCCATGATTTTGTCAGCGTTACCCTTACCGATGAAGAGGATCCTTACCGTGTCAGAGAGCGTTTGGAAGAGGTTTTCGATCATTTGCTGGAGCTTCGGGTGGACAATGAGCGGACCAGGAAAAAACGGATGGAAGAGGGAGAAACGGTGCCAGTCCTTAGGCCCTTGGAGGCATTCAGGCAGTTTTACAAGACAGTAAGAGGCGGAGAGATGACAAAAGAGGAAGAAAAGGCCATGGAACGGATCGTGCAGGAAGCAAAGGAGGAAGAGGGATTATGAAGCCATTGCAGTTGACCATGTCCGCCTTTGGTTCTTATGGGGGAAAGGAAACCGTGGATTTTGAGAAAATCGGCCATGGCATTTTCCTCATTACCGGAGATACGGGGGCAGGAAAGACCACCGTTTTTGATGCGGTGGCATTTGCCCTGTTCGGGGAAACCAGCGGACAGCGTCGGGAGCCTTCCATGATGCGAAGCCAGTATGGGTTAGAAGACCAGGAAACCTATGTTTCCCTGAAATTTTCCCAGGGTGGGGAAGTATATGAAATTATCAGAAGTCCTGCCTATACAAGGATCAGCAAACGAAAGAATAAAAACGGGGAATATACTACTGTCCCGGTTCCGTCAAAGGCCTCCCTTCTTTTGCCCGATGGGTCGGAATATGCAGGCAGCCTTCGGGATATTAATCAGAAGATCCAGGAGATCGTGGGCGTGGACCAGAACCAGTTCTCACAGATCGCCATGATTGCCCAGGGAGATTATTTAAGACTTCTTCATGCATCTTCCAGGGAGCGGAAGGAGATATTTTCCAGGATTTTCAACACCGGAATCTACAGCCGGATCCAGATGAAATTAAAAGAAAAGAACAGCCAGCTTTATGACAGCCTGGAAGACAACCGAAAAATGTGCTTCCATGAGCTTGAAAATGTGGAGCTTTTGGAAGAAAGTCCTTATAAGGAATCATGGCGGCAGCTTTTAGCTTTTAAGGAAACAAGGACGGAAGAGATCCAAAACCTGTTAGGCTCTATCCTGGAAGAGATAAAGGAAAAGGAACAAAAGCTTTCTGAGGAACGGCATCATAAAGGAAAGGTTCTTTCCCAGGTGGAAGGGCAGTTGAGCCGGGCCCAGGAGGTAAACCGTCTTTTTGACGGCCTTGTGCAGGCAAAGGCTCATCTGGAGCTTTTGGAAGGCAGGAAGGAACAATGGCTTAAGCTGACGGAGCGGTTAAAGGAAGCCGTCCGGGCGGAAAAGGCAAATGGCCCGGAGGCCCAGTATGTGGATAAAAAGAAAGAATATGAAGAGGCTGTAAAGAGAGCCGGGCAGCTTGAAAAAGAGCTGGAGGACATAACCCTTGCCCTTTCTTCTGCGGAAAAAGAGGCGAAAGAAACTAGAGAGGCTTCTGCCGGTGAGGTGCCGGAACTGTCGGTCCTCATTGCCCGGCTGCAGGAAGCCATGCCCCTTTACCAGCGATGGAAGGCAATAGAAAAGACTTCTGCTGAAAAGAAACGGGAGGAAGCGGAAGGGGAGAAATGCCTTCGAAACATTGAAGCAGAACTGGCTCGTTTAAAGGCCCGGCTGTCAGCAAACGAAACAAGGCAGGAGCAGGCGGAGAAGAAGGCAGGGAATCTGCCGGAAATCAGGCAGAAGAAGGCAGAACTTTTGGGGCGGCAGCAGGCCATGGAAACCCTTGAGAAGGCGGTCAGGGAAGAAGAAGCGGCGGGCGTAAGTAAAGAAAAATGCCAGGAAGCGGCCTTATTGGCCCAGGGAGAATATGAACAGGCTGAAAGGCATTACAATGACAGGTTTCAGGAATTTCTGGCATTGCAGGCCGGAATTATGGCCAGAGAGCTGACAGAGGGGAACCCCTGTCCTGTCTGCGGTTCCATACATCATCCCCTGAAAGCGGAATTGACAGACGGCGCTGTCACCCAGGAAGAGGTGGAACAGGCAAAGGCGGCCAGAAACCGGGCAGAGGAACGGCGTTCCCAAACCGCCCAGGCTGCAGTCAAGGCGTTAGAAGCCTTCCGCCAGAAGAAGGAGCAGCTGGAAGGGGAGGAAGAAAAGTGGTTTAAGGCAACCTTCCATCAGGATCAGCTGAAAGCTCTTATGTCTGATGAAAGGAATCGTGCCGGTGTGCTGCTTAAGGAAGCAGAGAAGGAAGAACAGGAGGCTTTGGAGGCGGACAGCCTTTTAAAGAGGATTCTGGAAGAAAGAAAAGCGGACCGGAACAGACTTGAGGAGCTGGAGCTTGATAAAGAAAAGGCCATGAAAGACTGGCAGCTAAAACAGGTGAATAAGGCAGCCGTTCTGGCAGAGGCAGATCACGTGAAGAACCTTCTGCCATATCCTGAGGAAGAGAAAGCTGTAAGAGAGCTGGAACGCTTCAAAAAGAGGAAGGAAGAGCTTTTAAGGGCAGAGGAGCAGGCGGATAAACGGTTCCGGAACATTTTGGAAAAGGAAAAAGAAGAAAAGGGACGTTTGGCTTCGGAAAAGGAAAACCGGGAGATGCGGAGGCTTGCCATGGAACAGGCGTATCATGCCTTTCAGTCTGCTTTGGATGCCCTGGGATTTTCAGGAGAAGAGGATTACCGCAGGGCGGGGCAGACGCCGGAAACCTTAAAGCAGTGGGAGCAGGAAACCGGGAATTACGAAAAGGAGCTCTTAAAGGCCCGCACCGTTTACAGCCAGTATGAGGAGCAGACAAAGGGGCGTGAACGGATAGAAACGGAGCAGTGGAAGGAACAGGCCGAGACCCTTAAGGAGGAGCAGAAACAGTTACAGGCGAAAGAAGCCAGAGTCACAGCGATTGGCAGCAGGGCTTTTCACGCAGCCGAAAATCTGAGACGGCTGTGGAAGGAGAGAGAACAGCTGGAAGAAACGTACCGGCTCTATCACACTTTATTCCAGACTGCCAATGGGAAAATGGCCGGTACTGCCAGCCTGGATTTTCAGACCTATGTCCAAAGGCAGTATTTTAACCAGATGATCCATGCGGCAAACAAACGGCTGGATGTCATGACAGACGGCCAGTTCCTGCTTCAGTGCAGGGATTTGGAGACCCTTGGAAAGCAGGGTGAGGTGGGCCTGGATCTGGATGTATACACCATGGCAACGGACAAAGTAAGGGATGTAAAGACACTTTCCGGCGGAGAATCCTTTATGGCGGCTTTGGCCATGGCCCTTGGCATGGCAGATATCATCCAGAGTACGGCAGGAAATGTGAGCATGGATGCTCTTTTCATTGACGAAGGCTTTGGATCTCTGGACGAAGAATCCAGGCTTAAATCGGTCCGCATCCTACAGGAGCTGGCAGGGGAGAGAAGGCTGATCGGAATCATTTCCCATGTGACGGAATTAAAGGAACAGATCGGAAAGAAGCTGGTGGTGAAAAAGACGGAAAAGGGTAGCAGGATCTTGTGGGATATGGATACCCTTCCCGGCAGCGGTTGACAAAAGGCCAGAGGGAGATTTCCGTATTTATCCAATGGGACAGTTCCAAGGAGGAAGTACCAAAGAGACAGTTCCAATTGAACAATTAAAACCTTGACATGAGAAGAGAAACTTGTATAATAAGTTTGAAATGGGAATGAAGCGTTCCCATGATAGGAATATCAAAACCGCAATTTGCTGATGGCTTCTGTATATTTTGATTGAATATACAGGAACTGTCAGCTTTTTATTTGCGCGGGCAATGAGCTGAATGAACAGGCTGGAATATTCATTGAGCGAATGCCGCGGCAGCTGCGGAAAACACGCTTTCGAGTTTTTCGCAGCTGCCAGTGTTTGAATTCGTATAAAAACGCAAAATATAAAGTGACCAAAGGTTTTACAGGTTGTCATGATCTCGTGGAGGAATTGGTATATGCTGGAGAAAAAACTGATAAAGTACAGGGAATTGCTGATCTTAGGGATTTGCGGAGTGGTGATCGGCGGAGTCGTGGGGATATTGGATACAGGCTTTGGCAAGGTTTTGATTTATGTGACAGAATTACGGGAAAAATATTTTATTCCACTGATTATTTTTCTTCCTGCTGCAGGAGTTCTGGCAGTCAGATTGTATCGTTGGGATGAAGGAAAATGCATAAAAGGAATGGGATTGATTTTTCAGGTCGGTCATGGGGAGGAAGACAGAATTCCTTTACAGCCAGTACGGTATCAAAAGCACTGAAATTGGAAAAATTCCATTATGACCTTGGTGCCAGGCTCCAGATGGATGCTCCATTTGTGGTGAAGCTGATCGTAATAGGGATCCTGTTCGGCCTGGTAGGTTCAATGTTTGCATACGGTCTTGCTTTTATGAAAAGCAGGCTTGGGAAAATCTTCCAGGATCCGGCTAAAAAAGCGGCAATAGCCGGCACGTTTCTGGTAATCCTGTTTATTCTGCTTGGAATGGGAAGATATTCCGGGCTGGGAACAAATTTGATTTCCGCCGGTTTCCATGGAGGAGAGGTCACACCTTTGTTTGCCATAGGAGCAAGCCTGAGGGCAGCCATTGGGGGAATCCTGGGGTTACCTGTTGAGTTTGTTGCAGCAATGGGATATGCAGCGGTTTTCGGCTATTCTTATCTGCCATATTTTTTTGTGGTCTGCAACATTGCGTATATATTTAATGGAAACAGATCCATTTATACGGCACAAAAAAATTATACGATATAGGACTTCTTGACAAATAATTCAATGGATGAAACGGGTATTATGCTCTATAATGAATAGAGCCATGAAACAAGGATTAACACAACAGAGAGGAAGATACCATGTTAAACTGCGAAAGAACCAGTGTAATGAACATAGAAAATGCCATTCGGGGTGCAAGAAATCCCATGAACAGCTGGAACCGGATGGACAGCGAATATAATGAAGAGGGAGAATACATCCTTGGACCTAATGATCTTGGCCTTGCCAAACGGCTGAGAAAGGCTGGAAGCGATCACCGCAAATACATCCGGCAGATCCTGGTGTCTGTGGATATTACGGCTCCCCTTTACTGGTGGAAAGAATACGATACCTATAAAGTGGCCACCGTGGCCAATTCCACCAGCACCATGCACAAGATCCACAGCAAGTCCTTTGAACTGGAAGACTTCAGCCATGACCGTATGACAGAAGGGACGCTGGCTTTTATGGAAACCGTGGTGGCTGAATTGGAAAAGATCCGTCTCCGTTACATAGAGACAAAGAAAAAAGAAGACTGGTACGATTTAATCCAGCTTCTTCCCTCCAGCTATAACCAGATGAGGACATGCACCCTGAATTATGAAACCCTGATCAACATCTATTTTGCAAGACGCAGCCACAAGCTGGAAGAATGGCATACCTTATGCCGGTGGATCGAAACTCTTCCTTATGCAAAAGAACTGATTATTGGGGAAGAAGAATAAAGGAAAAGGAGGGGGTGACCTATGAATATCGTTGTTGCAGTGGATAAAAACTGGTCCATCGGCAATCAGGGCCAGCTTCTTGTTTCCATCCCGGAGGATAAAAAGCTGTTTCGGGAGGAAACTATGGGAAAGGTGATCGTCATGGGACGAAAGACCCTCGAGAGCCTTCCCGGTAAGCAGCCGCTCTATGGAAGAACCAATATCATATTGACCAGGAACCCGGATTACAAAGTAAAGGGAGCGATTGTCTGCCACAGCCTTTCAGAAGCTCTGGAAGAACTTGGCAAATATTCGGAAGAGGATTGTTTTGTCATAGGAGGGCAAAGCGTTTATGAGCAGTTCCTCCCATATTGTGATACGGCCCATGTGACTTATATTGACTATAGGTACAGCGCTGATACCCATTTCCCTAATTTAGACCAGGATCCGACATGGGAAATGGCCGCGGAGAGCGATGAGCAGACCTATTTTGATTTATGCTATACCTTCCGCATGTATCGGAGAAAAGGTTGAAAGTAAGGCGTTTTTCAGCCTTTCTTTTGTGAATCGACTGGATATATAAGCATATCCAGTTGATTCATCAGGATACAAAACCTGGTAAAAAATCGGCAAAGTTCGACCGTATCTATAAATTTTTATTGATATTTTTTTAATAAATGTTGTCAGTGCCCTTTAAAAATGGTAAGATGATACGAGTACTATTTCACCTGATCGTTGGGGAAGGCTATCAGGAAAGGTGTACAGGTATATTCACGAAGACATTAGGAGGATGAAGATGTATAAGATTTTAAAAGCAGAGATGTTAGCTGACAAGATCTATCTGATGGATGTGGAAGCACCTCGGATTGCCAAAGCCTGCCAGCCTGGAGAATTTGTTATTGTCAAGATGGATGAAAAAGGAGAGAGAATTCCCCTGACCATCTGTGATTATGATCGTGAGAAGGGCAGCATTACCATTGTATTCCAGACAGTAGGCGCAAGTACAGAAAAGATGGCTGTGTTAAAGACCGGAGACAGCTTTACAGACGTGGTAGGTCCTCTGGGCAATGCCTCAGAATTCGTACACGATGACATAGAAGAACTGAAGAAAAAGAAATATTTATTTGTAGCCGGAGGTGTGGGAACGGCTCCTGTTTATCCCCAGGTAAAATGGATGAGAGAACACGGTATTGATGTGGATGTCATCATGGGAGCAAAGACCAAGGACTTATTGATTCTGGAAGATGCCATGAGGGAGCAGGCCGGAAATTTATATGTGACCACAGATGACGGTTCCTATGAAAGAAAAGGCCTGGTAACTGAGGTAATCAAGGACCTGGTTCAGAACCAGGGGAAGAAATACGATGTGTGCGTTGCCATCGGACCCATGATCATGATGAAGTTCGTCTGCCTTGTGACCAAGGAACTGGGTATTCCTACCGTTGTCAGCTTAAACCCGGTCATGGTAGACGGAACCGGCATGTGCGGTGCCTGCCGTGTCACTGTTGGCGATGAAGTGAAATTTGCCTGCGTGGATGGACCGGAGTTTGACGGCCATCTGGTGAATTTTGACGAGGCCATGAAGCGCCAGATGATGTATAAATCTGAAGAAGGGCGCGCGGTTTTAAAAGAACGTGAAGGCGATACTCATCACGGCGGCTGCGGAATGTGTGGAGGTAACGAGTAATGGATGTATTAAAGAAAGTACCAGTAAGAGAACAGGATCCAAAAGTAAGAGCGACCAACTTTGAAGAGGTTTGTCTTGGATATAACGAAGAAGAAGCAAAAGAAGAAGCCAGCCGCTGCATTAATTGCAAAAACCCGAAATGCGTGGCAGGCTGCCCGGTATCCATTAATATTCCAGGATTTATTAAGGAAGTAGAAAACGGAAATCATGAAGAGGCTGCCAAGATCATTGCACAGTCCTCTGCACTTCCTGCAGTCTGCGGCCGGGTATGTCCTCAGGAGAGCCAGTGCGAAGGCAAGTGTATCCGCGGAATCAAGGGTGAACCCATTTCCATCGGAAAGCTGGAGCGTTTTGTGGCGGATTGGTCCAGAGAGCACGGTTTCGTACCGGCTGCCCCGGAAAAGACCAATGGCAAGAAGGTGGCTGTCATCGGTTCCGGTCCTTCCGGATTAACCTGTGCCGGTGACCTGGCTAAACTGGGCTATGAGGTTACTATTTTTGAAGCTCTTCATGAGCCGGGCGGCGTATTGACCTACGGCATTCCTGAATTCCGTCTTCCAAAGGAAGGGGTAGTTCAGCCAGAGATTGACAACGTGAGAAAGCTTGGCGTTAAGATCGAGACCAATGTAATCATCGGCAAGTCTGTGACCATTGATGAGCTTTTGGATGAAGAAGGATTCCAGGCTGTATTCATCGGTTCCGGAGCAGGTCTTCCCATGTTCATGGGAATTCCGGGAGAGAACGCAAACGGCGTATGCTCTGCCAACGAATATTTAACCAGAAGCAACCTGATGAAGGCTTTCCGCAGTGATTATGATACTCCTATCGTAGCGGGCAGCAAGGTTGCAGTGGTAGGCGGCGGTAACGTTGCCATGGATGCTGCCAGAACGGCCCTTCGTCTTGGCGCAGAGGTACACGTTGTATATAGAAGAAGTGAGGCGGAGCTTCCTGCAAGAGCGGAAGAAGTTCACCATGCAAAGGAAGAAGGAATCATTTTCAATCTTTTAACCAACCCGGTAGAGATTCTCACCGATGAAAAAGGCTGGGTAAAAGGAATGAAATGCATCAAAATGGAGCTTGGCGAGCCGGATGCTTCCGGAAGAAGAAGACCCGTGGAGATAGAAGGATCTGAATTCATCATTGATGTGGATACCGTTATCATGTCCCTGGGTACTTCACCTAACCCACTTATATCAAATACAACAAAAGGACTGGATATCAATAAGCGCAAATGTATCATTGCTGAGGAATCGACTGGAAAGACCAGCAAAGAGGGCGTTTATGCAGGAGGAGATGCGGTAACAGGTGCTGCAACCGTTATTCTGGCTATGGAAGCCGGACGGGCTGGAGCAAGAGGGATTCATGAATACCTTTCTTCCCAGGAATAATCCAGATAGTCAAATATCCGCAGCATTTACCGGATACAGGAATGGAACCATTCCTGGGTCTGGCTCATTGCCTGTAGAAATTAAGGGCCGCCATTTAATGGCGGTCCTTTTGAAAGGTTGTGACACATATTTTATGAACAAGAAAATTGATTTATTAAAAGGACACATTTTTACATCACTGACCGGTCTGGCCCTTCCTATTATGGTCACGGCCCTGGTTCAGATGGCCTATAGTCTGACAGATATGGCCTGGATTGGTTTTGTTGGTTCACCTGCTGTTGCGGCGGTGGGTGCAGGGGGCATGTACGTCTGGCTTTCCCAGGGCGTTGTGGCTCTGGCAAAAATGGGCGGCCAGGTAAAGGTAGCCCATTCTCTTGGAAAGGGAGACAGAAAAGAAGCGGCAATCTATGCTTCCGGTTCCATTCAGATGGGGCTTTTGTTTGCGCTGCTGTATGGCATGGTGACATTTTTGGGGGCAAGGCCTTTGATCGGATTTTTCGGACTGAACGATGCTTCCGTTGCCTATAATGCCCAGGTTTATTTAAAGATCACCTGTGGTTTGATTATATTTTCCTATTTGAATTCGATTATTACCGGGATCATGACAGCTATGGGAGACAGCAGAACACCGCTGCTTGCTAACTTTATCGGCCTGGTTTTGAATATGATACTGGATCCTGTCCTGATCTTTGGGGTGGGGCCACTGAAAGGTTCAGGAGTGGCGGGAGCGGCTGTTGCTACGGTCATGGCCCAGGCAGTAGTTACCACAGTATTCTTAATAGCCATACGAAAGGACCAGGTGGTGTTTGATAAGGTGAAGGTACTTTCTAAGGTACCCTGGGATTATATGAAAGCCATGATTCAGATTGGTTTTCCTGCCTCTGTTCAGAACTTTATCTACACCAGCATTTCCATGATCCTGACCCGGTTTGTGACCGGATTTGGGGATACAGCTGTGGCAGTGCTCCGGGTGGGCGGCCAGATCGAATCCATATCATGGATGACGGCAGATGGATTTGGAGCAGCCATTAATTCCTTTGTGGGGCAAAATTACGGGGCCGGACAGTATGGAAGAGTGAAAAAAGGCTATTTTACGGCTACTGGAGTTATGTTTGTATGGGGATTGTTCTGTTCCGTTCTTCTGGTCTGCTTTCCGGAGCAAATATTCGGATTGTTCATCCATGAACCAGAGGTTATTCCCATGGGAGTGCGTTATCTGGTGATCCTGGGCTACTGCCAGATGTTCATGTGCATTGAACTGACAACAGTAGGGGCTCTCTCTGGCCTTGGCCGGACCCTTCTCTGCTCGGTCATCAGCGTTGTGTTTACTTCTGCCAGAATACCTTTTGCTATGATATTAAGCAGTACATCCCTTGGCCTTGACGGAATCTGGTGGGCTTTCACGATTTCAAGCATTATCAAAGGAATTTTATTCTTTCTCTCTTTCCTTATTGTGTCGGGAAAACTGCCCGGGGATAAACACCTGGTCCAGACGGAAACGGGTCTTGAACAGACGGATTAAAAGAGAAATAGGCACCTGCCGTATTTTACAGCAATCATGATCTGCGCACTGCTGGGGAATAGAAGAGAATGAGGGGTGAAGAGGCCATAATCCAGTTATTTCATAAATATTTCAAAATTTAACAAAATAGTACTTGAATTTTACCATGAATATACGATAACATATAAGGTAGAAAAAAAGGGAAAAGGAACTGACGATGAAACGAAAAATACAGAATATGTATGAAAGAAACAGGAGAATGTTCAAAAAGCTTCTCTGCGGTCTGTTGGTAAGTGCAATGGTCTGCGGCCAGACTGTTCCCGCCTGGGCCACGTCAAAAGCGGAAAAAGAAAAACAGGAAGCGCAAAAAAAGCTGGAAGAGGCAAATAAAAAGGCCCAGGATGCTGAAAGCAAAAAGAGCGCTGCACAGAATCAGGTGTCAAAGCTGACCTCTGATCTGACTGTTCTTTTGTCTGATATCAAGGTTCTGGAAAGTGATATGGCCAACAAGGAAGCAGAGATCAAGCAGGCTGAGCTTGATTATGCAGAGGCCAAGAAAGATGAAGAAAAGCAGTACGTCTCCATGAAAAAGAGGATCCAGTACATGTATGAAAAGGGAGATACCGAATATCTGGATATTTTCCTTCAGGTGAAGAACATGTCTGACCTTCTTAATAAGGCGGAATACGTAGAAGGAATTTATACATACGACCGGGATATGCTCATAACCTTCCAGGAGACAAAGCAGAAGGTGGCCGATTATAAGTCAGACTTAGAAGAGGACAAGGCTGAGATGGAGGTCATGGAGCTAGAGTACAAGGAACAGCAGTCCGCACTTGAGAATCTGATCTCCACGAAGAAGAAGGAAGTATCTAATTTTGACAGCCAGCTTGCACAGGCTAAGCAGGATGCGGCTGCTTATGCCAAGACGGTAGCAAAGAAGAATGAGGAGATCCGTAAGGCAAAAGAAGAGGAAGCCAGGAAGAAGGCAGCCGAAGAAGCCAGGAAAAAGGCGGAGGAAGAGGCCAGAAGGAAGGCTGCGGCAAACACCAGCTCAAAGCCCAAGTCCTCCAATCCCAACAACAAGTACACCGGTCCGTCTGCAGCCAAGAGCAACGGCGGAACAGCGGAAGGCCGTGCGGTTGCGGATTACGGACTTCAGTTTGTGGGGAACCCCTATGTATTTGGAGGAACCAGCCTGACCAATGGTGCAGACTGCTCCGGATTTGTACAGGCTATTTACAGGCATTTCGGGTATTCTCTTCCAAGAAGCTCTTCGGAGCAGCGCTCTGCCGGCCGTGAGGTATCCTATTCCGAGGCCCAGCCGGGAGATCTTATCTGCTATGCAGGCCATATCGGGATCTATATCGGCAATGGACAGATTGTTCATGCCAGTTCTCCAGCAACGGGAATTAAGGTGGGAACAGCTACTTACAGGACGATCCTTTCCGTAAGAAGAATTTTATAGGGAATAAGGAAACAGGAGGGGATAATCATATCCCCTCCTGTTTCCTTAAAAAGGGCTTGCGGAATTCGACATTATATGAGAAAATGTAATCAAGTATGATGTGATATATTTAACAAAGTACTGTTCACAATTATTACTTATTCGAAAGGAGTTTTAACATGATTTATTCACAGGAAGTAGAAGAGATGTGCACAGTGGCACAGGGCGTTCATCACGGCGCTGCTCCAATCCCAGAAGAAGCAAAATGGGTAAAATCTAGAGAAGTTAAAGATATCTCCGGTCTGACACATGGCGTTGGCTGGTGTGCTCCTCAGCAGGGTGCATGCAAGTTGACTCTTAACGTAAAAGAGGGTATTATTCAGGAAGCATTAGTAGAGACAATCGGCTGCTCCGGTATGACACACTCCGCTGCTATGGCAGCAGAGATCTTACCAGGACTTACCGTTTTAGAAGCATTAAATACAGACCTTGTTTGTGACGCGATCAACACTGCTATGAGAGAATTGTTTTTACAGATCGCATACGGCAGAACACAGAGTGCATTTTCTGAGGATGGACTTCCGGTAGGTGCGGGACTGGAAGACTTAGGAAAGGGTCTCCGTTCACAGGTTGGTACCATGTACGGAACATTAAAGAAAGGTCCTCGTTACTTAGAGATGGCGGAAGGCTATGTAACCGGTATTGCTCTCGATGAAGAAGACCAGATCATTGGCTATCAGTTCGTAAGCCTTGGAAAGATGACTGACTTCATCAAGAAGGGTGATGATCCGAATACTGCTTGGGAAAAGGCAAAGGGACAGTACGGACGTGTTGCCGAAGCTGCTAAGATCATTGACCCAAGACATGAATAATCGGTTTGGCACAAGCCTGTCGGTTACCGGTTATCAAAGCGAAGATATTTGGCCAATAATAAGGAGGACAAGATAATGGCATTATTTGAATCATATGAGAGAAGAATTGACAAAATCAATTCTGTATTAAACAGCTATGGCATTGCTTCTATTGAAGAAGCTGAAAAGATTACAAAAGATGCAGGTCTGGATGTATACGAGCAGGTGAAGAAGATCCAGCCGATCTGTTTTGAGAATGCCTGTTGGGCTTACATCGTTGGCGCAGCAATTGCAATCAAGAAGGACTGCAGAAAAGCGGCAGACGCAGCAGCAGCGATTGGAGAAGGTCTTCAGGCTTTCTGTATTCCAGGTTCCGTTGCCGACCAGCGTAAAGTAGGTCTGGGACATGGTAACTTAGGAAAGATGCTTCTGGAAGAAGAGACCGAGTGTTTCTGCTTTTTGGCAGGTCATGAGTCCTTTGCAGCAGCAGAAGGCGCAATTGGTATTGCTGAGAAGGCAAACAAGGTTCGTCAGAAACCATTAAGAGTTATTTTAAATGGTTTAGGAAAAGATGCCGCTCAGATCATTTCCAGAATCAATGGATTTACATATGTAGAAACAGAGATGGATTACTACAAAGGCGAAGTAAAAGAGCTTTGGAGAAAGTCCTATTCAGAAGGCTTAAGAGCAAAAGTTAACTGCTACGGTGCAAACGATGTTACAGAAGGTGTTGCAGTTATGTGGAAGGAAGGTGTTGACGTTTCTATTACAGGAAACTCTACCAACCCAACCAGATTCCAGCATCCGGTTGCAGGAACTTATAAGAAGGAATGTTCAGAGAAGGGCAAGAAGTACTTCTCCGTAGCATCCGGCGGCGGTACAGGACGTACCCTTCATCCGGATAATATGGGAGCAGGTCCTGCTTCCTACGGTATGACTGATACCATGGGACGTATGCATTCTGATGCCCAGTTCGCAGGTTCTTCTTCCGTTCCGGCTCACGTGGAAATGATGGGTCTGATCGGTATGGGAAATAACCCTATGGTCGGAGCTACCGTGGCTGTGGCTGTAGGCATCGAGGAGAGTGCAAGAGACGGTAAATTCTAAGGAAAAACCTTTATTTTTAAAGGGAAAATACCATTTGATAGAGAAAAGAGGAGTTCGCTTTGGCGGCTCCTCTTTTTGATTATCTGGGTAAGAAATATGGTCTTGTCTACCGTTTGTCTACCGCTTATAAACTTGGTAGACAAACTACGGTATGTTCTCGAGTATACTGATCGTTTGGTCCTGCATTTTAGAAGTTACATGAGTATATATCTGCAGCGTCTCTTCTATGTTTTTATGCCCAAGTCTTGCCTGGACATCTTTTGGGTTGGCTCCATTTTCTAGAAGTATGGTGGCATGAGTATGCCGAAGAGAGTGAAAATCAAAGTTACCAAATCCAAGTTGATGGTGTATGATACGACTACAATGCTGAAGAACCCGGGGTTGTATATAGGTTCCGTTTTCACGGCGATTAATCATAAATATCTCAGATCCATTCCCTTCTGTGTTTATATGCCTTTTATTGTCCTCATATAAAATTGTATAATGCTCAGCATAGTATTCCCTTGCTCTCTCTTGATTAGCTTTCGCCCGTTTCAATATGTCCAGCATTTTACTATCCAGGGGTATTATGCGTGCTGAATTATATTTCGGAGCATAGAAAGCCCATGATCCGTCTAAATTTTGCACTTGTTTATTTACATTAAGCGTTTTTGCTTCAAAGTCTATATCGCTCCACATAAGCGCAAATACCTCTCCCAAACGCAGGCCGCAGCGATAAGCAAGCTGCAAAGGAATAAAACAGGTGTGCCCTTCAGGAAAACGGTTTATAATTGCCTCCCATTGTTCAGCTGGAATGATATTCTTCTCTTTTTTCCTGGAAGGAGTCTCTGGTATAGCTCTATGAGATGGGAGCTTTGCTCCGGAAGCAGGATTATATTTAATAAAATGCATAGGTTCAACGGCATATTTTAGTGCGCCCGTTAGAAGTCCTTTTAATACAGAGAGGGTATTACGGCTATATCCCTGATTGAATTTATCATTGAGTAATTTTTGAATGATGGCCGGGGTAAGAGATTTCAGCCTATATTTTCCTAAGGCCGGCTTTATGTGTAAATTAATCTTTTTTCGATATCCGATGATCGTATCTGTGCTAAGGTTCACCTTGCAATATTCGTCTAGCCATAGATCATAAAAATCAGATACCGATATTTCGGAGGGGGAAAAGTGAATACCGGCGTTATCGTATTCGGCTTTGGCTTGGGTGCCGGCTTCTATTGCATCGGATTTAGTCCTGTAACCACCTTTGGTAACACGTTTCCGTTTTCCATCTATTCGCGCGCTTTCAAATGACCATTCCCAGGTCTTTCCGCGCTTTCTGGTTATTAATTCTCCCATAATATCATTTCCTTTCGTGAGTTTCGACGTCCCAACTTATTTTTGAGTACAAAAATACGCCCCTTGCCAGGACGTTCCGAAAATGATATAATTCTATTGAAGATATAGGTTATATTTTTCCGGGAGTACCTGGTAAGAGAAAATCTATGTTAAGCCGTTTGGTGTTACCAGCACCGGGCGGTTTTTCCTATTTAAGATTTAATATAGCTGTTGCTGTTTTTTTGTTTGAACTCCAATCCCATAAATCTGAAAGCGTGAGAGTGATATCACTTTTGTCTGAAATTTTGAAGGCTTCCGCAACGTTAAGGGTTACACCCGGCATAATATTTTTGTAATGATTGTCAATGGCTTTGTTCTCAGATGATGACGGATAAGCCCTATCACATTCAATTCCGTTTTGGTAGGCTTTTATATAGCTGCCACTACCCATTGCACTTAGGGCCTTATCTGATTTATTTGTGAAATCATAGTATACAATCACACAGGCATTGCCTTCGTAATCAGTGGAGAGTTCATGTTTGGTGTATTTTACATGACTATCATTAATATCAAAATCAAAAAGCGGTGCTTGCATCATTGCGCCATCAGCTCCGACTTGTTTCCCATCGGGCGTAGTTGTGTTGGTGAGAATATATCCGGATTCATTGAAGTAATACTGTTTTCCGTTTATGTCCTGCCAACAGTTTACTGGGTACCCTCCATTATCATTCTGATACCACCAACCATTAGTATCTTGCTTCCATTCTCCAGCAAAGACCGCCGTGCTCATGGCTGCTGAAAGAATAGCAGTTGTGATTATTAATTTTGCTTTTTTCATCTCATAACCTCCATAATTATTTTTATTAAAAAGCCATAGGCTATTTTAATTTTAAAAAGTTTATTCTGGCATAAAAAATGTACGCGCATGTAAATAGGGTTCAAAGCAAATTATATAATTATCTACCCTGACACATTCCCCATAGATCTGACGATAGCTTTCAATTGCATCGGCAAGAGTATCCTCGGATACCCCTAGAAATTCTGCTATATCATACAAGGTTTCGCAATGCGCCTTAAAAGCGTTGATAAGACCAACAAGTCCAATTCTTTTATTATACCCCCATAAGCGGGCAGTCCGTTCCTGTTTTGCACTGCCAACAGTATTCTGCTCTATGATCCTGCCCACAGAGGTGTAATAGTGCCCCATTTCTTCGGCCAGAACGTCTGCCTTCTTCGAAGTGGTAGGAATGTCTTGCCTTATGGCGATTCTTTTGCCTTTTAAGCGCCCGTCGTTATTCCGGAGGGGCTTTTCTTTTACAATAAGCCCTGCTGTATCCGCTTCCTCTAATAGTTCTTCATAACTCAATAAAATACAACCTCCCCCTAGAAGTTTGGATCGTCCATGATCTCATCATCATGTTTGTTTCTTGCCGCGTCATTCAATTCGCCCTTTGAAAGGTCTGTTCGCTGGTGGGCGGCGTCTGCTTCCAGATAAGTTTTTCTATCTTTATCAAATTGGCTACATGAATAGACGTTTTTATCCCGTAGATGCCTGACGAGGCGCTCTTTTTCAAGACGCTCTAGCTTAATTTCTTTCTCTTGTAACGCTAATATCTCAGAATCAATAGTGGCTTTTGCGTAAGTATCAATTCTAGTTCTGATGCTGTCTAGTGTATCGGGCTCTATTCTCACAGTGCCATTATCGTAGTGAATAAATGGTTTGTGTTCTAAATCGTCTCTACTGATGTAATAACCCAAACTCCCTAGATATTTGAAGAATGTAGTTTCGGATGAAAGTAACAAGTTAGCAGTAACTTTGCCTTTTTTTTGAAGATAGTTATATTTAGCTAATAAATCGTAATCATAAAAGCCAATCACTGTTTGGTTATGCAGATCCTTTACGAGAAAATAATCGTCGTCATAGTTTTCACAGAAAAGAGTGTATCCTTCGTTTTTTAAAATATCTTCTATGTCTTCAAGTATAGCATCACGCTTAAGAAGCTCGGGGTCCTCGTGGCCATTGCGTTCCATTGGTACATCGTATCCCATGAGCCATGTTTCAGAAACCCCTAATGCCAAAGCTAGTATAGTAAGTTTGTCTTGCCCGGGGGATACTTTCCCTGACACATATTGTGATAAATCATTTCTGCCCATTTTTATCTCATATTGCTTGCAGTAAGGTTCTGCTCGTTTCAATATATCGACTTGTCTCAATTCGTAACGCTTCATTACTTCCTTGAGGCGGTCTGCGGTAGTTGCTTTCATGATGCATCTTCCTTTCATGTGATAGCGCAATTATAGCATGTATTGAACAAAAGTTCAAGAGAAAGATTCAAGTTTATTGAACATACATTATTGACAAAGAAAAAAGGCAATGCTATGATAAGAGTGTTCAAACTAATTGAGCAAATGAAAGGAGGAATAGTCATGGCCTATGATTATAGCAAGCTAAAAGGAAGAATCATTGAATACTTTGGAAAACAGCAGTCATTCGCCGCTGCTATGGGGTGGTCCGAGAGAACGTGTTCTTTAAAATTAAGTAATCAGGTTTTTTGGAAGCAGCCAGAAATAACCAAAGCTTCTCATTTATTGAGAATAGATAAGGGCGATATGCAGCATTATTTTTTTAGTGAAAATGTTCAAAGTCATTGAACAACAAAGGAGGATACATAAATGAATGATTTAATAAGCCAAACAACGGCGGACACATCAAACCTGACCCCCATTGAAATTGCTCTGGGGATTGATGAAGACGGAATGACCACAGCAAAGAAGCTTTATGAGTTTTTGGAACTGAATCCAAGCAACTACTCTAAATGGTACAAAGCAAACATTATTGACAACCAGTTTGCTGATGAAGGTACGGATTATGAGGTTTTCGTACTGAATGACGAAAACCCCCAAGGCGGCAGACCTACGCAGGATTTTAAGTTGACAGCCAAGTTTGCAAAGAAGCTTTCCATGACCCAGAAGAATGAACGCGGCGAACAGGCCCGGGAGTATTTTACCAGGGTGGAGGATAAAACAAAAGAAATGATACTGCGAATGCAGGATATGTCCCCGGAACTCCGACTTATGATAAATATTGAAATGGAACAGAAACGGCAGTCAAGGGAGATTGCGGAAGTAAACAATCGTGTGGAAAGCATCCGAGAAATAGTGGCCTTGGACACCACTTCATGGCGGGAAGACACCCGCAACCTTATTAATAAGATAGCGCAGGAGTTAGGAGGAGGACAGGCCTTTCAGCAGGTCAGGGCCGAAAGCTACGAACTTCTGGAAAAGCGGATGGGGGTCAGTTTGAAGCAACGCCTTACAAATAAGCGTAGACGCATGGCTGACGAGGGTGTCTGCAAGTCTAAAAGAGACAAGCTCTCCCAGGTGGATATTATAGCGGAGGACAAGAAACTGATTGAAGGGTACACAGCCATCGTAAAAGAAATGGCAATCAAGTATGGGGCGGCTTGATGTGATTACATATTCATGTAAGTCCTGCCGATACCGCAATCGTTGTCTTGAGCGTAGCAGGCGGTATACCTGCAAGGATTATGAGAGGAGGAAGAACGGTGGTAAAAACGTATGAACCGCTTTATACCGTTAAAGAAGTATCCAAAGTCTTAAAAGTGAACACTGATGCTGTGTATGAACTTATCAAGGAAGAAAAGCTTCCCTGTTTGTCGTTGGGATCTAAGAAGGTAAGAGGATCGGACCTTGAGAGGTTCATCGAACAGTATCCGGTATCCAATTTGGGAAAGGAGGAACCACGTGCAAAAGCACTTTGATAACTTAGATGATTACACCGACACCCGCCCGTCACACTTGATGGAGTTTATGAAATGGTTTATGCCGGCAGTGATTTTTGTTGCCTGTGTGATTGTGATTTTGGGTACGTGCGGTGCGTTAGAGGTGATGTGAAAGGAGGACAAGCAATATGAAGACAGGAGATACGGTAACGTATGCGTCCGATGTGCACCCAGAATATACAGGCCAGGAGGCTGCAGCAATGGAGTTTGATTTGGAGGCCGGAATGGTAAATTTAAAGTTTCAGGACGGCCAGCTTCTTTGGGTGTTTTGGGATGAGGTTCAAAAATGTGTGAAAGGAGTTGAGGAATCATGATGGATAAAGATTGTCTGGACTATTACTTAAAGGAATTGGGGAATCGGAAAGGATCGCCCTACGGCATGGCAAATGAAGCACTGGCGGATGAATTTTTTCCGTATGTTAAGGCAGAGTTTCAGGATGCGATCATGGTAAAGCAGGGAATCGGCCAATACATTGTGGTGACTAAGCGGGCTAGAACTGCACTGCTCAAACGGTTTCAGGTTTCTAAACTGGAACACGAAAAAGCAATTTCAGAAATTGATGGAGTCATACAGACTCTAAAAGCAGAAACCCCAGGAGCTGCAACTCCCAGGGAATCAAGGTAACACGTAAATATTTCACATCCCTATTATAGGGAATCTATCGGAGGAAATCAAGATGGAAAAATTATATGTAATCGCAGAGGAGTATAAAGCCTTTGAAGAACTGTGCTATGCGGAGGATATTGATCCGCAGATTATGAAGGATACGCTGGAGGCTATCTTCGGAGAATTTGAAGAAAAATCGGACAACCTTGCCAAGATACATATGGAGATTCAGTCCAGCATTAAAGCCATTGAAGCGGAAATGGACAGGCTTAATGCAAGGGCAAAGCAGCTGGAAGGAAAGGATAGATGGATCAAGGAGTATCTCATGGAAAACATGCGCTATACCGGAAAAGAGAAGTTCAAAACAGCCCTTTTCAGCTATTCAATCTGCAAGAATGGTGGAGCAGAGCCTTTGGTTATTGATGGAAGTGTGGAGGATATTCCGCCTAAGTATACCATTCCGCAACCGCCAGTAGTGAATAAGGAAGCCGTCCGTCAGCTTCTTTCAGAGAAACAGGTTGACTGGGCCCACTTTGAACCACGTGGAGAGCATTTGCGGATTCGATGAGTATGGACAAGCTGCCAGATACTTCCGGTTCGGAGATATCGCCTTACCGGATGGCGCAGCTCGTTAAGGTATCATCAAAGATCACGGATTTAATGGTAAGCAATATATGGCAGCTTTCCTATGATGAACTGAACATTGTGCTTGATCTTGTCCGAATGGCTGCCGAACGGGGCCATGAAGGCAGATAGAAGGGAGAATTATGTTTTTAAAAACTGGTGAGTTAAAAAAGATGATGAAGGCTGCTCTTAAGAGTGGCGGCCTGTATGTTGGAAATATAAATGGAGGCTATTTGGTCCATGCTGGGACATGGGGCTTGTGTACGGATATCTTGTATGCCTCAAATAAATTTAAGGCGGCACTTATGGAGCTGATCGGAGATATCCCGGAATCTGGTGAGTACTATAGATACTATCATCAAAACGGGGAAGTTACACAGGACGCTGAGACGGACTATCCGAATGCTTACGAGATGTGGAAGGAAGCCAAGGATTACGCCGCTTATGTTCCAATCAATCTCTGCTCTTGGCCACACGCCTTTATCGTGCTGCAGGTCCATAGTGATCTTAGTTATAAGGTGGCAGATAAGAGTCTGACGGCTGACGTTATCAGCAGCAAGGAACTGGAGACAACGGTGGAGGGCATGCCCGGAAGACCCAATTACAACTATGGAATCCTGTACTGGAAGAATGATACTACCATCTACTGGGTACATACAACGGAAGCTGGAGAAAAGGCCAGGGAGGTTCTTTTCCCAAGTATGGAGAAACTGGACTTCTTTCAGACAGACTGGCGTTTAAGAGAAGATAACGAACCGGATCAGGAAGCAGACTTTGAAGAAGAGCTGCCATATTAAGGAGGATCGACATGGGAATTCCAGTCATGATAATGGGAAAATCAGGGAGTGGAAAATCACGAAGCCTGAAGAATTGTGTAGGGAAAGACTTTGGCCTTATCCGTGTAATTAATAAGCCACTTCCGTTCAAAGGGAAGATAGGGGGATCGGTCAGTAATGATTATGAGTTTATTAAAAAATGCCTCAAAAGCCCTCAGTGGCCTAAATCCATTGTAATTGATGATGCAGGTTACCTGATCACTGGTCAGTTTATGGATGGCCACAATACAACGGGAAAAGGTAACGCAGTATTTGGGCTTTACAATCAGTTGGCAGATGATTTTTACCGGCTGATTAAAACAATTCAGGATGAAGTACCGGAAGATCGGATCGTGTATGTGGTAATGCATGAAGATGTAAATGATTATGGGGATATAAAACCCAAAACTATTGGAAAGCTTCTGGATGAGAAAGTATGTCTGGAAGGAATGTTTACGGTTGTTTTACGGTCATTGAAGTCTGACAGGTATGTCTTCGTCACTCAATCACGAGACGGGGCGGTCAGCAAGGCTCCGGATGATATGTTTGAGGCTGTTGAGATAGATAATGACCTTCTAATGGTTGATAACATCATCAGGGAATATTACGAAATTCTAAACCCAAAGAATTTAAACAAGGAGGATGTAAAACATGATTAAGAAACCAGCAGGTTATGATGAGGCCCAGGCTTATACAGGAGAATCCGTTCAGCTTCCCAAGGGAAAATATGTATGCTCTATCGTTCAGGTAGCTACACAGACATCTCAGAATGGCAATGAGCAGTTTGTAATACTTTTCGATATTGCCGAAGGGGAACACAAGGATTTTTATAAAAAGATGTTTGAAGCAGCTAAAGCACAGAATGGAAAAAACGCCAAATGGAAAGGTGTATTCAAGCAGAACATGGACGGTAAAGGAACGTCATGGTTAAAAGGAATCATTACCAGCATTGAACGTTCTAACAATTTCACCTTCCAGTGGGACAAGGAAGGTAATGAGAAGATGCTTGCGGGCAAGAAGTTTGGAGGGATTTTCCGCCGCCGGCAGTTTAAAGCTGATGATGGGACAACTCCCTTTGTTACAGAGTTATGGAGGATCCGCAGCGTTGCTGGGCTTGATGAGGCAGAAGTTCCGGAAGACGAGCTTCTTCCTGCAGAAGCCCAGGGCGGCAGTCGTCCAAGCCCGTCAGATGCAGCACCGCCTTCCTTTACTGACGGTGATGGCTTTATGAGCATTCCAGAAGGAGCCGGTGATGAGGGAATTCCATTCATGTGATCCGGAGCTATTCCATAAAGTAAAGGAATCTGTGTCCATGCAGGCCGTTGCAGAGTATTACGGTCTTCAGGTGAATAAAAAGGGGCTGTGCTTATGCCCCTTTCACCAGGATAAGGATCCGAGTATGAAGATATATCCCAATGGAAAAGGATTTTACTGCTTTACCTGTGGTACAGGTGGGGACCAGATAAAGTTTGCCGCCTTGTATCAAGGGATCCGTAATGAGGAAGCGGCAAAGGAGTTGGCTGCTGCTTTTAGTGTTCCAGTAACAGTACCGGTTACATACAGGGAGAAGCGAGAGGCAGAACGTAAGAGAAAGCGGCGACAAAATGTTGCTGCTTTTGCCAAAAGGGCAAAGATGTATGTCCAGATGTACCGGATCCTGCTCTGTGAAGCAATCCATGAGAAAAATGAGCATTTTACAGAAGCCCTGCAGAACATTACATACATAGAATATTTGCTTGAAAATCTGGAAGAATGTCCAGAAGAAGTTTATGGCGACAAGAAGGCGGTGATAAGAATTGGAGAAATCGAAGGACGAATTAATAACTGGTATGTACGAACTGAGCCAGACGGATCCATTTCCCGATGAAGTCTTTTATCAGATTTTCGAAATAGAAGACAATGTTGAAAGAACCCAGTACATAGAGGCTTTGCGGAATGCAGCCAGGAAATTAAAGCGCGCAACAGAATTTAACAACGTATATAAGTCCTTCGTTCTTGACTATGCCCAGCGTCAGAAACAGGACGGTCAGAAGACGAAATTTACCGATCAGCCGCTGGAACTGATATGCGGGGAATGGACGGCCAATGACTTAGGGGTGAGGGCAATCCGGTATGACAAAAACGCAATGCCGGTGCCGGCCCATGCCTGTAGCCATCCGATCCTGCCCATAGAGATCCTGAAAAATGTGGATACAGCAGAGGAGAGAATCACCCTGGCCTATTTCAAGTCCGCATCCTGGCAGAGTATCACTGTGGATCGTAGTGTTTGCGCCAATACCAATAAAATCGTGGATGCTCTCAGTCAGTTTGGAATTGAAGTCACATCGGACAATGCAAAGAATCTGGTTCGGTATATATCGGATTGTGTAGGGCTTAATCCCCTGACACTCAATCCAAAGAAATCCATTCGTCGCCTTGGGTGGTCAGGGGAAGAGTTTATGCCTTATGCGGAAGATATTGTTTATGATGGTGATCGGGACTTTGATCCTATTTTCCAAAATATTAAAGAGCATGGAAGCTTTGAAATCTGGAAAAACCATTGCAGCGAGTTAAGGAGCAATAAGATTATCCGCATGGCCTTTGCTGCCAGCGCCGGAAGCGCCATGATAGAACTGTTAAATATACTTCCTTTTGTGTTTCATGTATGGAGTGGAGAATCTGGCACAGGCAAAACCGTAGCAATTATGGCAGCCATGTCGATATGGGGAAACCCTAAAATGGGCGGATTGGTAAAGACGATGAATACAACTAAGGTAGGAATCATGCGTAACGCAGCGTTCCTGTATTCTTTACCTTATACTGGCGACGAGTTGCAGACTATGAAGGATAAATGGACAACCAACTTTGATCAGTTAATCTACCAGATCACAGAAGGTGTTGATAAAGGGCGGGGAAGGGCTGCTGGTGGCGTGGAAGAGACGAAAACCTGGAAAAACAGTTTCATCTTCACAGGAGAAGAGCCCATTACCAAAGCAAATAGCCGCAGTGGATCTAAAAACCGAGTGATTGAGATAGAGGTGGAAGAAAAATTGCTAAAAGACGGAAACCATACCGTATCTGTGCTTACGGAGAATTATGGATTTGCTGGAAAAAAGCTGGTGGAATATCTCCAGGGGACAGAAACAAAAAAGCTTCAGGAAGAATATAAAAAGTATTTTGATGAAATGTGTCAGCTTGACACCACAGAAAAGCAAGCAATGGCTATGTCTTGTATTTTGGTTGCGGACCGGATTTTAACAGAATTGATTTTTGCGGATGAAACTCCGCTTACAATTAAAGATGTGGAAATGTATTTACGCAGCGCAAAGGAAGTTGATATTTCAGAACGATCCTACCAAACAGTACTTAACTGGATAGCCAGAAACCCTATGAGATTTCGAAATCCTGACGGAGCAGATGCTTCAAATAAAGGGGAAGTGTGGGGGAGGATTGACGCAGACGATGATCGCCCAGAAAAGCCCCCGGTGGCTGTTATTAATAAAGATGTGTTATGTGACTTCCTTGAAGACGGTGGATTTGATTATGCGGCTGTCAGTAAGAAATGGGCAGAGAAAGATCGGTTAATTACAAATAGTCAAGGGAAATATGTTCACCAGACAAAGGTTTACGGGATCAAGGCCAGTTACATAAAGCTAAAATTTGAAAACAATGACGATGGAGCTGACAAGGATGGCTTCATAAAGGTGGATTACGAGCAGGAAACGCTTCCGTTTAACTAAAAGTCTTACACGGTCTTACCTAGTCTTACCTAAAAAAAAAATTAGGTAAGACCATGAAACCCTTGTAGAATAAGGCTTTTATATATATAGTCTTACCATCTTACCAGTCTTACCATAAATAACATATACATAGCGCGAGGGGAAATTGGTATTTTATTTTTTCCTCTATAAATATACGTTTATCCTGTTGGCTTTTAGGTAAGACGGTAAGACCCTACGTATTTAAAGGGTTTGTAAGGGTTTTTAGGTAAGATTTTGAGTAAGACATTTCCTGAAAGTGGTAAGACCGGAAAGGAAAAGGTGGTAATTTGAATAAAATCAGTGCGATTGAATTTCTCATGCAGGATGCAAAAGGGGAATTTGAAAAGATAGAAAACTATAGAGAGGTACTTGATTCCGGAGACCAGAAAGAGATCTGGGACCTGCAAAGGCCCTCCAGACAACGGATCAAAGATGATTTGAAGATGGTCCGGCGTTTGACTCTGGAGCTTGAAAGAGAGGCGGAAGTTTTATGGTAAGCAATAAGAAGGCCGGGACAGACTTTGAAAGAGAATTTGCGGAGCTTCTGTCAGAAGAAGGGTTCTGGGTTCATATGTTTCAGGACAATAAAAATGGTCAGCCCTGCGACGTAGTAGCGGCCAGAAATGGAGTTACATATCTCTTTGACTGCAAGGACTGTGAAAAGGATTATTTCTTTCTCAGCAGAATGGAGGAGAATCAGTACAATGCCATGCATCTGTTTGAACTGACTGGTAATGAGAAGGGGAAATTTGCTTTACGATTTAGCAATCAGACAATTTATCTGATTGACTATGACCTGATCAAACATCTTCAGGGCAAAGGAATTAAGCAGATTGATGAACCGCTATGCGGAAGATATGGCAGTAACATTGATATCTGGTTGGGAAACCTTCCGGAAAGTGTAGGTGATGGGAATGCGGATAGTGATTGGCAATGAGATCCGGATAACAGATGCCCCGAAGGCCCTGTTTGACTGGTGCCGTGAAAATCTAGTACTGCCTAATCCGGAATACGCCAATCGTTCACGCCGGGGGCTATGGGTTGGTAATACACCGAAATATTTATGGCTATACCGGGTGGAAGGCAATGAGTTGATTGTACCGGTTGGAGTGGGAAAAAAGGTTAAGGAGTTCAAGGAGGAGGATACTCTAATCAATCAAGATTTGGCGGATAACGGACTTTTAAGCTTTGATGGAACAATTCCTCTGTATGACTATCAAGAGCCGGCAGTGATGGAAATGAGCTGTCAGAGTTGCGGAATTCTTCAAAGTCCTTGCGGATCCGGAAAGACCCAGATGGGAATAGCACTGGCAGCCAAATTATCAAGGAGGACACTGTGGATCACGCACACTCAGGACCTTCTTACCCAGTCTTATGAAAGGGCTGCACAGTACTTTGATAAAAGGACCCTGGGAAAGATTACGGCAGGAAAGGTGCATATTGGCAGTCACATTACTTTTGCCACCGTGCAGACACTCTGTAAGCTGGACCTGGACAAGTACCGGTATTCCTGGGATGTAATAATCGTTGATGAATGCCACCGGCTGGCCGGAACACCTTCTAAAGTGACGATGTTTTACAAAGTCATGAACAGTCTGGCAGCGCGATATAAATACGGTTTGTCTGCAACCGTCCACCGATCAGACGGATTGATACAAAGCACCTTTGCCGTGCTAGGAGAAATTGCCTACAGAGTTCCGGAGGAGGCTGTGGCTGATAAGACCATGCAGGTGCGAATCAGTCAGAGGAATACAGGAATAAAGGTGAACCGAGAATGTTTGGATACAGATGGGACGCTTGTCTTTACAAAGTTGATCCCATACCTGACGGGGAGCGGTCCAAGGAATGAAATTATTGTTAAGGATTTGAAAAGCAATGGAGAGCATTTTAACCTGATCCTTTCGGATCGACTGGAGCATTTGCAGATATTAAGAAATATGCTGCCTGTGGAGCTTAAAAGAGCCAGTGTTATGATCGATGGCAGCATGACCAGTAAGAAGGCCAGGGCAGAACGGGAGCGGGCTATTGAAGATATGAGGAATGGAAAGAAGCATTTTCTATTCGCAACCTTCAGTCTGGCTAAAGAAGGCTTGGATATCCCTTGCCTTGACCGGCTGTATATGACTCTTCCTAAAAAGGATTATGCCGTTGTTACCCAGAGCATAGGAAGGATAGCCAGAGTGTTTTCAGGGAAGGAAGATGCTGTTTGTTATGACTATGTGGATGATATCCAGTTTTGTGAGAATCAGTGGAAGCGGCGCCGGGCTCATTACAGAAAGGCAGGGTGTGTTTTATGAGTGTACGAACTGAAGAAGCAGCTGCCATGGTAAAAGGTGTCTTCTGTGATGCTTATATTTTTTATCAGAAATATCATGGGAAACCCATGGAGCCGGGTTTATGGAATTCTGCTACAACAGATTTTGGTCAGATTATGAAAAAATATAACGGAGCCCCAATATGCGGGAGGATTATGCTTGCAACGTTTACCCAGCTTGAAGAAGAAAAGAATGGGAGGTGCGACAATGCCAGCTAAAAGAAATCTTAATGCTATTCCCCAGTCGAAAACTTATATCTGCTATATTTGCGGAAAAGAAATCTACGGGGATTGTGAGCATATAACAACCAAAAGACGGAGTAAGTTGCACATACATTTTGAGTGTGTGCCGGGAAAAGAAAATAGTAATGTTTAATTAAAAACTGAAAGGAGGCCGGAGCGGTGGCCACCGTGACAGGATATCCTGGCTCCTTTCAAAAATATGAGTACAGTTTATACGTTTAAAGAGGTTATGGAGGAACAGAAAAAGCCGCTGGATTACAAAATACAGAAAGCGGTTGAGGCTATTGGGAAAGGATTTGAATTATCTAAAGGCGCGGTTGGCGTTGCCTTTAGTGGCGGAAAGGATTCTACAGTTCTCTGGCATTTGATCAGGACGCATTTTCCTGATGCAAAATACCATGTGATTTTTGGGAATACCACAGTAGAGTTTCCGGAAAGCTTGAAATTTGCAAGAAAGCTGGGAGAAGAATGGAGCAACGAAAACGTTCAGTTTCATGAGGTTCTGCCGGATAAGCTGCAGGATGATGGTCTAAAATACGAGGCACAGAAGGAAGTACTGGAATGGCTGATTCAGGAGGACAGAATCAATGAGGTCCTTAAAGAAGACGGAAAACTTAAGTCAACGGTATCTTTGGAGAGGAAAGCGACACCGGAGATGTGGGAAGATTTTCGAAATAGGGGTCTTGTTTGGAAGAAAGGAACAATGAAATCCTTTAACTGGTGTGTTGATCAGTATGGTTATCCGATTCTTGGGAAAGCGGCTTCTAAGTTGACAGCTAAGAGAATTAATATTGATTGCTTTCTTCGGTTCTCCAAGTCCGAGTCAGAAAAACAGGAAACCCTGGAATACTATGATTTGATCCGAAATGTAAAGACATCAAACCACTGTTGTTCAATCCTGAAAAAGGAACCATCAGAGAAGAAACAGGCTGAACTTGGAATTGATGTGATTATGAAAGGCTTAATGGCTGCTGAAAGCCATGCCAGATTGTTATCCTTTTCGACCAGGGGTTATATCTTCAAGAGCCACAGGCCACATGCGCCGAAATTCTACCATGTGTCACCTCTTGGAATATGGACGGATGATGATATATGGGAATACATACGAAAATATGATGTGCCGTATACATCATTGTATGATATGCAGTACACAAATAATAAAGGTGAGATTTGCCATATAAAGCGAAATGGCTGTGTCGGCTGTTGTACTGACATTGCATTTAAGGACAATCATATGTCAGTTCTGCGCCAGACTCATCCGGATCGCTGGGAGCAGCAAATGAAATCCGGTCTTGGTGAGCAGTTAATGAACCTGCAGAAATATAAAGGTAATGGTAGGGTAAATTATCTAAATATTGCTTTGGACGTTGAAGATGCAGTGGATATGAGGCCATGTGTTTTTGATGATGTCGGCGAGCGCATTGTAGAAGATGAATTAACATCAAGTGAATATGATAGCGAGGCCGACGATGAAGAATTGACAGGAGGAGTAAGATGAAGTCTTTATTACATTATCCCGGAAGTAAGAAACGGATCGCTTCCTGGATAATTGAGAATATGCCTAAACACCACAGCTATCTAGATCCGTACTTTGGGGGAGGGGCTATCCTTTTCGCAAAGCCCCCTTCCAGGATTGAGACGGTAAACGATCTTGACGGTGATGTGGTGAATTTCTTCCGGGTGATACAGAATCCGGAAAGCTGTCAGGAGTTGCAGGACTGGCTTACATATACGCCGTATTCCAGGCAGGTCTATGAGGAAACCTTCCAGGAAGAGCCTCAGTCCCCTGTGGAGCGGGCAGGTTACTTTGCAGTAAGATCCATGCAGAGCCACGGATTCAGATTGAATGGGGATTGCGGTTGGAAGAAAGATGTCTATGGCAGGGAAGCGGCCTATGCGGTCCGGAACTGGAATAAGCTGCCGGAAGCATTGGCAGAAATGGTCGTTAGGCTGAAAGGCGTGCAGATCGAAAACAGACCGGCGCTGGAACTGATCAGAGCCTTTGATCATGAGAATGTCCTGATCTATTTGGATCCTCCCTATGTATTATCTACACGAGGCCGGAAGCAGTATCGGCATGAAATGTCTGATCAGGATCATGAGGAGCTGCTGGAGACGGTGATCCACAGCCGGGCAAAGGTAATGCTTTCCGGATATGACTGTGATCTTTATGAGCGGTATTTGAAAGACTGGTATAAATTGCAGATGCCGGCCAGGGCTCAGAATAATCATAGGCGAGTGGAAACATTGTGGATGAACTTTGAGCCGGTGGAGCAGATGAGATTAGAGTCAAAGGCAGGCCAGGAAGCGGGGGCACCGGCACTGATGCCTGCTACGTAAACTCGGATTTAAAAGAAATATTGTTCCTTGATAATTGAATATTGATAGTTGGATTGAAGTGTATTATACTAGTCTAAATGAGAGGGGGATTAACCATGTTAAAGCCAATATTAATTGAATTAGAAATGAAAACTATTAATGGAGTAGCAAATCCACAATTAACTCCAAATCTTCCAATAGTCGAAGGTTTAGGAAATTTGTCGCTTAAGCACTTTAAGCTAATTCAGCGAATTATAAGAATAAATAAAAAGGCTAAAGAGAGTTTTGATATTTGGGAGCAAATTCAAAAAACCAAATTAGTTCCACAGGATTATTTTTTAATTTCAGAGGAATTAATATTTCATATGAGAAGAGCTGTAGATGATATGATTTCATTAGTATGGGTGTTAGAGGAAAACAAAAAAACACCTGGTTTGAAGATGGACAAGTTAATAGTAAAAGACATAGGTAATTATCTTAACCTAATTAAGTCTGATACCAATGAGTTTAAAGCGTTCAATGATCACGAAGAATTCCTGAATTTACTAAATGATTTTGCCAACTCATTTAAACATTCTTTTGTAGATTCTGATCAATCAAGAATAGGATTGAATGAACCATGTATCTTCACTCTTTATATGAAAGGTCATTTAGTTGATGAAGATAATTATAAATTTCATGGAGTTTCACAAAATTCCTTAATGGATAGCTTTAATTCATTTTTTAAAACTTATCAAAAACATATTAAATAATAATTAACTACCAACTATCAACATTCAGTTGGTAGTTTTTTTGTACCCAAAAGGAGGGATAAATTGAGAAAATCACCAAAAGAGCGCCGGAATCAGTATGTGCAAGCGCGGAGGATCACCACGGTAGAGGCAGCCATAGCAGTTAAGGCGCCGCCTGCCATGACCTTCTCTGCAACGATGCCGGCTTATACATATACGAGTTTGTGTTCAGATCGGAGGCTGCGGGAGCCGCCGGTAAAGAAAGGAAAGGTGGATCATGGCATTTGAAAATTTATATGCGGTATATGAAGATGGAAAACTGCTAGGGAAACGTACCGCCAAGGAGTGGGAAGTAGCACTGGCCATACCCCGGCAGGCCATTTATGATTATGCCCGTGAAGGAAGAACCTACGGAGGCCGGTATACTTTTAAGACGGTGGGGACAGGCATATCCGGTAAAGTCGAAGACTGCCAGGAGGATCCAGAAATTACGGTATGGGATCTGGAGGAATTTAAGTGGTCTCTGAAAATCGGATCCCGATTTGTTTATGAGAGCTTCCGCAGGGACTTTGTGAGGGGAACACGGATTACATCAGAAAAGGTTATTGTAGTGAGGAAATACCCGCATATCGTGGAGTTGGCCAGCCTGAAAGAACCAAACAGGTTCGTGACCATGACATATACAGAGCTTTTGGGGCAGAAAAAGGACAGAATGAAAAAGAAGATGTTGGCATCAGGGAGGTGATAGGATGAATAAAGAGACAGCAGAGCAGTTAGCAAGAACAGCGGCACTTGAGGCCGTAAAGGAATTTGAGAAGTCTCAGAAAAAGAATAAGCGGGTAAAGGTATTTCAGAACGCCAAGAAGCTGATGGAGAACTATAACCGGATTTGCCAGAGCGTCCAAGAGGGCGTGTCGGAGCTGTCGGACGTGGACGATGGGGAAGAACTGGAGGAGTTATCGGCAGAGGATATTTACATAAACAGCATCATTAAAAGCAAGCTCCGGAGCATTGTCATGATTGCACATATTGATAAATGCTTGAAACTTTTGGAAGACGAGGAGTATCGGAAGGAGACACCAGAGAAGTATAAGGCCTTTAAATATTATTATCTTGACGGCATGACTCCGAAATCCATAGCAGAAATACTGGATAATTGTGCAGAAAGGACTGTGTGGCGGTGGATTTCAGAACTTACGGATATCTTAAGCGTTTACTTGTTCGGTGCAGATGCCATCATTCTGGACTAAGGGGAGGGTCTTGACAAGCGTGGCAGAAAGCTGTCATTGACGTGGCAATATGGCCGATCTATAATGATAGTATCCAAAATTGTATAAATATGGAAATCCCCTTTTAACGGCTTCTGAGCGCAACAGCTCAGGGGCCGTATTGATTTGATAGCTGATCGCAAACAATAAAAGAACATATGTTCGAAAAAAGTTTGACGTTTTATATTTGGTGTATTATTATAGTTATATCACGATCGTGTTAACGAAACATACGATACCGGTTAGTATGTGAAACAATGAAAACACTGAAAGCGAGGATTTATTTATGGAAGAAAAGAAATGTTGTACTGTAATCAATAATCAGTATTACGGGTGTTGCTGCTGCAGAGGTGACTCAGACACGGGTACTTCTACACCTGCACCGTTCGGAGCATTGAAATATATGCAGCTTAAAGCGGATTTACAAAGCAGTATAACGAAAGATAAAAAGATTTATTTTAATGATAAATCTTTTGGGGATTTTGAACTGACTGATAGGGGAGCAGTAGTGTTGAATCCGGGGACTTATTTAGTGTTTTTGAACTGCCAGATTATTACAAATGATAAGCCGGCATATGCATCAATATTGTTTCATGATTTAATAAGTGGTAAAGACATTACGGACTATGTGTGTACGAGAATAACTCCAACCCGTGCTGTCAACACATCAAACTGTGAAGGATTAGGAATTATAAGGTTTACTGAAAAGGTTGAACTATGCATCAATGGTTCTTATGTGGAAGGAAATCCAGCCTTAGAAGATGTGTATGCGTCAATCATTCGGATCGCAGAGTTGCCGGCGACAAAAAAACTGAAATAGAAGCGTAATCAGAATTTACATGAAAAGATGAAAGTGAGGATTTATTTATGACAGATAAAAAATACTGCATTCAACTTGCAGAATGTGATGGGAATTCTAAAGAAGTTTATTCCTTTGATGAAGTTGAGATTGGCACATGGGTGGACGGTAAGCCGATTTATAGGAAGGTGATTTCCGGGACACTTACTAGCAATAGTGGCAATTCAATTGTATTTGCAAGTGTTTCTGAACTCAATATAGAACGGTTAATCAATCTATATGGAAACATGATTGACAAGAATAATAGGGCTCAAATTACGTTACAGACATCTTATGACGAGCCAGGCAAATTGGTTGCTGCGGTAAATATGTTTTATGATAATGCAGATGGCAGCATATACTATCATCTTCTAAATAATAATGGAAAGTATTCAGGCTGTACAGCCTATGTGGTCATCGAATACACAAAGAAATAATGCGCCTACGGCTGCCAAGTGCAAGCATGATGGCTTCAATCTTCTGAAACTGGAATTTGTATGAATTTTGACCAAAAGGCTAAAAAGATAAAAGCGAGGTAAATTATATGTGCGAAGATAAAAAGAGTTGTATTACAATTAACTGTGGGTGTTGCGGTACCGATAATGGTGGTACACCAGCAGAAAATGTTTATTCTACAGAAGAGACCGTATGCGGTACATGGATTGACGGTAAGCCAATCTATCGGAAGGTGATTCCTGGGAAACTCGCTAACGATAGTGGCAATGGTATTGTCTTTGCAAATGTTTCTGATCTCAAGATTGATAAGGTAGTCAATCTGTACGGAAATTTGGTGGATGGAGTTGGTAATGCACAGATCATGTTACAAACGTCCTTAAACCGAACCAATGGTTTGTTTGCCGCAGTGAACGTGTATTATTACAATAATAATGGCAACATCGTTTACCATTTTCTTAACAATGATGGGCTTTACTCAGGAGCTACAGCCAACGTAATTATCGAATACACAAAGAAATAATGCCCCCTGCGGCTGCCAGGTGTAACAGCTTGGCAGCTGATTAAAGCCGACGTTCTTATGCTTTCTTCATGGCTTTTCAAATCGGATAGAAAGCGGCGTATATAAGTCAGTGTATTGAGCGCAAAATGCAATACTAGTGGTGCGGAACATAGTTCAACAGGAAGAACAACACCATTAATGGCGAGGTGGTTCCCGGTTCGAATCCGGGTGTTCCGATTGGTTTCAGCCATACTTATTCTCCTTTTTTGAAAACACCTGTCTTGGTTAAGCCTTGATGGGTGTTTCCTTTTGGGTAATTTGGGCGTATGATAGAAGAAAAGCAAAGGGGAGAAGCGTATGTATGTTGTAGGTTTCTTTTGTTACTTTGCACCTATAGCGGCAATTATCATAATTTTAGCGATAATCAATAGCTAAGAGGCGGCTAACCCCGTCTCTTTTTCAATACAAAAAACAAACACAAGTGAGGTGGTGAGGCTTGGCAAGAGCACTTGTCGGAAGATGGGGGCTTTTCTTTTATCAGAATTTGTAGTATGATGGAAGAAAGTGGAAAGAGTAACACTATTTTTTTGTTAAATATGGAGGGATTGTATGAAACAAATAAGAAGAATATTTTATATGACAACGATACTATCAATTAGCTTTACCATAACATCATTTGCATATCGTTATAATCCAGAAACTCATATCGGACCATTGACAGAAGAAGATATACTAAATATTGAAGTAGATCTGGCAGAACAGAAGTATTTAGATAATCTGCCATCTATAGAATATGATGAAAATACGGATAGTTACTATGAAGACACTTATCTAAAAGCAAAGCCTGGAAGCTGGAAGAGTAATGATATTGGAAAGTGGTATCAGTTGGAAAATGGAAGTTATTATACAAATGGCTGGGTTAGAATTGACGGAAAACGTTATTTTTTTGATGAAAACGGATATATGAAAATTGGTTGGATTCAAGTAGGAAACAACTGGTACTATACTGATGATACAGGAGTCATGGTAACAGGAGAACGTCGGATAGATGGGGTGACTTATAATTTTAATGCATATGGAATTATGAAAAAATAAAGGATAGATTTGATTATATTGAGAGATAGCTTTAGCTGTCTCTTTTTTTGTTATAAAAATTAGCCAGATTGGAAGGTGAGGTGAGACTGATGGCATTAACAGCCAAACAGAAAACATTTGCAGATGAGTACCTGATTGATCTTAATGCCACCAGGGCTTACAGGATTGCGTATCCCAAGGTCAAGAAAGATGAAACAGCCAAAGCAGCTGCAAGCAGAATGTTAACTAATGTTAACGTTGCGGCTTATGTTGAAAAGCGTATGAAGGACCGGGAAAAGCGTACTGAGATCACCCAGGACATGGTTTTAAAGGAGCTTGCAAAGATCGGCTTTGCGGATGTCACAGATTTTGTGACGATTGAGAACAAAGGAATCCTCAGAGTGGTTCAAGTGAAAACTACTGATGAAATGCCTGGAGATAAGATGGGAGCCATTGCCGGAATCAAAGAAGGGGCAAACGGTATTGAAATCAAGCTGAATGATAAAGGCAAGGCCCTGGAGCTGATCGGCAGACACTTAGGTATGTTTAAGGATAAGCTGGAGGTATCCGGCGCCCTGGAGACTGAGAAGACCAAGCTTGACGATCTGATCAAGCAGATGCGTGGCGGTGATGGATAATGAGTGATGAACGCTTGTTGCTATCAGAGAAGTACAAAGCCTTTCTTAAGTGTGATGCCCCGGTTGAGTTCCTTGAGGGGACTACGGCTGCAGGTAAGACTACGGTAGGCCTGTTTAAGTTCATGCTTAAGGTGGCAGAAAGCCCCAAGAAGCTGCACATTATAGCCGCAAAGGATACCGGTACTGCAGAAAAGAATATCATCAATAAGGACCTGGGAATCATTGATGATTTCGGTGTTCTGGCTGAATACAACGGCAACGGAACCAAAGATGATAAGATCCCCCACATTCTCTTCCATACTTCCGGTGGTGATAAGATTATCTATGTAATGGGCTACGGAGATAAGAAGAAGTGGCAGAAGGCTCTAGGCGGTCAGTACGGCTGTCTGTATATTGACGAGATCAATACCGCGGATATAGAGTTTGTCCGGGAATCTGCTATGCGTTGTGATTACCTGATGGGGACGCTTAACCCAGATGATCCGAACTTGCCAGTCTACAAGGAGTATATTAACTGTTCCCGACCGCTTCCTGAATGGGAAGATGAGACACCAAAAGAAATACTGGAAGAATTACGAGAGGAACCAAAGCCCGGCTGGGTTCATTGGTTCTTTTCTTTTGCCCATAATTTGGGTCTGTCCGAGGAGAAATTGGAGAACATTATCAGGAATACGCCGAAAGGCACGAAGATATGGAAAAATAAGATCCAGGGCCTAAGAGGTAAAGCCACCGGCCTGATCTTTAGTAACTTTGACCGAAAGAAACATGTGGTAAGTAAGGATCACGCAAAACAGTTTATCCGGAATCAGAACGACCGCCATCAGACAGAATGGTTTGTACACTTTTCCGCGGGCCTGGATACGTCCTATTCTCAGAAATCCCCGGATACCATTTCCATGAGCTTTATTGGTATTACAAACCGTGGTAACTGCTGTGTGCTTGATGAAAAGGTTTATAATAACGCCGATCTGGGAATACCGCTGGCCCCTACTGATACGGTCCGGAACTTTATAGACTTCCTTGATCGCAACCGGAACGAATGGGGATTTGCCAGAGATACATTCATTGACTCAGCGGATCAGGCAACCATTACAGAGTTCTTAAAATATAAGCGTCTGAATGGCTGCGTTTATAATTTCAATGATGCTTGGAAGAAAGAGCAGATCATTGACCGTATTATTAATCAGTTAAACTGGTTTGCAGATACAGGAGCAAAGCCATGTTTCTACATCGTGGATACTTGCGCAAACTATATCCGGGAGCTTGAAGTATACAGCTGGTTAGAAGACAAGGATAATACGCCAGAAGACAGGAACGATCACATGGTAAACAGCGTTCAGTACGCATGGCTGCCTTACGAAGTAAAAATCGGAACAGGAAGGAGGAGTGTATAAATGGGTTGGTTTAAAGATATGTTTTTCAAACTGCTTAAGATCGAACCAGCTACGGAGCGGCAGGTGATTATAAAGGAGCCACTTTCTTTTCAGGGAAATGTCCTGAAAAATAAGATCTGGTACCGGGGAGATCCGTCAGAGCTGGAACAGTTTTTCAAACAGACGGCGTACTGTGATATATTCAAAGCAAGGTTTTGGGCTTCTGTCCCATTCCGGAAAGTAAGAAAGATTCATTCGGGTATCGTAGGAATTGTGGTGGATCGGTTTAAGGATATTATAACAGCTGATTTTAATGATATCAGTTTCGGAGAAGAAGAGATCCGGCCGCTTAAGGAATTATGGGATGAGATAGCAAAGGATAACGACTTTGAAGGTCTTATGGGAGAAGCTGTTGCAGGAGCTCTTTCAGCCGGGGACGGTGCCTTTAAGATAAGCCTGGATAAAGTCAGCCAGTACCCTGTCTTAGAGTTTTATGAAGCAGACCGGGTAGAGTATAGATACCAACGGGGCAGATTATCTGAGATTGTTTTTTCTACTGCTTATCCCTATCCAAACAGCAAAACAAAGGAGTACCGCTTGGAAGAAACCTACGGAAAAGGATATGTGACTTACAAGCTCTTTGATGATGGGGGAGGGGAAGTTCCTCTTAAAACACTCCCGGAAACAGGCATTTATGAAGATACAGCCTTTGATGGAGACTACATAATGGGAATCCCCCTTATATTCTTTTCATCAAGCAAGTGGAAAGGCAGAGGTAAGGCACTGTTTGAAGGTAAGACGGACGATCTGGACGCTTTAGACGAAGTGATCAGCCAGTGGCTTGATGCAGTGAGGAAGGGAAGAGTGAACCGGTATATTCCGGAGGATATGGTTCCCAGGGATCCTAACACTGGTCAGCTGATTGAACCGAATGAGTTTGATAATGATTACATAGCTATTGGAGCCGTCAAGAAGGAGGGCTATAGCGATAAGATTGAGGTTTCCCAGCCCCAGATATCCTATGAAGCGTATTTAAACAGCTATTCAGCGTTTATGGACCTGGTGCTGCAGGGCATCATTTCCCCGGCTACTCTCGGTATTGATTTGAAAAAGACAGACAATGCAGATAGCCAAAGGGAAAAGGAGAAAATCACCATGCATACCAGAGGAACGCTGGTTAAGGTGCTTTGCAAGGTTATTCCAGAGCTGGTTAGTAGGGTTATGATGACTTATGACCAGATGCAGAAAAAGGCACCCGGAGAGTATAAAGTTTCCGTCAAGTTTGGGGAGTACGCGGCTCCAGGCTTTGATTCAGTAGTGGAGACGGTCAGCAAGGCCCGGACCAGTGGGGTCATGAGTATAGAAAAATCCATAGATGAAATGTACGGTGACACCTTGACGGAAGATGAAAAGTCAGAGGAGGTCAAGCGGATCAAGTTTGAGCAGGGAATTTTTGAAGCGGAAGAGCCCGGGCTTAATACGGAAGGAGTGAAGTTGGATGAAAGTGAAGGTAATGAACCGTCTATACAAAATGAGCCAGCCGGAGTATCAGGGGCTCCTGGAAGTAGCAAGTGAGCAGGTTCCTTTCGGTATTTACGCCATTGAGAAGAACGGGTATGCAGAACTTCGCTGTGATAAATGTGAGAGCATTACCCAGCTGAAAGAATTAACCAGGCAGCTTAAAGCGCAAGGGTATAAAGTTTTAGCAAACGGCAGGTGATTTTATGAATGAATATGACATTACTGCAGCCTTTGAAGCCATAGAGCAAGAATTGATCTCTTCCATGATCCGAAATATGGACCGTCACCGGGCCGAAGAACTTAAAGAAGGTTATGAGTGGTCCATGTGGCAGACCGAGCAGCTTAAGGCCCTGGAAAAATATAAACTGGAAAATCAGAAGAAGTACAGCAAACAGTTTAAAAGCATCAATGCTCAAATGGGAGAGTTGATCTGGCAGGCCAAACAACAGGGAGGGCTGAAGCAGGAAGAACAGATCCTCCGTGCTATTAAGAATGGCTTTAAAAATTATAAGCCCGCTTCGGCAGCCATGCAGGCAGAGTTTTTCAAACTGAATACCCGGAAGCTGCAAGCTCTGATCAAGGCAACCGATAACGATATGAAGAAAGCAGAAACAGCAGTCTTGCGAATGGCAAACGACCAGTATCGTAAGGCTATTTTTAATGCCCAGGCGTATGCAAATTCCGGAGCCGGTACTTATGAAAAAGCGGTGGATATGGCCACCAAGGATATGCGTTCACGGGGCCTTAACTGTATAGAATATAAAAACGGAGCCCGTCATACTCTGCCTGACTATGCAGACATGGCAATCCGGACGGCCAGCAAACGGGCATACCTACAGGGAGAAGGAGAGAAACGCCAGGAGTGGGGAATCAGTACGGTAATCGTGGCAAAGCGTGGGAATCCATGTCCTAAGTGTCTTCCCTTTGTGGGAAAGGTCCTGATCGACGATGTATGGAGTGGCGGGAAGTCTTCTGATGGTCCCTATCCCTTAATGAGCATTGCAATAGCAAGGGGTCTGTATCATCCAAGGTGTAAGGATAGCCACAGTACATACTTTCCTGGTATCTCTACTGCGGAGGACACCTGGACGAAAAAAGAACTGAGAGCCATTGATCAAAAGTATAAACAGGAACAGGATCATCAATATACCAAAAGGCAGGCGGATAAGTATGGACAGTTGTCCCAGTATTCTCTTGATAAAGAAAACAAAGAAAAATACAAAAATAAGGCAGATGAATGGTCAAAAGCATCGCAAGCTGATATAATACAGGAAGGAGTTTTTAAAAACCTTGTTATCGATCAGCTTCCTGCCATGGACAGTATCAATACGACTCAGGACAGAAAAGTATTTGCAGAACAGCTGATAGACCGGTTAGGAATTGAACGTAATAACATACCGGTGAAACTTCGGAAGATGGATGCCAGAGGAGGGTGCAGCTATTATCCTCAGGCTGATAAAGGTATTTGTGAATATATAGAATACGCTCTCCAATCTGATGATGAACGTTCCATGCCGTATCAAATAAAAACCGCATTTCATGAATCCTATCACCTGTCCTTACATGGACGAAAATGGGATGCAGTAAAGAATGGTCGCCCAAGTGAAAAGTGGCGTATTATGGAGGAGACTTTCGCGGAGGTGGCAGCGCATCATGCTGCAGGACTATATGGCATTGAAGAGAAGCTTGCTCCGGCCTACGGTGATATTCTTGCAAAGACGCTACCCAGGCTTAAAAGGCTGCCTAAGTTTAAAAATTGTAATACCGCAATGGACTTTGGAAAGATAGCATGGAGAGATCGTCTTCTTGGGAATAGTGGTGTCTGGGAACAATTGTATGATGATGTTTTCTCATTGGATTTTGATGAACGAAGTTATTATAAGCAATATTATAAAAGTATTGAACTGAATAAAAAGGAGTTGCTTAATAAGTTTTTTGAGAATAATCCTAAACTGCGGCAGTATGAGGACATGATGGGAGAAGATTTGAAAAACGCATTATCAAAGATTGACCATGGAATATCACTGGATAATTTAAGCACAAATGAGCGTGTGATATTTACAAACGTTATAGTAAATGCTATGTGGAAGGAGGGAATAAAATAATGGTTTACATTCCGAAACAGTGGCTTCATGATCCAGAGAATGAAGTTAAAGTACATCAACTATTTGAAGAGTATTTTCCAAACACTTGCGTTTTGTCTTCGGAAGATTTGGAAAAGCAGAAAGAATTTCCTACCAGGTTGAAAGAACTGGGGGAGTTGGAAATCCTTAAGCATTATGAAGAAGGGGATATTGTAATGAATGGCTGATACCACTGATCCATTAACGGATTGGTGGTATTTTTATATTCTACGTTGCGACCGTCGCAACAGATCGGAGGCAGTATGCACCGGATAAGAGAGGATCCGATATAATTAAATATCATAACAGATAAAGCGCGCAGGATATCCTGGGCGTTATTTTATTGCAAAGAAAGGATGAGATCATGAAAAAAGAAGAATTTATCGCACTTGGAATTAGTGAGGAACAGGCAGCCAAAGCGGCGGAGGCTTCAAAAAAGGAATTGGAATCCTATGTACCTAAAGCTGATTATGATACAGCCAATCAGGCAAAGGGACAGCTAGAAAAAGATATCAAGGACCGTGACAAGCAGCTGGAGGACTTAAAGAAAAGCAGCGGGGACAATGCGGAACTGAAAAAACAGATCGAAACTTTGCAGGCTGAGAACAAAGCAGCCGTGGAGAAAAACGAAGCAGACATGAAAGAGCTGAAACTTTCTACTGCCATTAAGCTGACCATTGCCGAGTCTGCTCAGGACGCAGATCTGGTAACTGGTTTGTTTGACAAATCCAAACTGATTCTTTGTGATGATGGGAAGGTAACTGGTTTGGAGGAGCAGTTAAAGTCCATAAAGGAATCTAAACCTTTCTTGTTTAAAGAGGCTAAGCCAGGTACAGATACGAAGCCTGGATTCCGTCCTCTTGGTGCACCCGGTCAGCAGTCCCAGGGAGGAACCAAGACCGATGATGGAAAGGTAAATATGAAATCTGCCATTGAAGCAGCGCTTCAGGCACAGATGCCATCTAAATAAAAATTAAGGAGATGAATTACTATGGCTATTACGTTAGAAGAAGCAAAGAAAAATGTGCAGGACGACCTGCAGATCGGGGTGATTGATGAATTCAGAAAATCCAACTGGATCCTGGATCATATTACGTTCGATGATGCCGTTTCCCCAACCGGAGGAGGAGCAACCCCTACTTATTCCTATACCAGACTGAAAACACAGCCTACGGCGCAGTTCCGTGAGATCAATAAGGAGTATACACCTCATGAGGTAACAAAGGAGCGTCATTCCGTGGATATTAAGGTTTTTGGCGGATCCTATCAGATTGACCGTGTTATCGCAAATATGGGAGGTATTGTGTCCGAAGTGGAGCTTCAGCAGTCCCAGAAAATCAAGGCAGCCCAAGCATTGTTTAATGATACCTTTATTAATGGTGATAGTGCTGTGGACAGCAATGCCTTTGATGGCCTGGACAAAGCGCTGACTGGTAGCTCCACAGAGTATAATAAGGGAGAATCAGTCATTGATTTATCCACGTCCCAGCTGGTAACGGATAATTTCCAGTACTTTCTGGATATGCTTGACGAATTCCTTCGGGGTCTTGATGGGGAGCCGTCTTTTATTGCAGGTAACACCAAACTGATCTCCAAGCTGAGGGCCTGTGCAAGACGTGCTTCCATGTATCAGGTGACTAAGAGTGACTGGGGAACAAATGTAGAAGCTTATGGAAATATTCCTTTTGTGGACCTGGGGGCAAAGCCAGGAACCAATAATGAGGTGGTAGACATTGATACAACCAAAGGAACTACGTCACTTTTCGCAGCAAGGCTGGCACTGGACGGACTCCATGGAGTTTCCTTTGCTGGTGTGGCGCCGGTGCAGACCTGGCTTCCTGATTTTACCACAGCGGGAGCGGTAAAGACCGGTGAGGTAGAAATGAATGCTGCAATCGCTTTAAAGGCTTCAAAGGCAGCCGGTGCATTCCGCAATATCAAAGTAAAATAAGGAGGGCTTTTATGAAAGTATATGCTCCAAATAAGCAGTACACTGGTGTTTCCGCCAGTGTATCTTTTTGCAACGGCGCGGGAGAGACAGACGATCCCCATCTGCTGAATTGGTTTCGTAGTCATGGTTATGAGGTGGAGACTCAGGTAGGAAACCCAGAAGAGACTCCAGAAGAGATTCCGGTTGAAGGTGCCGAAAAGGATGTACCAAAGAAAGGGAAAACTGCAAACCAGAAAGCGGGTGAGTAATATGGCTTACGTTCCTTATGTGGCATCAGAATATTACAAAGAAACATATAAAGGTAGCCTGGTACCAGGGGAGGATCTGGAAAAGGCGCTCCGGCAGGCCAGCCGGCATATTGATTCCCTGACCTACAATCGCATTGTGGGCCGGGGATTTTCCAATTTGACCGAGTTTCAGCAGGAAGTCATTCAGGAAGTGATATGTCAACAGGCTGATTTTGAATATGACAATGCCGATGAGATCGATACAATCCTGTCCAGTTATAGCATTAATGGCGTATCGGCGCAGTTTGGCAGTTCCTGGAATGTATTTACGGATAAGGGCGTTGCTATGAAAAGAGATGTATATGCCCAGCTCTCCCAGACAGGCCTGTGTTGCCGGTTAGCGAGGTGATCCTATGAAATACCCATGCTTAGTACCAAAACGGCTGTGCAAGACAGATATTCACGTTCACCTTGAAAGTGAGGAAACCAACAACCTGGGAGAGCCTAAATATATGGCTGATCTCCCGGATTTAAAATGCAACTTCCAGGACCGGGCAAAGACAATCCTTACAGCGGAAAAGAAACTGATTCAGATAACCGGCACGGCCATGTTTCCCGGCGACATTGCGCCAGACTTCCCAAGCCTAAGTGGCGGTACCGTTACTGTATTTGGGGAAGAGAGACGGATTGAGCAGGGGACCAAGAACCGAAATCCGGATGGAACTGTGAATTTCTGCACTCTGGAGGTGGTCTGATGCAGGTTAAATCAACGGTTAAGATGAATATGCCACGGATTAGGCAGCTAACACAGGCGGCGGTAACTGCTCTGGAAATGACAGTGGCTGCATTGCAAGGGGAAGTAAGGGATTCTCAAGTTATGCCATTTGATACAGGTAATCTTCAAGGGGAAAGTTTCTTTGCTGACTATTCCGATTCTTCTAAAGGAAAGGTTCAGCTTGTGACCAGTACCCCTTATGCAAGGCGTCTATATTTCCACCCGGAATATAACTTCCAGACAGATGAGAACCCCAACGCAAAGGGCCACTGGTTTGAAGATTGGGAGCCAGGAGGAAATAAAGCAGGCTTCGCGCCGAAAGCATATAAGAGTTTTTATAAGAAAGTAGGTGGTGTGTGATGTTGGCTTTAAAAGATATCCGGCGGTACGTATCCAGTCTGGGGATCGCTGCGGATGACAATGTCTATATCGGTAAAATGGATAATAAAAAGCAAAAGTCCATCGGAGTTTACAGCCGACCCACCACGGGCCTGGCGAATATTGCTATCGGTGGAATGGAATGCACCACTTATGATACAAGGCCGGTTTCTCTTCTCGTCCACTGGAATAAATGTAAAGATGATGCAGAGAGAGCGGCTTTTGATTTGTTTGAGAAACTAAAAAGCGTATCCAGCCTGACAATAGGAGATACCCACATCAATTATCTTCGCTTAATGGTTCCTGAACCGCAGGATGTTGGCTCAGATGATAGTGGCGTATATGAATATGTGATCTGGCTGGACTTTGTTTATGAAAGGAACAGGTGACAGTTATGGACGGAACAGCAAAAGTATATCCGGTTAATAACAATAAGTTTAAAGTCGGCTTGAACGGTCTTAAGGCCACTATGGCCACGATTGCCAATTTAACGAACTTTGCCCCCAGTATTGAGGGTGGCGTAGAGGAATGGAATGCCATGGAACATGAAGGTTGGGGAGACGCCATGATGACCAGTAAGAAGCTGTCTTTCTCCTTTCAGGGAAAGCGCACCTATGGTGATCCAGGAAATGATTACGTTGCAGGTCTTGCATGGAAATCCGGAAACGATGTAGTGGCTCCCTTTGAATGGGAAATGCCTTCCGGTGCTAAAGTATCGTTTGATGCAATCATCAATGTGACCACGCCTGCAGGCGGTGACAGCACGGCCGTAGATGCCTTGGAGTTTGAAGTAAAGTGTAAAGGAAAGCCAACCTTTACAGATGCAGGAACCGGTTCAGGAGAATAAGGAGGATATGACAGATGGCAAAAGTAATTGATATCACCGAGAAGCTGACTTTTGAGGGGAATCCCTCACTGATGATTAAGGGGAAAAAATTGGAAGTAAATGCCGATGCTCCCACTATGTTAAAGGTTATGGGAATGATGAGCGCAGAGGATCCCGGTGTAAATGAGATCCTGAAAACTTACGATATGATGTTTCCGGAAAAATCTAAAAAAGAGATTGAGAAGCTGGGACTTGGCTTTAATGACCTGATCGTGGTGGTGCAAGAAGCTGTTGGCCTGATTGTAGGAGATGTAAACGGCCAGGGAGAGTAGTGACCCGTACTACGATTTATTTGAGGACTGGGATTTAATTGTTTCCAGTTTCCTTTCGCAGTACGGGTTGAGAATACGGACCAAAGAATTTGAATCGGTGGTTTGGGACGAGTTTAAGAGCCTGCTTTCCGGAATTGACCCAGAAACCCCTCTGGGCCGGATTGTAGCAATCCGATCGGAGACAGATAAGAATGTTATCAAGAATTTTAATAGCGATCAAAGGCGCATTTATAATGAATGGCGCAATCGGAAAGCAGAATCCATGGCTCCGGCAACCTATGAGCAGGAGATGGCAGCCTTGGAGCAGACGTTCGCGCAGCTGTGCAGATAGGAGGGAGATTAATATTGAAAAAGAAAAGATAAAGGTAGGTGGTATAGGTGGCCGATAGTGTAGGCCAAATCGGGCTTGACCTGGTTGTTAATCAAAATAGTTTTAATAGGCAGATGGCGGGCATTCAGGGCTTGGCAGCAAAAGCAGGAAAGGCTTTGGCTGCCGCCTTCGCTGTTAAGAAGATCATCGATTTTGGAAGAAGTGCTATAGAACTGGGATCGCAGCTGGCTGAGGTGGATAACGTCATTCAACAGGCCGTGCCCAGCATGGAGAAGCAGATCGATTCGTTTGCCAAAACTGCGATTCAGCAATTTGGTATGTCTGAAACAGCAGCCAAACGTTATACCGGTGTTTTTGCTTCTATGGCCCGTGGCTTTGGATTTACTGAAAAATCGGCGGCCTCCATGGGAACCTCCCTTACCGGTCTTGCGGCTGATGTGGCATCTTTTTACGATACAAGCCAGTCAGAAGCATTTACAAAGCTGAAAAGCATTTTTACGGGTGAAACAGAAAGTCTAAAGGATTTGGGCGTTGTCATGACGCAAAGTGCCTTAGACGCTTACGCTCTGGCAAACGGATACGGAAAAACAACAAAGTCCATGTCTGAGGCTGAGAAGGTGGCCTTACGATATGCTTTTGTACAGGAAAAGCTTAGATTTGCCCAAGGAGATTTTGCCAGAACTTCTGGAAGCTGGGCGAACCAAGTCCGTATTTTAAGTGAGCAGTTTAATGCCTTAAAGGCTACCATTGGTCAAGGGCTTATCAATGTTCTAACCCCGGTAATCCAGGTCATTAATACTATCATCGGGAAGCTGATGAGCCTCGCCAATGCGTTCAAGGCGTTTACCGAACTGGTTACAGGAAAGAAAGGATCCGGTGGGGGCGTATCAGCTGCAGCGGCCTCCGGCATGGAGGATATTACCGATGCGGCAGATAATGCTTCCGGTGCTATCGGGGGAACCGGCGGGGCTGCCAAGAAAGCGGCCAAGGATATCAAGGGAATGTCTTCTGGAATCGATGAACTTAATATCATCAATCCGGATGCTGGAAGTAACGGCGGTGGATCAGGCAGCGGATCTGGTGGATATGCTGCAGATGAATTTGACATGGGTTCCCTTGATACTTCTGGCGTTGAGGAAGTCAACAATAAATATCAGGGCCTGATCGACCGGGTGAAAGAATTAGCTGAATTATTTAAGACCGGTTACAGTATTGGCTTTGGGGATACTTCTGTGCTGGATAGTGTAAAGCAATCCATACAAGGCATTGGAGAGAGCTTGAAGGGTATTTTCACCGATCCAGCAGTCTTGGCTTCTGCGGAAGAATTCGGAAACAGGATTGCGGTAAACCTGGGGAAGGTTGCAGGAAGCGTTGCATCTATTGGTGCTACGATAGCGGATAATCTGCTGGGTGGGATTGACAAATTCCTGAAACAAAACAGTAATCGCATTAAAGAATATCTGATATCCATGTTTGATATCGGTGGAAGCATTGCTGATATTGTAGGGAATTTTAGCGTAGCACTTGCTACAATTTTTTCATCTCTTCGAAGCGACAGTGCAAAGCAAATTAGTGCTGATCTGCAGGGTGTTTTTGCAGAAGCTTTTATGGGCGTTACGGAGTTGGTCGGCAAACAGGCCAGGGATTTGCTTGATACGATTACAGCCCCCCTCATTCAAAACAGGGATATAATTAAGAAGACACTGGAAGATACATTTTCTGCTGTGGAGCCTATCTTCTCTGAAATAAAATCTATTGTAGAAGAAGTCTTTACGAAAATAAGCCAAACTTATGACACTCATGTAAAGCCTATGTTGGATTCTTTTAAGCAAGGTTTTACTGAGATTGCTACAAAGTTTTTGGAGCTTTATAATGCCTATTTCCTTCCAGTGCTAACCTATTTATCTGAGAAGTTCCTAGATTTTAGGGAACAGTATTTGTCTCCCCTGATTGATAAATTCATGGAGTTTTCGGGAAAAACGGCTGATGCCATAACTGTGTTGTGGGAAAATGTTTTAAAGCCCTTTGTTCTTTGGTTTATGGAAGCGGCGGCTCCGATCATAGCGGAATTTATTAAAAATGCTATAGATAGATTTTTCCAGTTCTTTGTAAGTGTAAGTAGTGTTGTTGATGATATCCTAACGGCTTTAGGTGGACTTATGGACTTCATCATCGGCGCCTTCACTGGTGACTGGGAGCGGGCTTGGGACGGGATAAAGGCTTTCTTTGGCGGTGTTTGGAAAGCCATGAAAGACATCGTAACTGTTGCCTTAGAGTACATAGCTTTAAAAGTAAACCTTGTGCTTGATGCTATAAAAGGTATTTGGGAGTTGATCTGGAGTGGCATTAAAACTTTTGTATCAAATATCTGGGATTCGATTAAAAGTAAAGCCTCCGAAGTTTTCGAAGCGATCAGAGATAAACTGTCTGAAATCTGGGACAGCGTAAAATCTACGATTGAAGAAAAATGGATTGCCATAAAAGACTGGTTTGGAGAAATCTGGCAGAAAATCAAGGATGTATTCAAGCTGGATGAAATGCTTGAAGTTGGAAAGAACGTAATGAATAGTTTCTGGAACGGTATGAAAGGAGTATGGGCGGATATCACCGGCTGGTTAGGGGAGATTGCTGATATCGTAGGGAAAGCTTTTAGTACGGTTATTGATGGAGCAAAGAGTCTAGGTAAAAAGGCTAAAGACGATGTAGAAGAAAAAGAAGATAAAAAAGATAAAAAAGGATCTTCCGGTCCAGGGAGCAGTAAGGGGTATGTAAATAGTGGCCCTGGAGTAAAAGGTCATGCAACCGGAGGGTTCCCGAAATCCGGTAGCTTGTTCGTAGCAAATGAAAACGGCAATCCCGAGATGGTGGGGAATTGGGGAGGTAAGGCTGCAGTTGCCAACAACATGCAGATTACGGAAGGTATTACCCGTGCAGTGCAGTACGGCATGAGATCCGCCATTGCTCCGCTGTCCTCCAGCATGAGTGCCATTGTCAGCAATGCAACTCCGCAGCTATCTCTAGTCGGCACTACTGGGCGTAATGTAAATACAGCAGATCAGGTCCAGGCAATGGCTGGCCGGGCTATGATCATGTCAACCGAAAACATGCCGGATCACTATCTTTCCCTTATGGTGGATCTGCTTCGAAAGATCATCGAACTGATTGAAGCAATGGATTTGACAGTAAATATTGATATTCGTGAGATCAAAAAGAAATTGGCCGATCTGGATAAGCGGAGTGGCTATACACTAAAAACAACCTAAGGAGGCGGTAAATATGGCAGTAATAACGATCAATGGCCGGGAGTTTCCGTCTCCCGACATTGGGGGAAACCTAGTGGTTGCAACAAATGTGAGTGACGGAAAAAATGCCAAGGGGGAATTTATAGGCCAGAGAGTGGGAAGAGATCAACATAAGTTTGAAAATTTACAATGGAAGTTTCTGGACGCTGCCACCTGGGCGGCCATGCTGCAGGAGTTTGATAAGTTTGTGGTCACGGCAAGGATTCCGGATATGGTACATAATCGCATGATGACAATCCGCATGTATCCAGGAAACCGAACGGCTATACCCGTTGAGTTTGATAAGGACGGACTTCCCACTATGTATCAAGATTGTAAAGTAAATGTCATCGATTGCGGGGTGATTGAGTAGTGCAGCCAGCAAGTCAGCAATACAAAGACCTGATGCGCCGTGAGTTCAGGGATCCTCTATCACATATCCGTGTAACCATCGGACTTATCAACCAGCAGGCCCAGGCCAGCGCTTATGTTCCGGATAAAGAAAAATATACCTATTATTCCAGCTTTAAAATGCCCCTGGACAATTATGAGGTCAAGGAACTTTATGCTACTTGCGATCAGGACTATACCGCCGTGGACGGTAGCGTATACTTTCTTCCAAGAGAGAGGGCGGATGCGGTCCTTAACCAGGGAATCGTATCTGAGAAGTTATTGGGACCGATAGAGATCCGTTTTCCGGTTCAGTACGATATAAAGGGGCTTACCATAGAGTTTGGAAAGGCTTACCCGGTGGATTTTGTCATAGAATCTGACAACAATACCGTGGAAATCACTGGAAATGCTGGCGGACATTTTGTCACGGAGGAGATCTTTAACGGCACCACTTTTTTGCGCTTTACTCCATCAGCCATGGTAAACGGTCAGAGCCGGTTCCGAATCCACATGATAACTATGGGGATCGGTATTTACTTTGATAACAGAAAAATACTGTTTGCCACTAAAAGGGAGCACATCAGCCCGATTATGGAGGAGCTGCCCGCCATTGATTTTAGTTTGACTGTTAATAATAAGGACCGGGCTTTTGACATAGAAAACGCCGAAAGCTCTGTAAACTTCTTGGAAATTGGCCAGGACATTACCGTCTTGTATGGTCAGGAGCTTGATGACGGATCCGTGGAGTGGCTTCCTGGTGCAACTGTCCAGCTGAAAGAATGGTCTGCCGATGATGAGCAGATGGAATTTTCAGCAACAGACCGGTTTGACGGTATGGACGGAACCTATTATAAGGGGCTGTACCGGCCAGAAGGAATCAGTCTCTATGATCTGGCGGTTAATGTGTTTTCTGATGCCGGAGTGGATCACCGGACCTATTGGATTGATCCTTATTTAAAGTCTATAAAGGTTGTAAATCCGATGCCGGTAGTCTCTCACAAGGAAGCCCTGCAGCTGATTGCCAATGCTGGCCGGTGCATACTTTATCAGGATCGGGAGGGGAACATTTTTATAAAGTCCAGCTTTATTCCGGATATGGAAGCCGGCTCCAGCAATGAGACTTATTTTAGCAACGCCAGGGCTGTCCTGGATAAGGCTACAAAAAAGGCTTATGCTTTGACCACACAAAACTATACAGATGTGGCACCTACACAGTATTTTCTTCCCCGGAAGTCAGAGGGAGCGTCATATTTGAATACCGGGTATATTTCAGAGGCGGTGGCTGGAAATAACGGTGCCTTTTCAATAAATCCATCGGTTGAAGTTACTCTGGAAGCCTCTTTTAAATGCTTTGGCCTGACATTGGAGTTTGGGGATAATAGTCCTGCTGAGATGGTTTTTCATGCTTACCGGGACGGAGCTCCAGTGGAGGATTACATAGTAACCGGCCTGACCACAACAACAGTTATCAGCCATGAATTTGAGGAGTTTGACAGGCTGGTCCTGGAGTTCATTAAGGGCCGTCCCAATAACCGGGTAGTGTTAAACAATATAACCTTTGGAGATAGCACGGATTATATCTTTGAGTATGGCTATGAACTGACCAAAACACCCAAGGGAACGCAACTGACGAGGGTAAGAAAACTGCAGGTGATCCGGACGCTCTACAACCAGTCAAATGAGGTGAAGGAACTGGCAAAAGAAACTATAGCCGTTACAACTGCAGATAACCGGTATACCTTTTATTTTAGCAGCCCCGTTTATAACTTGTCCTGCACTTTGACAGAACCGCAGGAAGGGCAAGGGGTGGCTATAGTGGAGAGTAGCAGCTATTTTGCCACGGTGGAGATCACAGGGGTTACAGGTGTCGTTGAAGTCTCTATATCAGGCCGGGAATACATCACAAGTCAAACCAGAGTAAGCCGGCAATTAAATCCAACGGGGAGCCTGGAGACATGGGAGAATCCTCTGGTATCCGATATGGTCCACGCCGTAGATCTGGCCGACTGGATCGGTGATTATATGAAAGCGGATAGGGAGTACGATCTACAGTACCGTGGGGAGCCCAGGATCGATGCAAATGATATTGCATTCCTGGAAAATAAGTATGTTCCGGATTTGCTCCTCCGGGTGTATGAACATACTTTGAAATTCAATGGTGCCTTAAGCGGCACCTTAAAAGCAAGGAGGGACATGAGTAATGTGGCGACAACCAAAAACTAATTGGAAAGAAACTGATTTCTTTAATATAGAAGATTACAACCGCATAAAGGAAAACTTAAATGAAATCCGGTCGCAGGCGCTGCTCCTCTGGCCGGATTTTGTATTCGAAGAAATGGGAGCGGATAAGACCTATCAGGATTACGGCTTCTATGCAGATGAGATCAACCGGTTTGAGTCTAACGTGGAAAATATCCGATCCGGGACCTATCCCTTTAAGACAGGAGCCCGCCAGACTTTTTATGATAATCAGCCTTTCATTGACTGGTGGGAGCTGAACCGGATCGAGGAGGCCTGCAGGCTGATCTATAGTAATATTCAGAGCCGTTATAACGGCAGAAAGACATTATCTTTTACATTGAATGGAGGCGCTTTTTAAATGGGATTAAAGACAGATTATAAAGATGCCATGTATGATGGCCAGCGCCGGTACCGCTTAATCCCGAATGAAGACGGGACGTACAGTCTGCCGGATGAGACGATCTACACCCAAAAAGGAGATCGGTTTGGGGCTAATGACATAAATACAACCAACAAGGCTATCAACCGGATTAATCACGTGACAGAGGTTACTTTGACTGCCGCAGGGTGGACTAGCAGCGCAGCACCCTACACGCAGACGGTAACGGTTTCAGGAGCCACAGCGGACATGGAGGCAATGGTTGTAAGCGCCTTAGCAGACGGGGCTACAGAGGCCGTCCAGAAGGCGTACAGTAAGGCTTTTGGTATTGTGACAAGCGGGACAGCTTCCCTGGGAGATGGGGCGGCTACATTTAAAGTCTACAAAAAGCCGGCAAATGATATCAAAATAGGTTTGAAAGGAGTGTAAGGCATGGGCAAGATATGGATGCCGGGAGGCGGTGGCGGGGCTGATCTGGATGTAATAACGGCCGGCGCCAGTGATGTGCTAGTCGGAAAGGTAATTGTAGATAAAGATGGTGAACCATTAATAGGGGCCATGCCGAACCGGGAAGCAGTCAGTCAATCATTAGGGATTAATGGTACATATACCATACCAGCAGGATACCACAATGGGGCGGGGAAAGTGACGCAGAATATTGCAACCATGGGCGGTCAGACCATTAATCCCACAACTTCCCAGCAGACCGTGAGCAGTTCAGGCAGATATATGACCGGGAATGTGGTGGTGAACGCGGTGGCGAATTTATCAGCAGGAAATATTAAAAGAGGCGTTGTAGTTGGAGGAGTTACGGGAACATGGGAGGGATATGTTGGTGGGGCAAATGATCTATATATCCGGGGTGCCAATAAGGCAGGTTTTACAGGAGGAAGTTATATAGTTTTTGATACAGCTCAAATTACAATACGGTATGGAGACGGGGGAGGCGGAAGAGTTATGACAGCCCCAAATGTTCGTTTTGCCGGATATTCTTATTTGAATATAGAGGGTAATTTTTCTGGGGGCTATATTCAATTTACTCCTGGAGATATTTCTGCCATGCAGGTAAATGTATCAGGAAGTGGTACATGGAGTTTCAATTTAAGCGCTGCACAAATTACTGGACAATGTAAAATTTTCTTTTATAACGGGGGAAGTGCCTGTTATAGAATTTGGCTTAGCTAAGAAAGAAGGAAAATATGATAATATATGTAAATGAACGATATGAAATTGTTGCATTGAACAAAGAACCGCTAAAGTTTTATAAATGCTATGAAATGAATCAAACAAAAGAGGAAGTGTTTGGAAGCATGTGTGATACTGTTATCAGTGGATATAAGTATGAACCGCAATATGAGTTCTTATTTAATGAAGGCGGCAGTAATGCAAGAGATAAGGTAACTGGAGAATTACTTTATAAGTTGGATGAAAAAGGTAATAAGAAATTTAATGGTTATTTTTTGTACCCGTTTATAAACGACAGTATACTTATGCTAATTCAAAAACAGTATGAAGAATCCCAAAAACAGGTACAAGCGATGAATGCACAAATGGCATATTTGTCTATGATGTCCGGCATAGAAACGGAGGTACATAATGAGTAAAAATTATGATAAAGTAAAAGAATTTTACGATGCAAAGTTATGGTCCGTTGGAATGGTATGGAATGCCGTAGACCGATGGATCACAGAGGACGAGTTTAAGGAGATCACAGGGAAAGAATATAAGAAAGCGTGAGGAAAATGAGAATGAAAAATATATTATGTACAGCTGCGGGAGTGGTAGGTAGCTTCATAGCGTCATTGTTTGGGGGCTGGGATACCGGGATCGGTACCCTGGTCCTTTTTATGGTCATTGACTTCTTTTCCGGACTGGCAGTGGCCGGAATATTCAAGAGGAGCACCAAAACTGAAACCGGAGCATTGGAATCGAAAGCCGGCTTTAAGGGACTGTGCCGCAAGTGCATGACCCTCTTATTTGTTTTGATCGCCTACCGCCTGGATCTGGCCATCGGGACCAATTACATACGGGACATGGTGATTATAGGCTTCATGGCAAACGAGCTGATCTCTATTGTGGAGAATGCTGGGCTTATGGGCCTGCCGCTTCCGGCCATTCTGATCAAAGCCATTGATGTGTTAAAGAAGAAAGCAGAAGTAACGGAATAATCCGTGGTCGGGATTTCGACCACGGTTGTAACATCACAACTTTTTGGGCCTGGGTGATCCTGGGCCCTTTTCTTATGGATTGGAGGATCAATATGCAGATAAAGAAATTACTTACACCTTATAATTACAATGCCGGCACTGCGGACCGCATTAAGTACATTGTGATCCATTATGTTGGAGCTCTGGGAGGAGCAGAGGCAAACTGCAAATACTACGCCTCCAAATATATTGGAGCCAGCGCTCACTATTATGTTGGATTCAGCGGAGAAATCTGGCAGTCTGTTGAAGATCAGAACATAGCATGGCATTGTGGGGCAAAATCTTACGTTCACCCGGAATGCAGGAATGCAAATAGCCTTGGAATTGAAATGTGTGTTAGAAATAGCAGTGGAAATTTGGCTGACACAAGCCGGGACTGGTATTTTGAGGACGCTACGGTTCAGGCGGCTATTGAGCTGACCAAGGAGCTGATGGAGAAATATAATATCCCTGCGGACCGGGTGATCCGCCATCATGATGTAACGGGGAAGATTTGCCCGAATCCTTATGTATGGAATCACACCCAGCATACCTGGGACGCGTTTAAGGCAGCTATTGTAGTTCCTTCCGAATATACTCTTGGCTGGAATCATGACAAGAATGGCTGGTGGTATGCAGATACAACAAAGACATATTTAAAAAATACTTGGAAGGTAATAAACGGACATCAGTACTACTTTAATCCAGATGGGTATGCAGTAACTAATTGGCAAGTATTGCCACATCCTGAAACCGGAGAAATGTGCGACTTCTATTTTGAACCAAGAGCAGGTCATGATCTGGAATGTGCGTTGTACAAGACAGACAGTAATGGAGTGCAGGAGCCGGCCAAGTTTTAAACAAATAGATTTAAATACCCCCACCACTATGGGCGGGGGTAAATATAATTATGACAACTTTTTTAATGTATTTAGAATTTTTTTGGTCATTTCCTGCGTGTCAGAAGTGTACCATGCAACAATAGTAATCATTTTTTTTCCGGCTGGGCAAATGTATAAATCAAAATTGCTTCCATCATTATCAAGATAACTATCTTTAATAGCAGGGAACTCTCCCAGATTAGTGGCAATTACATCAATGAAAGATGCATGTTTTATAGCACTATCATGAAAGCCTAATTGAAAATTCTTCAAATATACTTCAGGATCTGCATCTGCTGGTATCGTTAGGCTATCGAATTGGATTAACATGTTCTTAGTGGTTATTTCAAAAGACTCTGAGTTTCCATCAAAAGCAGTTGTAGCTACATTAGACGGAACTTGAAGAGAATAACCGATTTCTGTATTTGTATAAGTTCTGTAAGTTATTTCTGTTGAAGAGTTAGGATCTATCCACTTGCCAGAAACATCGAAAGTGTAAACCTTACCATCGATTCTTTGAGTGGTATTTGCGAGCATCACACCATTTTCATCAAAGTAATACCAGATTCTTTGATCCTCAATCCATTGGCTGGTTACTAGTGTTCCGTTCTGATCGTATTTCCACTGACCATTATCTTCTTGTATCCAACCTGCGAAAGATTGAATAGAGAAAAGAAGAGAAATACTGGTTGCTATTAAGAGAATTTTTGCTTTTTTCATACTAACCTCCTATTGTATATGTTTTGTACCCAATTATATATTAGAAGTAAGTAGATTGCAATGAAAAGAGAATCAAGGTGATTACGGTGACGCTCTCTCCTGATCAGGATGGAGCGCTGCAGTATCCGGGGCTGGCGGAGTAAAGAAGTACATGAATGTCTACCATTTGTCTACCCTGTACAAGTTTTTAGGTAGACAAAGTAATGTTGACAAATGCAACCAGATGTATTACCATACAATAAACTCTTATTTTATCAGGCTTTCAAATGACTGTAAGTGTATATAAATGAAATCCTGAAAGCCGGGTTATCTTTGGGAAATAACCCTATGGTTGGAGCTACCGTGGCTGTGGCTGTCGGCATCGAGGAGAGTGCAAGAGACGGTAAATTCTAAGGAAAACCCTGATCTTGCAAGAACCTTACTTTTAGAAAAGAGGAGTCGCTTTGCCGGTTCCTCTTTTTGATTATTAGAATATCTGGTCAGGAGGAAACTGTATGACCAATGAAAGAATTTTAGAAATAGCAATGCGCCAGTCTGCAATTGATGCAAACTGTCAGGCTGAAGATTTTTGTACCAGTGAAAATAAGATAGTGATTTCAGCTAAAAATGCAAATGCCAGAAAATATCTGGAATTACCTTTTTACTGTGATTTAACCTCTTATGGGAACAATATTGTTGCATCGGTGGACCAGGAGATTGCCGAATTCGTTAAAGAATATATCAATAAATATCATGTTATTAATTGTTTTGAAACGCCCAATCTTCACTTCCTGAACGATGAGCTTCAGAAGAAGGGGATGAGGATCTGCTTTATGGCCGAATACTTTCTCCCGGATTTAAATATTCTTGCACCCATAGACTGCGGTTATGAAATCAGGATTTTGCAGCCAGAGGAGTTTAAGGATCTGTATACTCCCCAGTGGAGCAATGCATTGTGTGAAAAGCGGAAGCATCTGGACGTTTTAGCGGCGGCTGTTTATGATAATGGGAAGCTGGCAGGCCTGGCGGGCTGTTCCGCTGACTGCGATACCATGTGGCAGATCGGCATTGATGTCCTGCCGGAATACCGGAGGAAGGGAATTGCCAGCGCTTTGACCAGCCGCCTGGCTTTGGAGATTTTAGACAGGGGCAAAGTCCCCTTTTACTGCACCGCCTGGTCCAATATCAAATCGGTCCGGAATGCCATAAAAAGCGGCTTTAAGCCGGCCTGGGTCGAAGTAACTGCTAAAAGTATGGATTTTGTCGCAGAAATGAACCAGTAACTTTTTTATGAGAAACAAAAAATGCCCGGAGGTTAAATGAAAACCTTCAAACAGATAATCTCAAAAATCATCGGTTTGAAGGTTTTTTAAAACAGCAATAAAAATGTTTGAATTTTATAATCCGGGCCGTCCATATTAAGACTCAGCGTTGAGGCATGCTTTATAACGTTCGTCCGCCGCCTCCCAGCTTACCACATGGAACCAGTCTTCTATGTATGCAGCTCTGTCGTTGAACCGCTTCAAAAAATAGGCATGTTCCCAGCAGTCGATACCCGCAATCACACAAAGGCCATCTGAGATAGGGGAATTCTGGTTTGGTGTTGTTACGAACGTCAGCCTTGTGTTGGAATCCACCACCAACCATGCGTATCCGGAACCAAACACAGACAGCGCGTATTTTTTGAATTCATCAAAAAACTGTTCCACTGATCCAAAACTATCCTGAATGGCAGGATATAATGTTTCGGCCTGGGACCTGGTCATGGAATTGGTCATTCCGGCAAAATAAATGATGTGGTTATAGACTCCGCCTCCATTATTAATAATGCCCTGACGGGCTTCCGCAGGAAGGCTTTCCGTATCTGACAGCAGCTCTTCCAAAGACATGTTTTGCAACTGGGGGTATTCCCTTAGGATCCCATTAAGATTTGCCACATACCGCTGCTGCAGCCTGTCATGGTGCAGATACATGGTTTGGGTATCAATGTAGGGTTCCAGTGCATCGTATGGATACGGCAGCGGCATATTTACAAAGGGATAATGTTCATTCATGGTTAATGTCCTCGCTATTAATTTGTATATATATATTCAAAACTTAAGGATATATGATGGATAAGCAGGAGCTTGGGAAAGAAATCCATATAGGCTTTGTTATAGGTTTTACTTATAACCAGGTCATAATAATATCTATTAACACTTAGCCGTGAAACAAGGTATAATACCTACTAAGAAGATATGAAATAAATAAACAGTATATCATTTGGGAGGAAATTCATATGGCTAAGAAGACAAGAACTGAGAGAAATTTAAAATTTGAAACATTACAATTACACGTTGGACAGGAGCAGGCGGATCCGGTCACTGATGCAAGAGCAGTTCCCATTTACCAGACCTCCTCCTATGTGTTCCATAACTGCGATCATGCTGCGGCGCGATTCAGCCTGTCAGACGCGGGCAACATTTATGGAAGGCTGACAAATCCCACCCAGGATGTTTTTGAGCGCAGGATTGCAGCTCTGGAAGGCGGAGCAGCAGCTCTGGCAGTGGCTTCCGGTGCGGCCGCAGTTACATATTCCATTGAAAATATTGCAAAAAACGGAGATCATATCGTAGCGGCCAAAAATATCTATGGCGGCACCTATAATCTGCTTGAGCATACCCTGCCTGAATACGGGATTGAAACCACCTTTGTGGATCCCTTTGATTACGAAGCTTTTGATAAAGCCATTCAGGAGAATACAAAGCTGGTATTCATTGAGACTCTTGGCAATCCTAATTCCGACGTGGTTGATATTGAAAAGCTGGCAGGCATCGCCCATGCACATAAAATCCCGTTGATTGTAGACAATACCTTTGCAACTCCTTATCTGGTGAGACCAATTGAATACGGAGCGGATATTGTGGTCCATTCCGCTACAAAATTTATCGGAGGCCATGGAACATCCATTGGCGGCGTCATCGTTGACGGCGGAACATTCGACTGGGAGGCTTCCGGAAAGTTCTCTTCCCTTACAGAACCGAACCCAAGCTACCACGGAATCAGTTTTACCAGGGCAGTAGGAGCGGCAGCTTATGTAACAAAGATCCGTGCTATTTTACTTAGGGATACAGGAGCAGCCCTTTCTCCCTTCCATGGGTTTCTCTTCCTCCAGGGCTTAGAAACCTTATCCCTTCGTGTAGAGCGCCATGTGGAAAATGCGCTGAAAGTGGCCAGGTATTTAAAGGATCATCCTCAGGTGGAAAAGGTGCACCATCCTTCCGTTTCAGAGGATCCGGAGCAGCAGGAATTATACGGCAAGTATTTCCCTAATGGCGGAGGTTCCATATTTACCTTTGAAATCAAGGGAGATGCCAGGAAAGCAAAAGACTTTATTGACCAGCTGGAATTGTTCTCCCTGTTAGCAAACGTGGCGGATGTAAAATCATTAGTCATTCATCCGGCGTCCACGACCCATTCCCAGATGACGGAAGAGGAATTGGAGGAGTCAGGAATAAAGCCCAACACCATCCGGTTATCCATTGGAACGGAACATGCGGCTGACATCATAGAGGATTTAGAAGAAGCATTTAAGGCGGTTCAATAACCGTTTGGTTTAACAGCATCAAAAACAGGCTGCCATGCTCCTATGGCAGCCCTTTGAGTACGATATGAAGGGAAATAATATCCTTCGGGTATCCCTTAAACCCCAAAAGCGGGGTGGGCTCTGCCAAAAAGAGTGGACAAGAATGGGAAAAGGAGAAACCATGACATTACAGCAGCTTCGTTATGCCATATGCATTGCAAACCAAAGATCCATAAACAAGGCGGCTGCCGAGCTGTTTATTACCCAGCCCAGCCTGTCAAACGCAATCCGGGACCTGGAAGAAGAAATCGGCATTGCGCTGTTTCTGCGCTCAAACCGGGGAATCGTGATCACTCCGGAAGGAGAGGAGTTCCTTGGATATGCCAGACAGATGCTGGAGCAGTACCGCCAGATGGAAGAACGGTTCGTAAAAAAGGAAAAATTTAAAAAGAAATTCAGCGTTTCCATGCAGCATTACACCTTTGCCGTCCAGGCCTTTATCAATATGGCAAAGGAATTTGGGATGGAGACTTTCGAGTTTGCCGTTCATGAGACCAAAACCTTTGAAGTCATTGAAAATGTAAGGAATCAGAAAAGCGAATTGGGGATCCTGTACTTAAATGATTTCAACCAGAAAGCCATTAAAAAAATTTTAAACGATAACGAGCTGGAGTTTGTGGAATTATTTCAGTGCGGGATTTATGTTTTTCTGTGGAAGGGCAATCCACTGGCAGAAAAAGAGCTGATTGAATTTGAAGATTTAAAAAATTATCCCTGCCTGTCCTTTGAGCAGGGAAACAATAATTCTTTTTATCTGGCAGAGGAAGTATTCAGCACTTATGAATATAAGCAGATCATAAAGGCAGATGACAGGGCAACGCTTTTAAACCTTATGGTAGGATTAAACGGCTATACCCTGTGCTCCGGGATTATTTGTGAAGATTTAAACGGAAATGAATACAGGGCAATTCCTCTTAATACCGATGATAAAATGAGAATCGGTTATATAAAAAAGAAGAAAATGCCCTTAAGTATCCTTGGAGAAAAATATATTGCGGAATTGAAACAGTATGAAAAAGAAGTGCTCTGATGAGCTAAATATAGTATTCAGGAGATTCCTGACGCCTGTCAAGAATGTCCTGTAAGGTAATGCTGTTTAAATAATTTTCAATGACTTCTGCCAGCCCCTGCCAGATGGGAAGAGTCAGACAGTCTGCCTGCCTGGAGCATACATTGGGATCATTGTCCATGCAGCTGACAGGATTTAAGCTGCCCTCTGAGCTGAGTAATATATCTCCGATGGTTATCTGAGAGGGCTGCCTTGCCAGCTTATAACCTCCCATGTGGCCCCGGTAAGTAGTGAGCAGATTGCTGCGGTTTAAAAAAGGAACGATCTGTTCCAGATATTTTTTTGAGATGCTCTGCCTTTCGGAAATGTCCTTTAAGGCAATGAAATCCTCGTTATAATGCTCGGCTAAATCAATCATCATCCGAAGAGAATAGCGGCCGCGAGTCGATATTTTCATAGTATACCACCTTACAAAACTATTTTGTGTATCAATACCTATTTTACCATGGGTCGAATAGGTATTCAACCCATGAAATGAAATTCTTTTGCAATAGAAAGAAACTATAGCAGGCGATTGTTTTTTAGTAATAACCATTGACAGTATTCCATTGGTATACTTATGGAAAGAATAGAAGCATAATTCCAAACATGAGAAAGAGGAGAATGAATATGGAATACGGGATTTCTACAAAATGTTTATACGGCAATGGGGAAGTGGTCACGACTGACAAGTCCGGAGCCATCAGCTTTCCCATTTATCAGACAGCAACCTTTGCTCATAAGGGAATCGGGGAGAGCACCGGTTATGATTACAGCCGGCTCCAGAATCCGACCAGAGAGCAGTTGGAAAAGGTGGTAGCTTCTCTTGAAAATGGGGTGGATGCCCTGGCATTTTCCAGCGGAATGGCGGCAATCACGGCTTTGATGGAACTGTTTAAGCCGGAGGACCACATGATAACTGACTGTGATTTATATGGCGGAAGCATCCGTTTGTTTGATCATATCAGCAAGAAGAACGGGATTTTAATCAGCTCCGTAGACTGTTCCCGGGGGGACCTGGCAGAATTTGAAACCCTGATAGGTGAGAACACAAAAGCAATCTATATTGAGACTCCCACAAATCCTATGATGAATGTCATAGATATTGGCAGGCTGGCTGAAATTGCAAAAAAGCATCATCTGCTTTTGATCGTGGACAATACGTTTTTGTCTCCTTATTTTCAGAACCCCTTAAAGCTGGGAGCGGACATTGTTGTCCACAGCGGAACCAAATATCTGGGCGGTCATAATGATACCATTGCAGGCTTTCTGGTCACCTCCTCAGAGGAGATATCCGAAAAGCTCCGGTTTATTATTAAAACGGTAGGTTCCGGGCTGGCTCCCTTTGACAGCTGGCTCATATTAAGAGGAATTAAAACTCTTGCAATCCGGATGGAGCGGGGGGAGGAGAATGCCAGAAAGCTAGTAGAATGGCTATGTCAGGAAAAGAAGATCACAAAGGTGTATTACCCCGGAATTCCAGAGCATCCCGGCCATGAGGTCTGCAAAAAGCAGGCAACAGGATTTGGCTGTATGGTTACCTTTGAGGTGGAGTCAAAGGAGCTGGCCCATCGGATCTTAAAAGAGGTGAAACTAATCCACTTTGCGGAAAGCCTGGGCGGCGTAGAAACGCTGATCACTTACCCCATTACCCAGACGCATGCCGATGTGCCCAAAGAAGTTCTGGCGGCCAACGGTGTTACCGACCGGATCTTAAGATTATCAGTGGGAATTGAGGATACGGAAGATTTGATAAGGGAATTGGAGCGGATATTTTATGTGTAAGGAAAAGATTGATTTTAATGAGGTCATTGACCGTAAAAATACAAACAGCATCAAGTATGATTTTGCAGTGCGAAGGGGAAAACCGGAAAATCTGCTGCCTTTGTGGGTAGCGGATATGGACTTCAAGGTATCCGAAAAGGTTCTTAACGCCCTTCATGAGCGGGTCGGCCATGGGATTTTCGGCTACAGTGAAGTCCAGGATGATTACTTTGAGGCAATCCGGGACTGGATGGAAAAAAAGCATCACTGGAATGTGGAAAGCAGATGGCTGGTCAAAACACCGGGTGTTGTATTTGCCTTAGCAATGGCTGTCCAGGCTTTTACAGATCCCGGAGATGGGGTCATGATCCAGCAGCCCGTATATTATCCCTTTAGCGAAGTCATTGAGGATAATGACAGGGTAATCGTTGATAATACCCTGTATCTTGGAGGAGACGGCAGGTATCACATAGATTTTGAGGACTTTGAAAGAAAAGCAGAGACGTTCCATGTGAAGCTGTTCCTATTGTGCAATCCCCATAATCCGGTAGGAAGAGTCTGGAGCCGGGAGGAATTGGAGAAATTAGGGGAAATCTGCATTCGCAGAGATATTCTTGTGGTCAGCGATGAGATTCACCAGGATTTTGTGTTTAAGGGAAAGCACCTGGTATTTGCAAGTCTAAGCGAGGAACTGAAAAACAGGACCATTACCTGTACCTCGCCAAGTAAGACCTTTAATCTGGCTGGCCTGCAGATTTCCAATATATTGATTGCCAATCAAAAGCTGAGACGGAGGTTTCGCAGGCAGGTAGCTGCAGCCGGGTACAGTCAGCTTAATACTCTGGGGTTGACCGCATGCGAAGCCGCGTACCGCCATGGAGAAGAATGGCATGATCAGCTTATGGTGTATTTAAGAGCCAACATTTCCTATGTACGGGAATTTATAAAGGAAAAAATACCCGGGGTCAAGCTCATAGAACCGGAAGGAACCTACCTTGTCTGGCTGGATTTTCGGGAACTGGGATTAACAGAAGAGGAGAGAGAAGACTTAATTATAAAGAAAGCAGGGCTTTGGCTGGACAGCGGAGCCATGTTTGGTACGGTGGGAGAGGGATTTGAAAGGATCAATATCGCATGCCCCCGTTCTATTCTGGAACAGGCTTTGGGGAACCTGGAAAAAGCCATAAACGCATTATAAGAAATACTGGAACTTCTCTTTTACCAATTATGAATTTGTACCAGCCCCTGTTATGAAAAATGCCAAAAACCCGCAGAAGTACTTTGCTTTGCGGGTTTTTGGTGTTAGTCCTTTTTATTTTCCAAATGGAGAATCTTCCCGGCGGACAAAAAATCCCTGGTTATGGCTGCAGACCGGACATACCTGTGGCGCACTGGTGCCTTTGTGAATGTGTCCGCAGTTTAAGCAGATATATTCCGTTGGCGTATCGTTCTCAAATAGTTTATTGTTCTGTACCAGCTGTGCATACTGGTCAAAACGCTGGCTGTGTACTTTTTCTATTTCAGCGATCATATAAAAAGAATTTGCGATATTGGAGAATCCCTCTTCCTTAGCCTTGTCGCCAAAGGATTTGTAAATTGTGTCGTGTTCGGCAGCTTCATGCTTGGCGGAAAGCTGCAAAAGTTCCAGGATGTTATTGGTATTGTCAATAGGATAGTCGGCGTTTATTGAGATTTCCTGTCCATGAAATTCCCTTAAGTGATTATAGAATATCTCGGCGTGTTCCTTTTCCTGGCTTCCGGTATAATGGAAAAGCCAGTATAAAACCTGAAGGTTTTGATTTTTCGCCTGGGATGCAGCAAACTCGTAACGGCGCCAGGCCTGGCATTCCCCAGCAAATGCTTTTAAAAGGTTCTCTTTTGTAACGCTGTCTTTCAGTGTGACCATTGTTCATTCCTCCTAATATGTTTTCCATTAGTGTTACCAGGTATCTCCTGATTTATAAGAAAAAAAGGAAAAAATGGAAAACCTTCAATATCCAGCGGCAGGAAAGACAGCAATATAAGTACATATCCGGTAAGGAAATCTGTAAAAAATATTATAAAAAGGTATTGACACATTTCTCTCGGTGTATTAATATAATTATAACATATAAACCTATTAAACATATAGGTAATGAAAAGGAATGATCAATATGATGGAAAACAAGGTAGCAGGAAATCATGGATTTTATAATAATAGATGTTGTTGTCAGGCTGTATGTATGAAGAAAAATACAGTTTTGTTTTAGTGCTTATTATGATACCTGGCAGCCTGGAATATGAGAAATTTCCATATTATCAGCGGAACAAAGGAGCAGGTGCCGTAATTGGCAGCCGCTTCTTTTTATTTTATTAGTCAAAAAAGTTAAATATCATATAAAAACGGAGGTAAGGAATATGGGAACAATTAAAGAAAGCGCAGTGGAGCTCATTGGAGGAACACCGATACTCAAACTAAACAGATACAGTGCAAAGGAAGGAATCCAGGATGTTACGCTTCTGGCTAAGCTGGAATACTTAAATCCGGCCGGTTCCGTAAAGGACCGGATCGCACTTGCCATGATTGAGGATGCAGAGGAAAATGGGATATTAAAGCCCGGAGCAACCATCATTGAGCCGACCTCAGGAAATACCGGAATTGGCCTGGCAGCTGTTGCGGCAGCCAAAGGCTACCGCACCATCCTGACACTCCCGGATACCATGAGCGTGGAACGAAGAAACTTATTAAGAGCTTATGGTGCAGAACTGGAATTGACCGAAGGAGCAAAGGGCATGAAGGGTGCCATTGAGAAAGCGGAGGAGCTGAAAGCCAGCATCCCTGGTTCTATTATCCTGGGGCAGTTTGGAAACCAGGCCAACCCAAAAGTTCACAGGGAAACTACCGGTCCGGAGATCTGGGAACAGACGGATGGGGAAGTGGATATTTTTGTTGCCGGCGTAGGCACAGGCGGAACCATTACTGGTGTGGGCCAGTATTTAAAGGAAAAGAAACCGGATGTCAGAATCGTAGCGGTAGAACCGGCAAGCAGTCCGGTGCTCTCCGGAGGCAAGCCAGGACCTCACAAGATTCAGGGAATCGGCGCAGGCTTTGTTCCTGAAGTCCTGGATACGGGAATTTACGATGAAATAATTACCATTGAGAATGAGGATTCATTTAAGGAAGGTAAGGCATTTGCAGTATCAGAAGGTATTCTGGTGGGAATCTCTTCCGGCGCTGCATTAAAAGCCGCAAAGCTGCTGGCGGAAAGGCCGGAAAACAAGGGAAAGACCATTGTGGTCTTGCTGCCGGATTCCGGTGACCGGTATCTTTCTACCCCCTTATTCTCGTAAGGCAATGAGCCAAGGTCAGGTAAGTTTGAATTTGGCTAAATTATTTTTATGAAATAAAATGACTGGTGGTTTGGGAAACAGCTGGTTATAAGATAATCTTATTGCCAGCTGTATTTTTTATATATTATACAAAAACCTATAGGAATGATATGATATCGGTATAAAGAAACAGGAATGCCGGGAAAGGAGTTAAAAATGTTTAAGAGGAATGAAAGAATGGTGCTGATGTGTTGCTGTTGCTGTAAATGCGTAAGAAATGGTCATTTTACTTGTGCCTTGAAACTTGAAACTCCTGTGCATGGCGTTTATGCATAGAAGGCAGGTGTCAGAGGGCATCTGCTTTTTTTGTACTCAAATTTAGGAAAGAAGGAAGAAAATATGGCAATAGAAGAGAGATTCGGAAAGGTAGCGACCACGGAAGATACTCACGAAGTATCCGAAACAGGCGCCTTTGTAAGGCAGGATAATTATTTTGTCACACCCTTTGGCCAGGGGGAAGGAGAGCTTCCTGTGGAAGCCGGGCGTTACCGGCTAATATGGACGCCCCTTTGCCCGTGGGCCACGAGACAGATCATTGCTCTTAAGCTTCTGGGGTTAGAAGACGTGATCAGTGTGGGTAAGGTAAGCCCTGTAAGAACTGAGAACGGCTGGGAATTTTCTCTTGATGAGGGCGGTGTGGACCCGGTCCTTAAAATCCGCTATCTTCCGGAAGTCTATGCAGCCACGGATCCGGGATATGAAGGAAGGGCAACTGTTCCGGCTGTAGTGGATTTAAAGACCGGGAAAGTGGTCAATAACGATTATCACCGCTTGACAAATTACTGGGAAACCGTATGGAAGCCATTTCATAAACCAGGAGCACCGGACTTATATCCTCAGGATCTGAGGCAGGAAATCGATGAGCTCAACGAAATCTTATTCCATGAAGTGAACAACGGAGTCTACAAAGCGGGATTTGCCCAGTCCCAGAAAGAATATGAAACCGCATATGAGGTGGTGTTTCAAAGGCTTGACTGGCTGGAAGAGCGGCTTTCAAAGGGGAGATATCTGTTTGGAGACCGGCTTACTGATTCCGATATCCGGTTATTCGTAACCCTTGCCCGGTTTGACGTGGCTTATTATTTCAGTCACAAGACAAACAGGAACCGCATTGCGGATTTTGATAATCTGTGGAATTATGCAAAGGATTTGTATACAATTCCGGCATTTAAAGAGGCCACGGATTTTGATTCTATAAAAAGGGGATATCTCCTGGGGAACCATGGACATAACCCATACAACATTCTTCCCCTGGGACCGGATGTTTCCATCTGGGAGGAACCTAATAACAGGGAGGAAAAATTCAGAAAAGGCAGGGCCTTTTAAGTCTGATACTGCGTTTTATCACCAGAATACGGAACCCTCCCCGCCTTATTAATAAAACCGGAAGAACAAAAGATTTGACTGGCAGACGGTGTTTGCGGAAATTCCATCAATAAAGGGAAAGATAGGAGAAAAATTATGAAGAAAAATATTGCAGGTAAATCAATCGCCGGAGTTCTTATGGCAGTGGCTGTATTAGGAGCCCTGACCGGATGCAGGAACAGTACCAATGCAGCAGCACCCAAAGCAGATGAGGAAATAACAAAAACAGAAAGTTCAGCAGAACCGGCAAAACAGGAGGAAAGCAGTGAGGCAGCCGGCACTGCGGAACCGGTAGCCGTTCATGCAGCAACAGGCGGATCTCCAAAGCCGTTTACCTTTGTGGACAGCAGCAACCAGCTGACCGGTCATAACATTGAACTGATCAAAGCCGTTTTTGACCGGCTTCCCCAATATAAGCTTGAAATCGAAGTGACGGATTTCCCATCTATTTTTGCAGGTCTGGATTCTGACAGGTATCAGATCGGTGTAAATAATTTTGCAAAGAATGAGAAACGAAAAGAAAAGTATTTATTTACTGATCCGATCTTTGCCAATGAGTATGTTGCCATTTTTGCCAAGAACAATGATAAAGCAGCGGGTATAGAGACATGGGATGACCTGGCAGGTTTAAAAACTATTTCCTCGGCGGGAATCAATATTACCACAGCCCTGGAAAACTATAACGCCTCCAATCCCCAGAATCCCATTGCCATCGAATACAGCGATGAAGACCTTGTGCTGCAGATCCAGGATGTGGAAGCGGGAAAATATGATTTCGTGTTAATGGATAAACCAATGTTTGAATATTATCAGAAAGAATTTAATTTTAATGTGGCTGGGGCTTCCATCAGCAACACCCTTTCAAAAGATTTAATGGAAGAGCCCTTTAGCTATCTGATTGTCAGCAAGGGAAATGAGAAACTGGTAGAGGATATCAACAAGGCGTTAAAAGAAGTGATAGAGGACGGAACATCCGGGGAAATCAACTTAAAATGGTTTGGATCCGATTATTCCCCATCCTATAAATAATACCGGAGGAACAAGATGAGCAAAATATTTGACTGGCAACTGGTGTTTACGGAAATCCCCGCATTGCTGAAATACTTGCCTGTAACGCTGCAGCTGACGGCAATTGCCCTTATCATCGGTTGGGTAGCAGGGCTTTTGATCGCTGTAGTAAAAATTCACAATATCCCGGTCCTTCGGCAATTATGTACCTTATTTGTTTCGGTCGTACGGGGAACCCCCATTATCGTCCAGCTATATCTTACGTACTTTGGGATTCCTATCGCTTTAAAATATTATAACTATTACAATGGAACTTCTTATAACGTAAATGGAATACCACCAATTATTTTTGCCATCATGGCTCTGGGGCTTAATCAATCTGCCTTTGATTCGGAAACCATACGGGCTGCCATACAGTCTGTGGAAAAAGGGCAGGTTGAGGCGGCAAAGGCCCTTGGAATGACCGGGGTCCAGATATTCCGAAGGGTATTGTTCCCCCAGGCGGTGACAGTGGCCCTTCCCTCTCTGGGGAACTCTCTCATAAGCCTGGTAAAGGGAACCTCTCTTGCATTTACCTGCTCAGTGGTTGAAATAACGGCTCAGGGCAAGATCCTTGCCGGAAACAGCTATCGGTATTTTGAAGCTTACTGTTCTTTGGCCATCATTTACTGGGTATTGACAATCTTTATTGAACGGTTGTTTGTATACATCGAGAAAAAGATGAGCGTACCTGAGACGGTTTCGGCAGAAAAGGAGGTATAAGTGTGAGTGTTATTGAAATTCAGGGATTAAGTAAGAAATTCGGCGATAACGTGGTGCTGGATAACATTGATCTGGTCATTCACGAAGGCGATGTGGTCGCCATCATCGGCCCCTCAGGAACCGGTAAATCCACTTTACTCCGATCCATTAATCTGCTTGAAAAGCCGGAAAAGGGAACCATTAAAATAAACGGTCAGGTAATCGACCTAACCACAAAATCAGCCAGGGAAAAGCTGGAATTGCGGAAAAATACGGAAATGGTATTTCAGCAGTTTAATCTTTTCAAGAACCGGACCGCCCTGGAAAATGTGATGGAAGGGCTGCTTGTGGTAAAAAAATTAAAGAAAAGCCAGGCCAGAAGCATTGCGGAAAAGCATTTGCAGAAGGTGGGAATGGGGGACCGTTTTTTCCACTATCCCAGGCATTTATCCGGCGGGCAGCAGCAAAGGGTGGCTATCGCAAGGGCGCTGGCCATGGACCCCAAGCTGCTTCTTATGGATGAACCAACCTCGGCTCTGGATCCGGAGCTGGTAAGCGAAGTGCTGGTGACCATAAAAAAGGCAGCCCAGGAGGGCAATACCATACTCCTTGTTACTCATGAAATGAACTTTGTAAGGAACGTGGCCAATCGGATCATCTTCCTGGAAAACGGAAAAATCGTAGCGGACGGGACACCGAAAGAGATCTTTGATAATCCGAAAAACCAACGGTTAAAGGAGTTTTTAGTAAAGATTCATATGCTGGAAAGTGCTGATTATACGATTTAACGGGGGAAGGATATGGCAGAAGGAATCGAGGTAACTCATGAATGACATAACATACAAGACAGTAAAAGAAGGGATTAACTGGCAGGAGGTTGCCGATGTGCTCCGTCGTTCCGGATTGTCAGACCGGTCGGCAAGGGATCAGGAGACCATCTTTACAAACAGCTATGCAGTAGTGTTTGTTTACGACAAAGAGAGGATTATTGGTGTTGGAAGGGCCTTATCTGATGGTGTTTGCCAGGCCGCCATCTACAATATCGCTCTTGATGAGGAATATCAGGGATATGGAATCGGCAGAAAACTGATTGAACTGCTCCTTGATCAGGTCAGGGGCCAGAATGTGATCCTGTACACTCATCCCAGGACGGTTGCCCTATACGAAAAAATGGGGTTTCGAAGGAATAAAACGGCCATGTGCCGGTTTTGCGGATCAAAAGAATCTCTTAACTGGATGGATAAGGAAGGATTCCTGCTTCCTGAAAAATACCGCTTTGTTGATGAATATGGCAGAGAGGATATGAAGGGTTAGGCAGGCTATGAGAAAGAAGAGAGGAAATAACATGTCAAAGAAATTTATTACCCATGAGATTGAATCCAATGGGAAATTTAAACGGCAGAAAAACCGGTTCACCGCACCCTTTGGGGCGGAGGAAGGGAATCTGCCTGTAGAGGCAGGCAGGTACCGCCTGGTCTGGTCTCCGGCCTGTCCCTGGGCCCATCGCTCTGTTATTGTAAGGAGCCTGCTTGGATTAGAGGATGCGATCAGCCTGGGTACCCTTGATCCTGTAAGACCTGATGTGGAACGGACTGATTGGGCTTTTACCCTTGATGAAAATGAGGAAGATCCGGTACTGAAGATCAAATATTTAAGCGAAGCCTACTTAAAGGCAGATCCGGATTATAAGGGCAGGTTTACGGTACCCGCTGTTGTTGACTTGACCACAGGCAAAGTGGTGAATAACGATTATTTTAACCTGACCAGGTACTGGGAAGTGGAGTGGAAGAAATACCACAAGCCGGGAGCACCGGATTTATATCCGGAAGAGCTGAGAGCTGAAATCGATGAATTAAATCAAATCCTGTTTCATGAAATCAACAACGGGGTTTACAAGGCAGGGTTTGCCAGAAGCCAGGAGGCCTACGAGGAGGCGTACCATCTGGTTTTTCACCGCCTTGACTGGCTGGAAGAGCGGCTGGGCCAAAGCCGTTATCTGTTTGGAGATAAGATCACGGAATCCGATATCCGCCTGTATGTGACACTGGTACGTTTTGATGTGGCCTATTACAATGGTTTTCTTCTCAATAGAAACCTTATTTCCGATTTCCCTAATCTCTGGGGATATGTAAGGGACTTATATTCACAGTCTGGATTTGGAGATACCACGGATTTCCAGGCCATCAAAAAGCACTATCATTTGTGTGCGGTTTCCAGTAACCCCTATGGCATCGTTCCCAAGGGCCCGGACTTTTCCATATGGAAAATACCCCATGGAAGAGACCGGATCAAATTTTAATATGGGGAGCGGCTGCTGATAGAAGAGGCTGAGAACTGGATCAGGGAATCGTTAAGATCATCTATACGGAAAAATATTGATGGAATGGGAGGAGATTCTAATGGCAGATTCAAAAAGCGGGCAAAAGGTACGCCCAAAGGAAATAGAAAAGGAAATCGATGAAAGAGGCGCATTTATCCGTCAGCCCAACCGCTTTACAACCCCATTTGGAGATGGGGAGAATGATCGAAAAGCAGAAAGCGGCCGGTACCGGCTGTTTTGGGCTAAAGGCTGCCATTGGTCCAACCGGGCTTCCATTGTACGGGAGTTATTGGGGCTTCAGGAAGCGATCAGCATAAATCTGGTTGGCCACAGCAAAGAAAACAGTGCATACGGCTGGGAATTCGTGTATAATGAGGACAGAAAAGACCCGGTCCTTGGCACCCGGTATTTAAGTGAGTTTTACTATAACGCTGATCCAGGCTATGAAGGGCGCTGCACCGTGCCGGCTCTTGTGGACATTACCACAAAAAAGGTGGTCAATAATGATTACCACAGGCTGACCAATTATTTTGAAACAGCGTTCCGTCCCTTTCAAAGTCCGGATGCCCCTGATCTGTACCCTGAGGAGCTGAGAAAAGAGATCGATGAGTACAACAACTGGCTTTTCCCCAATGTAAATAACGGTACCTACCGGATGATGTTTGCCCAGTCCATTACAGCCTATGAAGAGGCATTTGAAGACTTTTATCATGCACTGGATCTCATCGAAGAACGCCTTTCCAAAAACCGTTTCTTATTTGGAGATTACGTCACCGACAGCGATGTAAGGCTTTTTGTAACCCTGGCAAGGTTTGATACCCATTATTACCGGAACTTAGGCCCCATTAAGCACAGAATCGTTGATTACGAGAACATCTGGGGATATTGCAGGGACTTATATGAGATACCCGCATTCAGAAACAATACCTATTTCCGGGATATAGCGGCGCCTCAGTCGGAAAACAAGTCCTTTTTCCAGGATTTTAATTCCCGTTTCGTGGACCAGATCGATTACGAAGGCATCTGGTCAGCTCCCCAGGACCGGAAGGAATTAAGCAGGACACCGGAAGAAAAGTTTAAAAGATATGATAATAAATAAATCGAACCCATAGGAAAAGAGCAGGTGGCAAAATGATTCATAAAAGCAGGCTGGTAAGCCAATTTAAGAAAATGGTGGAATTTGATTCCGAAACCTATCATGAACGGGAAATTGCAGACTATTTGACAGGCGAATTAAAACAGCTTGGATTTGAGGTGTGGGAAGATGATGCCGGCCTCCGGCTGAAAGAAAAGCTTTCTGAATATGGAACCGCCGTTCCCACAGGAAATCTTTACGGTTATTTAAAGGGAACCACCGGTTCCGCTCCAATTTTGCTGTCGGCTCATATGGATACGGTAAAGCCTGGCATAGGGAAACGTGCGGTCCAGGATCAGCGGGGGAGGATCACCTCGGAAGGGGATACCGTGCTTGGAGCCGACGACCTTTCCGGAATCGCCGCCATATTGGAAGCAGTCCGGGTGATTAAGGAAAACAACCTTGCCCATGGGGATATTGAGGTCCTGTTCCCGGTTGCAGAAGAGAACTACGGAAAAGGAAGCCAGCTCATCGACTATTCCAAAATAAAGTCAAAGCAGGCCTATGTATTTGATTTAAGCGGAAAGATCGGCCTGGCCGCGACCGCAGCGCCTACCATCCTTTCCTTTGAAATCAGGGTGAAGGGTAAGAATGCCCATGCAGGCTTTTGCCCTCAGCTTGGGATCAATGCCATTGAAATCACCGCCCATGCCATTTCCCAGTTAAAGCAGGGGTGGGTTGACAATGAAACGACTGTAAACATTGGAAAAATAAGCGGAGGAAAGCAGACTAACATTGTTTCCGACGAATGCGTAGCAGCAGGAGAGATCCGAAGCTTAAAGGATCATAAAGCCCTGGCAGAATGGAACAGGCTAAAGGCTGCCTTTGAAGGGACTGCGGCCGGATATGGCGGAAGCCTGGAGATATCTGTTGAAAAGCAGATCGAAGCCTATGAAATAAGTGACGGCGAAGAAGTGGTGGAACGGTTCAAACGCGTCTGCCGGTCCCTTGGCCTTAAAGGCTCCACCCAGTATACCCTGGGCGGAAGTGATAACAACCACTTTGTCCGAGGCGGAATCCGGGGAATCGTAGTGGCCTGCGGAATGAATGAGGTCCATACGCCAAATGAATTTACAACGGAAGATGAGCTTGAAAAAAGTGCCCTCCTGGCCCTGGGACTGATCACAGAAGGAAATTGATGGTACTCTTGCTAGAAAGGATTTGATAATTTTTTATCAAGCAGAAGCAATTCCGCTATTTTCATCTGAAAATCATCATCAATGTCAATGGAATCAAAGGCATTCATAAAATAGGGCAGTGTTTCGCCCTCATAAAAGCTATTGTGCTTCACAAAATAACTGGTCAGAGCCAGGTAAATAGCCCCGTTTATTCTGTATTCCGGCGGCATATCCTGTCTTCTGACCTGTTTTTTGTCCGAAAACAGGGCTTTCACTCTTCCTTCCTCCGTAAGCTCAACGGTTAAGTAGGAGCTGGAATCTGATTTACAGAGGCTGACGACAGAATCGGCATTATTTTCTAACAGGACATCAGCGCTTTCTATTATGTGTTTTTCGTTTCTGAGAGGAGAGGTGGGCTGTAAAAGCATAAAGCAATCAAAGGTTTTTCCAAGATGCCGCAGCTCATCTAAGACATGCAGTATGACGTCATTGGAGGAAGCCAGATCCGAAGCCAGTTCCTTTGGGCGCAGAAAGGGCACGCTGGCTCCAAAATGTTCTGCGATCCCGGCATATTTCTCAGAGTCCGTGGATACCACGATATCATCAAATATTCCGGAGCGTTTGCAGGCTTCTACCGTATACGCCATAAGAGGTTTGTGATTAATTTCTCTGATATTTTTATCTATAATTCCCTTTGAGCCGCTTCTGGCAGGTATGATTGCCAAAAAAGATTTATTTTTATACATTACAGCCTCCATTCCACATCATAAAAATTCTTTTCCAGCTGAATTCCCTTTTCAAACGCCTGCTTAATAATCGAGACGATCTGTTTACTGGTATCCCGGCCCTCGTAAGGGTTTTGGGCGTATTCCTTGTACCGGTCATAGGTAAGGGCTTTCTGGATTGCAGATACGATCCCGCTTACGGAAGAACTGCAGCTTATGACAGAGGCAGGCTGAATCCTTCCATCCTGTCTGCTTCCTATATTAACGGAAGGCACTTTAAGGAAAGGCGCTTCAATGATCCCGCTGGAAGAATTTCCGATCACAGCCTGACAGCAGTTCATCAGGCTTAAATAGTTCTGGACGCCAAGGGAGGGGAACACCGCTGATTTTTTTGGATTTCTGCTTACGTAAGCTTCAATCCTTTCATTAATCTGGTTTCCTCCTGTATCAGAATTGCTCTTTGTAAAAACAATAAATAAATCAGGGAAATGCAAAAGGGCCTCTTCCAGTGGCTGAAACTGTGCCGGGGCGCTGTCATGATCCAAAGTGGCAGGATGAAAGGTGACAAGAGCCATGGGAGGGGCCAGTGAGATATTTAGTTTTTTTTCCAATTCCTGTCTGGTTAATAGCTTTATGGTCTTCATGTTTTCAACGCCAAGGGCTCCTACCCAATGGACCCTGTCAGGGTATTCCCCTAACTGAATGACCCTTTTCCGGTATTCCCTTGTGCTGGTGAAATGAAGATAGCTCATCTTACTGATGGCATGCCGCATGGAGTCGTCGTATGCGCCCCTTGTGATTTCCCCGCCATGAATGTGGGCAATGGGAATCTTACAGATAAGAGCGGCACTTGCAGCGGTAAAGATTTCATACCGGTCCCCAAGAAGCAGAACCATATCCGGTTTTAACCGCTCATAAGCTTCGGATAAGCTGATCAATTCCAGGCCCATGGATTTGCATATTCCAAGGGAGGTATCTGAGGCCAGGTTCATCTCTATTTTTTCATCGATGCTTATGCCGCTGCTTTCAAAGTCCTCACTGCCCTGCCCGTATCTGGTATCCAGATGGCTTCCCGTGGCAATGACCTGCAATTTAAAATCCGGGTCCTGTCCGACACGGTCCAGGACCGGCTTTAATAAGCCGTATTCCGCCCGGTTTCCGGTTACTACGCATAATTTGATCATTGGCCGATCCTTTCGTCTTTCTGATAATTCCTTTGGGCGGTCTTTCCCAACAGGCTGTGTATCCTCATGGGAGAGATTCCATATCCGCAGCGTTTGGTACATAGATTTTGAAGGGTAAAGACTTCCCCTTTTTTAATTTCCCTGGAAGCCACCAGGTATTTTCTCACATAGTCCCTGTTTTTTAATTCAGCCTGCGTGGGCTTTTTCAATCCGTCCCCAAGGGCCAGTTCAATGTTTCTGATGCTGTCCACCATTTGCTGGAATTCATCCGGCTCCAGACTGGCTCTATGATCCGGTCCGGGCATGGTTTTATCCAGGGTCATATGCTTTTCAATGACACAGGCGCCAAGGGCTGCGGCAGCAATGGCAACTTCAATTCCAGGTGTATGGTCGGAATATCCCACCTGTTTGTGAAACTTACGTCTTAAGGTGTCCATGGCATTTAAATTCACATCCTGCATCAGGGCAGGATAGGAGCTGGAGCAATGGAGCAGTGTGATTTCTTCTCCCCCTTCCTCCAGGATTTCCAGGGCTTCCCCTACCTCTTCCTCCGTGGACATTCCCGTGGACAGAATCACCGGCTTTTTTAAGGATGCGATTCTTTTCAGATATCCATAATTTGTGATCTCTCCGGAAGGAATCTTAATGAGATCAACTCCAAGGCGGTCAAGAAAAAGAAGGCTTTCCTCATCAAAAGGAGAGGACAGGAACTGAATGCGCCGGAAGGAACAGTACTGAAACAGCTCTTCAAACTCCTGCCAGGACAATTCCAGGCTTTTTAACATTTCGTATTGTGACATGGTCTGGCCGGTATTTTCAATCTGGTAGTCGGCTTTTCTTGCATCCGGTACTGCAAGGTGCTTTGCCCGGAAGGTCTGGAACTTAATGGCGTCTGCACCTGTGACGCTTGCGGCATCCACCAGTTGTTTGGCAATGTTTAAGTCGCCGTTATGGTTTACCCCTGCTTCAGCGATTATCATAACGTTACTCATGGAAAGCTACCTCCTTTGCCGGACTTCCATAGGCCAGCTTATTTGACGATATATTTTTTATGACAAGACTTCCTGCACCGATCATGGTGTCATTCCCAATGGTTAAGCCCTGTATAATGGTGGAATGGGCTCCAATATGGCAATTAGCACTTATCCAGACATTTCCGCATAGGACGCATCCGGGAGCAATATGGACAAAATCTTCAATTCTGCAGCCATGCTCAATGATGGCGCCCGTATTGATGATGGTTCCATTCCCTATGGTAACTCCGGAATTGATAATGGCTCCCTTTCCGATAAAGTTTCCTTCCCCCATATTAAGGGTCTCAGAAAGGATGGAGCTTATATCCATGATATTGGGAAGTTCAAAGCCCGTTTTCTTGCATTGTTCGTACAGCCTCCGCCTTGGGCCGGGGTTTCCCATGCTTCCTATGGCAATTACCGCATTCCTGATTCCACGGTTAAAACAGTCGGCCAGATCCTCATCACTTCCTATGATCTTTATGCCCAGAACCTCTGTGCCCGTTTTTTTGCCGGGGTCCAGAATGCCGGTGATCTTATATTTTTTCTGTCCCCTGATGGTATCTATGATGCTTTCTGCATGACCGCCTCCACCGATCAGAATCAGTTCCTCTTTCATAGTTTCATTCTCTCAGCCATTTTTTTCATTTCACTGAATTCTCCCATATCCAGCCAGGCGCTGTCCATGACCGGATAGGCACCTACCTGCTGGCCATTTTTTAAGCATCTGCGGATTAGGTCTGTCATATCAAAATATTGATCTTCAGGGATGTATTTTAATATTTCCTCCTCCAATACATAAAGCCCGGTGCTCACTAACAGCTCATATCTGGGTTTTTCGTTTAAGGCATCGATGGATCCGTTTTCCCCTAAGGCAACCACCCCATAGGGAATCTCATAGCTTTTCATGGCAGTGACAATTGTGATCTTGTTTTTATGGGTTTGGTGATAAAGGAGAAGCTTGGTATAATTGACATCCACTAAAATATCGCAGTTACTTACAAGAAAACTGCCCTTTATATCCTTTTTCACCAGGTTTAAGGAGCCGGCTGTCCCTAAGGGTTTATTCTCCTCAATCAGATGCAGGTGATAAGGATGGTCATCATTAAAATAAGCCTTAATAAGCTCCTTTTTATAATTTATGGTAAGATAAAATTCATAAAACCCGTACTCCATCATCTGATTCATGATCCGTTCTACAATGGGGGTGTCGCCGATTGGAATCAGAGGCTTTGGAATGATTTTTGTATACGGATACAACCGGGAACCTCTGCCGCCTGCCATGATGACTACCGGTGTCTGGGTCCGGTTATGGCAGCCTGGTCCATGATCGTTTAACTCATTCCAAAACAGGATATCAGTTACCTCATTGCTGTCATTTACCATGGGAAGCCCTTCGATTTGCTTTTCCTTCATGATCTCCAGTGCCAGATGGCTTTTCTCTTTTTTTATAACAACAGGAGCAGGATTCATGATCAGGCGTACGGGCATGGAAATATCCTTATTCTTTAAGATCCACCGCCTGATATCCCCATCTGTGAGAACACCGGCCAGCTTATTATTTTCTTCAACAACAAGGATCTTTCTTGCTGTCTGGTCCAATTGTCTGATTGCATCCCGAATAGTAGCATCCGGTGCAATAATAAATTTACGAACTTCCATGCCTATCCCTCTTTCAGACTGCTAAATGCGGCTCAATGCTTGAATGATATGATCCATCTCCTTTTTTAAAAGACTGGTACTGCAGGGAATATTGATGACCCGGTTTCGGTAAATGGGAGCCTTTTCTATGAAATAAGCCTGGCTGTTCTCATACATCCTCTGGGTATGGGAAAGCTGCCAGATAGGCCTTGTTTCAATATTCTTTTCCTTTAGCTGTTTTATGACTGTATCCCGGTCCAATTCATTGTTTTTTAAGAACAGGGAATAGAACCACCGGTTGTTTCTTGCCTTATGGTTAAACTTAAGGAGCTCAAAGCTTTTCATGGAAGCTATGGCATTTTCATAGTAATCATAATGTTCTTCCTTGATCAGGATAAAGTCCTCCAGACATTCCAGCTGGGCAACTCCCAGGGCTGCCTGCAGATTGGTCATGCGGTAGTTATAGCCCACTTCATTGTGAGTATAATAGAAGGGATCGTCTTTTGCCTGGGCGGCAAGATACCTTGCTTTTTCCAGAACACTGTCATCCTTTGCCGTCACCATCCCCCCTCCTCCTGTGGTGATGATCTTATTGCCGTTAAAAGAATAAGCACCAAAATCGCCTATTGTTCCGGCAAATTGTCCCTGGTATTTTCCCTGTTTATAGCAGGTTCCCAATGCTTCCGCAGCATCCTCGATCAGTTTTATTCCATATTGTTGGGACAATGCTTTCAGCCGTTCCATATCCGCCATATTGCCAAAGACATGGACCACAACAATGGCCTTGATGATCCGGTTTGTAATCTTGTTTACCAGCCCGGAAGGAGTCATGACACATTCTTTTTTCAAAAAATCCTCAAGCTTATCGCAGTCCATATTCAGAGAATCGTCACAATCCATAAAAACAGGGACAGCACCTATGTAGGTCACCGGATTGATTGAGGCAATAAAAGTAAGGGTGGGTACGATCACCTCCTGTCCCGGTTTCACACCGGATAAGAGCAGAGCCAGATGGATTGCGGCGGTTCCGCTTTGAACAGCCGCTGCGCCGGAGGCGTTTAAATAAGAGGCCATGTCCTGCTCAAATCTTGCCACATAGCTGCCGGCTGTTGATATCCAGCCGCTTTCAAGAGCATCCAATATATATTTTTTTTCATTCCCTCTTAAGTTGGGAACAGATAAAGGTATCATTTTCGTTCCTCCGCTCCTGGTCTGCACCTATAGGTTATAGATGCCGGCCTTATACTTATCCAGGTTTTTCTCCATCCATTCAATGGTCTTTGTAAGACCAAGGGAAAGGGTGTATTCCTGGTTCCAGTCCGTAAGCTCTTTTAGCTTTTTATTAGATCCAAGGAGCCTGTTTACCTCGCTTTTTTGAGGGCGCAGTCTTTCCTGCTCACAGACAATACCGGCATGGGGATTGATCTGCCGGATCAGCTCTGATGCAAGCTCTCCAATGGAGATTTCCTTTTGGCTTGCGATGTTGATTTCTTCCCCTATGGTTTTTTCTGACTTTTCTATTTCAATAAACCCGTTTACCGTATCTTTTACATAATTAAAATCCCTGGTGGGAGTCAGGCTGCCAAGGCGTATCTCCCTGGCTCCGGTCAGCAGCTGGCTGATGATGGCCGGTATCACAGCCCTTGCAGACTGCCTGGGGCCATAGGTATTAAATGGCCGGACAATGGTCACCGGAAGGGAAAAGCTTCTGTAAAAGGATTCCGCCAGCCGGTCGGCTCCGATCTTTGTAGCGGAATAGGGTGATTGCCCCTGAAAGGGATGAGCCTCATCAATGGGAACGTATTTGGCGCTGCCGTAAACCTCGGAAGTAGAGGTGATGAGTACCTTATCCGTACCAAGGCTTCTTGCGGCCTGCAAGACATTTAACGTTCCTTTTATATTGGTATCCACATAGGAATCAGGAGAATGGTAGCTAAAGGGAATGGCGATCAATGCGGCCAGATGAAAGACCGATTCTATTCCTGCCATGGCATTTCTCACGCCATTTGGATCCCGGATGTCCCCTGGCTGTATCTCGATTTCCTTTTTTATTTCATCAGAAAGAGAATCCAGCCAGCCCCAGGTATTGAAAGAGTTATAAAAGGTAAGCGCTCTTACCTCATAGCCCTGTTCAACAAGTGTTTCCGTTAAGTGACTTCCTATAAATCCATCCGCTCCTGTAACCAGAACCTTTTTCATGTTTCCTCCTTTACCTGTGATGGTTATCGAAAACTTTTATTTTATAACTGCTCATTTTATCTGTAATAGAAAAGCAGAATTCTCCCTGGTCGTTGGTTGTCGTATGTTCAAGGCAGGTTCCTTCAAATTCTTGCTCCTGTGATTCCTGGTCATATACAGGGACAAGCTTTTCTAATATAACAATCGCATCCTTGACCGGGCAGGAATCTTTGTAACCGACCCTTCCTTTTATTAATATACCTTCCATATAATATTCATGATTAATCTGATCCATAATACGCAACCCCGCCTAAGTGGTTATCAGCGGTTCGTAAATATCCAGCTGATAACAGGCACACTTGTCTTTTTCCACGGCTATGGCAAATTCCCCGGACTGGTTGGTGATTACATAGCCTTTGTTCACTTTCTGTTTTTCTCCGGTGATTTTTATGACCCGGACAACTGCGCCCTCCAAAGCTTGCCTGCGTGAATTATAAATAGTTCCTGTTAATAAAACCTCATCAGATTTTTCAATGGTAATGGTTGTCTTTAAAATGTCACGGTTTTTAAAATGTTTTGGTGACAGGATGATTTCTGTATAGCCGCTCAATGGGTTTCCTCCTTTCTGCATCAGAGAAGGGAAGCATAGACCGCTAATTCATAATTCATGTGGGCCTTTGCTTTAATAGAGAATAAATAATATCCGTTTTCATCTGTCAGGGTATAGCCCAACAGGCTTCTGGTGTTATCCCTGCAGTTGATCTGGGTGATTTGGACCACAGCTCCTGCACAGGGCTTATGATCCTGGACGTATACGGTTCCATTGATGATCTGGTAATTCTGCTTTTCCAGCTGGATGTCAAAATGATATTCCGGGTAGGATTGGAGCTTAGCTCCGCTTATTCTTAAAGAGGACTTTTTGAAGCAGTTCATAAAATTTATTATGCCTCCCTCCGCTTTCCGGGAGTTCCGTAATGCTGCGGGTATATACGGTTACGTTTAACTCCTGTTTATCCTTTGTGTCCTCAGCATTAATAATGTTTCCCGCCTGTTCCTTCCCGTTAATGATCATTTTATTTACTTCCACCTCTTTGTATTGGGTATCATTGATTTCCATTGCCCTATCCCCTTTTTTCATTTTTTTTATTAAACTATATGCGTTTCATAGAATTCCGTTACCGTTTCCAAAATGGTTTCTTTTACTTCGTTAAGCATCTCTTTCATTTTTTCAAAATATATCTGAAAGGCCCTTGCCTGGTGCTGTAGGTCAGAGGTCAGCTTTTCATAATCCATTGCAGACATATCAAATGTTTTTTCCTTCATTTCAAAAATGAATTCACTGAGATATCCTCCGAAATATCTGGTATTTGCAGCGTTTTCAAAATCGTTTACAATTTTCAGAATATATAGGATGCGCTGTAGGTCAATATCCGTTTCCTCCACCTTAAGCAGGGATTTTGCCTGGTTCTCAGAGATTATGATCTCGCATAATTCCAGCCCCTGACTGGCCTTTACCCTGTATTCCTCAATGAAGCTAAGGAGGGAGTCTATGGTATTCCTGCTGTCCATATGGATATCCCGTTTTGGAATACAACTGGTTTTTAGCCTGCCTGCTGTTTCTTGCTTAAATACTTCCGACAGCTCCTTATGAGGGGCGCCTTTTATCTCCGCTCCATAGGAACAATTGATAAAACGGATCCGTTTCTGGTCCTTATAAATGGCGATGTAATGTTCCAGCCTCCGCCGGTAATGATCCAGGGTAATGGTGGTTCCCACCGGTTTTCCGTATACATCCTTTACAATGGCCGTAGCCCCATAGGGAAGCCCCTTGTCATAATCAAAAACTGCACTGTCCGCATGATGCTTGTTATAGGTATGGGCAAGATCCTGACCCAGAAATACGATGGGAGAGCAGCCCATCATGTTTGCGATGTCAATACAGGCGTGGGCAACCGAACCTCCGCAGAATACCCCCTGGTAATTTTCAAAGCCCTCCACTGTCTGTGAGAACAGGAGTGATATAAAGATTTTATCTCCCTTATAATTTCCTACTAAATACCTGTTGCTGTATTCATAAAAGGCAAGGGGCACTTCCAAGTTCAGGCAGTTCTTCATCATATCAAAATTTGCATCAACCGGGTCAACGGATACGATCATATCAGGAAGGATCCCGTTTTTAGTCAAAGCCTCAACAGTCCGGCTGCCGGTAATGATAAAATACTGGTCCAGCATATCCTTATGAATGAGCATATCCTTAATATTTGAATCCAGGGAAGGGCCTCCGGATACCACCAGGGCGGGAACATTTAAGTTGGTAAGCCTGTAGTGGTGAATGGGAGTGCACTGATCTAAAACCTTCATATTAGCGGTCATATTCTGGATAAAAATTTTCTTAAAGCGCTTTGCAAGCTCCACCTGGGAAGCCGCATTGATTATGGTCCAATCCAGATGCTCAATCAAACGGTCGTATTCTTCCTTATAAACACTGGAATAGTTCCCGAATGCATGAAAGTATATATTGTTGATATTTTTAAAATCAATGGTATAGTCAAAAATTTGTTTTACCTGATTTTCTTCATACAGGACAAGGTTTATATTGTCTGCTATTTTGGAACTAAATTTTTTAAAGATCCCAGGATTTGGCTCAAAAATGATCACTCTGTTTTTAGCACACAGTAATTTTTTCATATCATGCAGGTATTCTCCCGTATCAATTCCAAATAAAAAAATCAGGGAATCAAATTTTAAATCATCCAGTGTAGCCAATAATTCATTGATCTCTTTTCGGCAATTGAGCCGGTCCGCCAAAAAAAAGAACTTCTTTTCTTTCTTTATCCGATAGACATGATATCCATCCAATGTTTTATATTTTTTCATAACAACCTCCGTGTTGATTGGCTCTTCAGTATCCGTTTATACGGGCGAATAAGCAATCAGTTTGTATTGCTTTTCATCAATCCTGGGAAGCGATATTCCATAAGTACCATCATGAAGGGTAAAGGTAACGCCTAAGATTTTTTCCTCAGCAGGAATATGGGAATTATCTACAAGAAGTATTTCAACGGCAGCGTTTGGCAGAGGCTCTCCTGTTGGGCTGTATACGGTTCCCGTGATTAATAGAAACGGTGTACTTGATAACGTAAAATCTGTTGTTACGATTCCGGAGCAAATGATCTGACAGCCTGTTAAAGTTATTTTTGACGGCATTTTCCCACTCCTTTGTTATAAAATGATGTTTCATTGCAAGAAAGGCGCCTCAAAGGTTCCTTTCCAAATCCCATACATGCCAGATATTCTAATATTAGCTTGAATTCGTTCTTATTTGGTGAGCGTGATGTTGGATTTTTAACCTTTGAGGCGCTCTTTTTAAAAGTTAGTGGGCATAGAACTTAAATATCAGCTGTACCCCGGCTCTGCAGGTAATGCCATAAATCGCATTTGCATCAGTAAATGTTTCCCGGTTTGGAACAGCAGTGGTAGGGTTTGTACTTTCCCATACCGCCACAGCACCGCTTCGTAAGATCGTATTGCTGAATAATGCAGAACCTCTTACTAAAAGTAATCCCCAGCTTGTTGTGGAAAGATTAGCAGGAACCAGTACTCCTGAAATTGCAGAAGCAGCTGAGATTGTTTTTGCTATAGGTTTGTAATTAGCCATAAGGTTGCCCCCTTTTAACAAGTTGTAGAAATACGTATTTCTTATATATAGTATGTCCTCAGATACAGGAAGTGACTGTCAGGGGGACAGGGGAGGAGGAGGGGATCAGTATTTAGATACAATTCCTTGCTTTTGCACCTAATTTAATAGTTTTATACAACTAATGTGACGATTTTTCCCGATAAGGGCTTTTATTTCAATAAAACTATTGTTTTTTATTTAGAATCGGTTATATTACTTTATATGTTATAAATTATTTTTGTAACAATACAAAGGAGGATTTATGAATTTAAAAGGAATTCGGCAGAAAATTATTTTAAACACATTGATTGTTACCATAATTATTTCTGTGGTCACAACCATTGTATTGTCAGTATCCGCCATGTCTTTGACTAATGCCACATTGATGGAAACTCTTATGCCTTTTGCAAAAACTGCCTCAAAAAGCATTGAAAGCAGTCTGCATATCATGGCAGACCGAATATTTATGATTGGGGAAAATCATGAACTGTCATCAGAGGAAGCGACCCTTGAGGAAAAGCACCAGGTTCTTGACAGGGCTGCATCTGGCATAGAATTTGTCTGGCTGGCCCTTTACACCCAGGATGGAAGGCTATACACGGGCAAAGGAAACAGTCCTGCCGATATCTCGGGCGGTGATCTGTATCAAATGATGGAGGAAACCCAAAATCTTGTGATCGGGGATACTTCTGTGGGAGAAAATGGGCTTGAAGTATGGGTGGGAATGCCCATAACCACAGAAAAGAATAACACCTATTATCTGGTGGGAAGCTATAAATATGATATGCTTGACGACGTGATCAGCAGTATACATATCGGCTACAGCGGCCACGCTTTTGTTATGAACGGTAACGGGCAGGTGGTAGCTTATCCTGATACGGATTTTATCAGGAGCGGAGAGAATGTCTATTCTTTTTATAAGGATAATGAAAAGTTTCTGGAAGTATTTGATGCAATGAAATCAGGGAGGGTCGGATCAGCTTCCGTGTCCTTAGACGGGAAGGACACTCTTGTGGTTTATGCGCCTGTACGAGGGGCTAACTGGTATTTAGCCATCATAACTCCCAAATCAGACTTTACGAATATAGTAAACAATGCCGTTATGATCAATATAGGCATCACCATAACCCTTACCCTTCTTGCAATCTTGTTTATTGCCCGTTTTGCAGGAAAAATCTCAAAGTCCCTTGGAAGCGTAACAGAGCGGATACAGAAGCTGGCTAAAGGAGATTTGACAAGTCCTGTGGAAGTGATGATGACAAACGATGAGGCCCAGACCCTTTCCAATTCTCTGAAAGATACCATTGAACAGGTGAGCGGATACATATCCCAGCTTCGAAATGCCCTGGAACATCTTTCTGCCGGAAATCTGGATGTCAGCGTAAACGATCAGTTTGCAGGAGATTTTGTAGTCATGAAGGACTCCATTCATAATATTACAGATTTCTTAAACCAGCTGATCAATGACCTTCAGCATTCGGCGGAAGCCTTAAACCATGCGGCCCAGGATGTATCTCAAAGTGCCCGCTTTATGAATGAGTCTTCCGGCCACCAGTCCATGTCCATTGACAGGCTTGTGGAGGAGACTGATTCCATATCCAAGGACATTGTGGTTGTGGATGAGCATGCAAGAACTGCCCGTGAACTCATGGAGCAGTCCATGGAAAAGCTGTCAATGGGTGATGAACATATGGAAAATACCCTTCAGGCAATGAAGAATATCAGCAACAATGCGGTTGAAATAACAAAAATCACAAAGTTCCTTGAAGAAATAGCCTTCCAGACAAACCTACTTGCCCTTAATGCAAGCGTTGAAGCTGCCCATGCAGGCGAAGCAGGAAAAGGCTTTGCCGTAGTGGCAAATGAAATCCGTGACCTTGCTGAAAAAAGCGCGGAATCCTCAAAGCGCACGGCTGAAATGATCATACATTCCCAGAAAGCCATTGAAGAGGGGTCCAGGTATGCCGATCTAACCGCTCATTTCTTAAATGAACTGACGGATATATCCAAACAGACCTATGAAATAACAGAAGACCTGGCAAGGCTTGTGGGAAATGAGAAGCTGAGCCTTGAAAATGCGTCTCTTGACATATCCCGGATATCCCAGCTGGCACGTCAAAATCTTGAATCAAGCAGTGCAGTGGCTTCTCTAAGCGGGGATCTGGCACAGCAGGCCCAAAGCCTTGAAGAAATGTCAGGACGCTTCCGTCTTCGTTCCGATTCCGAAGGGAGGGATGGAGAGTGAATCAAAGAAAACGCTTTTTAATGATCTTCCTGGTCCTTATGCTTGTATTTTCCCTAAGCGGCTGTAAAAAGCAGGAGAGCAGACTGGTGGATGGCTTTTACACGGTAGAAATGTCGGATTACAACAATGGCTGGAAGGAATTTGTTACCATCCGCGTCAGCGGCAATAAGATTGTTACGGTCGAGTATAATGCCAAAAATTCAAGCGGATTCATCAAATCCTGGGATATCCCCTATATGCGCAATATGCTTGATAAAAAAGGGACATACCCCAACCGCTATACACGTACCTATGCAGCTAATTTCCTGGCGGCCCAAAGCGGCAAGGGAATTGATGCCGTAAGCGGAGCCTCTGTTTCGGGCGGCAATTTCCAGAAAATGGCCTCCCTTCTCATGGAAAAGGCAGGAAAGGGAGATGATTCTCTGGGTATCGTTGAATCAGACAAATAAATTTGCGGATCAAGGTTCCGCAAATGTCTTCCGGTTTTATTCCCGAAGAACAAAAAGACCGCTGCCCCATAGATGATATTCACCTATGGGCAGCGGTCCTTTTGTTATATGCGTTATTCAAGCTTCGGAAAAGAAATAACCGCGATTCCGGCTTTTATTTTTAGGTTGAGCCGGCAAAGAAGCCTTTCAGGGCAACTCTGCCGACTTAGGAAAAACATATATGTAAGCGCTCTGACCACTTTCTTTTGCCTTTATGTTTATAATATTATCATACAGGATAATTGTGAAGGAAATTTGACCGAGTTCTAAAGAAAGTATGAAAGAAATAAAGAAATTCTGACAAAAATTGGAAAAGTATCCAAGCCGATGCTGCTTATAATATTCATAACAGAGTAATTCCTGTGAAGGAAGCTTCATGGAGCAGGAAAGCAGGCGGAGGTACGGATATGCTTCTGGAAAAAAATCTAATCGAATATTGTTCCCCCACGCTGGCTTCCATTAAGACGGCAAACCTATTCAGCCATCCCTTTTCATCGGAAATGGAGCTGGAAAGCCAGCTATCAGCCTTGAACAGCCAGCTGAAAGGGAAGGGAATATCCCTGCTGTGTTTATGCAGGCGCGGGAACAAAGCTCTTATCTATGTCTACCGGAAAGCCCATTTGCAGGCTGATTTAAGCCGGCCGGAAGTGGGGAATTTTCTACAGGCCTACGGCTATGAGCATCTGGAGGTGGAGGCTGCCCTTAAAAGGCTGAAGGAGAGGCTGAACCAGGAAGGAGAATTTCCCCATGAAATCGGGGTTTTTCTCGGTTATCCACTGGGAGATGTGGTGGGATTTATCCAAAACGGAGGAAAGAATTTTAAATGCACCGGGTGTTGGAAGGTTTATTCCAATGAATGCGAGGCCGTTAAACTATTTGCCAGGTATCAGAAATGCAGGACAGTGTATGTGCACCTGTGGCAGAATGGAAGGACCATCCGGCAGCTTACCGTTGCTTCTTCCGGAAAATAAAGAGAAAAGAAAATCGGGCAAGAGGCTAATCAATGAATGGTTAGTCCCTTACCCGATTTTGTTATGACCTATCCGGGAATCGAACCCGGGTTTCCGCCGTGAGAGGGCGGCGTCTTGACCGCTTGACCAATAGGCCGTTTTATGCATGTCATCTCTGACAGCTTCATTATAATACCATAGGATTTTTCGTTTGTCTACACTTTTTTTAATAAAATAAAAAATTTGTCAAAATCGGATTTTATATGCTATACTTTTCTAAACCCAGAGAAAGCAGGGAGGAAGAGATATGGAGCTCAAAAAGCGGGAAGTGAAGTACGATTACTTAAGGACCCTTGCGGTCTTTGCCATCATCATGGTTCATGCGGTTCCTTCAGAGACGCTGAATTACAGGCAGTGGCTGTTTTCTGCAGCTCTTTTGCCGGTGCTTCTGGCATTTGTAGGGATTTATTTTATGTTAAGCGGCTTATTCCTTTTAAAATCCGGAACAGAGGATATTCCGGGATTTTACCGGAGCCGGTTTCAGACCATTGTTATCCCCTTTGTATGCTACAGCGGGATTTATTACTGGTATTATAACATTCATCTGGCAGTGGAACCTCTTGGGTGGCAGGCCCATCTGGCGGCTTTTGGTAAAGGGCTTTTGACGGGAACCATTCCCATGACTCCCCATCTGTGGTTCATGTATGTGATCATGGCACTGTATCTTTGTGCGCCCTTTTTAGCCCGTATGATGAAGGCAATGAGCGACAGGGATTTAAAGCTTTTTCTGATAATTACGTTGATTGTCCAGGGGATCTGCACCTATCTTCCGGCTTTGGGCCTGGACGTGGGAGAGGGCCTTCAATATATGGTATTTAAGGGCTGGCTCATCTATTTTGTCCTGGGATATGCATTAAAGCGCCTGTACGGCAGCAGCAGCTATCTTCCCTTTGCTATTCTCGGCATTGCCGGCTTTTGCATTACAATGGTTCAAAAATGTGTCACCCCATCCTTTACGCCGGGGATCCATGACTTAGCCCCCACAATGATGGCAATGGCAGCGGCTGTTTTTCTGTTTTTCGAACATTTCGGGGATATAAAGGCGCCTGTCCCTGCAAAGGTTGTTGGCCACATAAGCCGGTACAGCTATTCCATATATCTGATCCATTATCTGGTCCTGGGGCAGGCAGCCCGAGGCCTTGTGGAAAAGACGTTCATAAGACATTATTTTGTGCCCAGGATCATTTGTGAGACCATCCTTACGTTCCTGATTTCCCTGGCAGCTGCCTGGATCATTGACGGAACCGTGGGAAGACTTTTAAAAAATACAATGGGTGCGGTTTATTATAGAAGGAAGAAAGGCAAAAGGAGAGAGTGATATGGACCGGAAGATGAGTTGTGAATATTGTATACACTATGATTATAATGAAGAATACGAATGCTATGAGTGCGAGATCAATCTGGATGAGGATGAGATGATAGGGTTTTTAAGCAATTCTTATAAAAACTGTCCACATTTTAAATTCGGGGATGAATACTTGGTTGTGAGAAAGCAGATGTAAGAATACAGGAGAAAAAGAAACCCTAAAAAGGGAGGAGCCGGTATCCCATGGAGGAATACCGGCAATTATGAAAAAAATTTTTATCTAAAAGTATGTTGGCAACATCTTTTTCTGATGCTTTCAGTATATCGGCCAAATATGAAGAAAATTTGACCAGGCTGTAAAAAGATTATGACCAGAGTGTGAACAATGGAAAGGCCGGATCCAATCAATCTCTGAAATGATAGCTTTCCAATAGCTGGTTCTTCATATGCCAAAGCTCATTTGATAAGTCAACGTGAACCTCATGAGGATTTACCAGACGGCGGGATTCATCCCAAAGGGTATCAAGTTCCTTTTTACAGTAGGACTGGATGTCCATAACGGCAGGTGTTTTATAAATGCATTTCCCGCCTTTAAATATCTGGACCAGAAGATCTCTCATGGTATAGCTGTTGGGAGCCAGGTGGGTTTTCTTCCAGGTTTCAATGGGATCGAAGAGTAGCAGGGAATGGTTTTCTTTAAAGACCTCCCCTTCCAGGCAGATCAGGTCGGCAATGATCTTACCGGTTTCTCTGCTGTAAATACGCTTAATGATCTTGTTCCCGGGGTTGGTAATCTTTTCCGCATTTTCAGAAAGCTTGATCTTTGGGATAAACTGACCGGTCTTTTTATCCAAAATCGCTGCCAGCTTGTAAACGCCGCCAAAGGAAGGGCTGTCCTTGGAGGTGATCAAATTGGTTCCAACACCCCAGGAGTTAATCGTAGCTCCCTGGATCTTTAAGCTGTTGATCAAAGTCTCGTCAAGGTCATTGGAGGCGGAGATCACTGCGTTTGTAAATCCGGCTTCATCAAGCATCTTCTTGGCCTTTTTGGAAAGGTATGCCAAGTCTCCGCTGTCTAAACGGATTCCATAAGTAGTAAGCTTAATTCCGGCCTCCCGCATTTCCTTAAATACCTTGATGGCATTGGGCACACCGGATTTTAACGTATCATAGGTGTCCACCAGAAGAATGCATGCAGTGGGATAAAGCTTTGCATAGTTGCGGAATGCGGTCAGTTCATCGGGGAAGCTCATGATCCAGCTGTGGGCATGGGTTCCTCTTACCGGAACTTTAAACATTTTTCCTGCCAGCACATTGGAGGTGCCGATGCAGCCTGCGATCATGGCAGCCCTGGCGCCGTAAATACCGGCATCCGGTCCCTGGGCGCGGCGCAGTCCGAATTCCATAACCCCGTCTCCGGCGGCAGCGAATACGACACGGGCTGCTTTTGTGGCGATCAGGCTCTGGTGGTTGATGATGGTAAGCAAAGCGGTTTCGATGAGCTGGGCCTCCATAATGGGGGCAATGACTTTTACTAAGGGTTCGCGAGGGAATACGACCGTGCCCTCAGGAATGGCATAGATGTCGCCGGAAAATTTAAAATGGTGCAGGTATTCCAGAAAATCTTCTTCGAACAAGCCGGTGGATCTTAAATAATCCACATCCTCTTTGCTGAAATGGAGTTCATTCACGTATTCGATGACCTGTTCCAAGCCTGCGCAGATCGCGTACCCGTTACCTCCCGGATTACTGCGGTAGAAGACATCGAATATAACGGTCTCGTTGGCATCCTTCTCTTTAAAATACCCCTGCATCATGGTCAATTCATAAAGGTCTGTTAATAAAGTTAAATTGCGCTGGCTCATAGCTGTTCTCCTTCTTTTTTCCATTTACTAAACCTTTTCGCACATTATACCATAAGTTTACAAAAAAACAATGGAATTGACAAAAAATTAACAATGTAATTTGTGGCATGAATATCAAATAAATATTCATAAATGATTGAATAATCTAAATAAAAGAATACAATTTGAATATTAATAATTAATTTGTTGTTTTTGTTAAAAAAGTCTTGCAAAATATAAAGAGATAGTATATAATAAAGCCATGAACAAAAGAAAATAATTTCAAATCCGATTTTTCAATTTGTTTCGGAGAATGACGAAGAAAAGGAGGGTGGTTCCGCCGAAAACATAAGTTTCGCCTGATTGAGCAAAAGGCTTGTTCAGGCAAAAGGCAAAACCGTTAAACCTTAGCAGAGAACCGTGGCTGAAGCCGAAATGAAAATCTACCAATCTCTTATATGCCTATAGTTCGTTATAACTGCAGAGAAATATTCATCCCATGGGTAATTTTAATTCGTCCCCATTGAATTTTTATTTGGTAGCTGGATAACAATATAGAAGAATGAAAATAGCGATGCAGAGAATTTTGATTGTAGATGGTTTTAAGCGAAAGGTACGGGAAAAAATTCATATAGAGCATTCAGAGAACGCAATGCAAAAAACAAAACGTGAGAGGTATTTAGGAACCAATGGATGAAAGCATGTAGAACGGGTATCGAATTTCATGAAAGTGAATCGGTACCCGTTCTCCTTTGTATGATTTCGTCTCAGGCGGAAAATCAAAATAGCCTTGACATTTCTTTTTTTAATCCCTATAATTAGAAAATACAGTAATATTAGTATAACCACATCATAATAGGAAGAAAAACTTTGATGGAGACAGTAGAACCATGGGAAATCCAAAGAGAGCCGGGGAGGGTGGAAGCCTGGCGAAAGTAGCGTGGGTTCGAATATCACTCCGGAGTTTCCGGCTGAAAGCATTGGCGGTAGGTCAGGACGTATTTTCTGCGTTAAAGGAAAGCATATGCTGGTATGCGGTAATAGGTGGTACAACGGAGATATAGTGAGGCTTTCGTCCTGATTACGGGATGAGAGCTTTTTTTATATATGGAGAAATGGAGGTCGCAAAAGATGTACAAGAAAGTTCCTACAGACTTGAATTTTGTAGCGCGAGAAAAAGAGGTAGAAAAGTTCTGGGAAGACCATGAGATTTTTGAGAAGAGCATGGAAAACCGTAAGGAAGGGGAGACATATACCTTCTATGACGGTCCTCCCACTGCCAATGGGAAACCTCACATCGGTCACGTATTGACCAGAGTTATCAAGGATATGATTCCAAGATACCGGACCATGAAAGGGTACGACGTTCCCCGTAAGGCCGGCTGGGATACCCACGGACTTCCGGTTGAGCTGGAAGTGGAAAAGATGCTGGGCCTTGACGGTAAGGAACAGATTGAGGAATACGGCCTGGAGCCATTTATCAAGTATTGCAAGGAAAGCGTTTGGAAATATAAGGGCATGTGGGAGGATTTCTCCAAGACCGTAGGCTTTTGGGCCGATATGGATGACCCTTATGTAACGTATGAGAATAATTTTATTGAATCTGAATGGTGGGCGTTAAAGCAGATCTGGGAAAAGGGCCTTTTGTACAAAGGCTTTAAGATCGTTCCCTACTGTCCGCGGTGCGGAACTCCCTTATCAAGCCATGAGGTAGCCCAGGGATATAAGGATGTAAAGGAGCGCTCCGCCATTGCCCGTTTTAAGGTAAAGGGAGAAGATGCCTATATTCTGGCATGGACCACAACCCCGTGGACCCTTCCTTCCAACGTAGGCTTATGCGTGAATCCTAATGAGACCTATGTAAAGGTCCAGACAGGAACCTATACCTATTATATGGCTGAGGCCCTGTGTGAAAAAGTCCTGGAAGAGGAGTACACGGTATTAGAACGGTACACGGGAAAAGATCTGGAATATAAGGAATATGAGCCGTTATTTGACTTTGTAAAACCAAATAAAAAAGCATTTTATGTAACCTGTGATACTTATGTCACCCTGACAGACGGTACCGGTGTGGTTCATATCGCTCCGGCCTTTGGTGAGGATGACTCCAAGGTGGGCAGAAAATACGATCTTCCCTTTGTGCAGCTGGTCAATGCGGCCGGCGAGATGACAGAGGAGACCAAATGGGCAGGCACCTTCTGTAAGAAAGCGGATCCAATGATATTAAAGGACTTAGAAGAGAGAGGACTTTTATTCTCCGCGCCTGTATTCGAGCACAGTTATCCCCACTGCTGGAGATGCGATACCCCGCTCATCTATTATGCAAGAGAATCCTGGTTCATCAAGATGACGGATGTAAAGGAAGACTTAATCCGCAATAACAATACCATCAACTGGATTCCGGAAAACATCGGAAAAGGACGTTTCGGCGACTGGCTGGAAAATGTTCAGGATTGGGGAATCAGCAGAAACCGTTATTGGGGTACTCCTCTTAATGTTTGGGAATGTGAGTGCGGACATCAGCATTCCATCGGAAGCATTGAGGAATTAAAGGCAATGTCCCTTAATTGTCCTGAGGACATTGAGCTTCACCGCCCATACATCGACGAAGTGACCATCACCTGTCCAAAGTGCAAAAAACAGATGAAGAGAGTGCCGGAAGTAATCGACTGCTGGTTTGACTCCGGTTCCATGCCCTTTGCACAGCATCACTATCCGTTTGAAAACAAAGATTTGTTTGAGAAACAGTTCCCGGCTGACTTTATTTCCGAGGCCGTGGATCAGACAAGAGGCTGGTTCTACTCACTCCTTGCCATCTCCACTCTGATTTTCAACAAGGCACCATATAAAAATGTAATCGTTCTGGGACATGTCCAGGATGAGAACGGCCAAAAGATGAGTAAATCCAAGGGAAATGCGGTAGACCCCTTTGATGCTCTGGAAACCTATGGGGCAGATGCCATCCGCTGGTACTTCTATGTGAACAGCGCTCCATGGCTGCCTAACCGTTTCCATGGGAAAGCAGTTATGGAAGGACAGCGCAAATTTATGGGTACTCTTTGGAATACCTATGCATTCTTTGTGCTTTATGCGAATATTGATGAATTTGACCCCACAAAATACAGTTTGGAATACGATAAGCTTCCTGTTATGGATAAATGGCTTCTCTCCAAGCTGAACACTTTGGTGGGGGATGTAGATGCTTTCCTTTCCGGCTATCAGATTCCGGAAGCGGCAAGAGCGCTTCAGGATTTTGTTGACGATATGAGCAACTGGTATGTACGCCGAAGCAGAGAACGCTTTTGGGCAAAGGGAATGGAGCAGGATAAGATCAATGCTTATATGACTCTTTACACAGCTCTTGTTACCGTAAGCAAGGCAGCGGCTCCCCTGATCCCGTTTATGACCGAAGAGATTTATCAGAACATGGTCTGCAGCGTGGATAAGACTGCACCGGAGAGCATCCATTTGTGTGATTATCCTGTGGCCAATAAAGCCTATATCGATAAGCAGCTGGAAACTGACATGGATGAAGTATTAAAAATCGTAGTCATGGGCCGGTCTGCCAGAAATACAGCCAATTTAAAGAACCGCCAGCCTATTGGCCAGATGTTCGTAAAAGCACCTCATGTACTCCCTGTATTTTATCAGGAAATCATTGAGGAGGAGCTGAACGTAAAAAAGGTAGTATTTACTGATGATGTAAGGGATTTCACATCCTACAGCTTTAAACCCCAGTTAAAAACTGTTGGGCCAAAATACGGCAAGCAGCTGGGAGCCATCAAAAAGGCCCTTTTAGAGGTCAATGGCAATGAGGCTATGGACACCTTAAATGAAACAGGCGCCCTCACCTTTACATTTGACGGAACAGAGGTTGTGCTCACCAAGGAAGACCTTCTCATTGACACTGCTCAGACAGAGGGCTACGTATCCGAGGGTGATAATACCATCACGGTTGTCCTGGACACTAATTTAACGCCGGAGCTTTTGGCGGAGGGATTTGTGCGCGAGCTGATCAGCAAGATCCAGACCATGCGTAAGGAAGCCGGATTTGAGGTGACGGATCACATCCTGGTATACAGCAAAGGCAATGAAAAAATTGCCGGTATATTAAAGAACCATGAAGAAGAAGTAAAAAGCGAGGTACTCGCGGAAAACATCAGTCTTGAAACACTGGCTGGTTATGTAAAAGAATGGAACATTAACGGTGAAAATGTAACTCTTGGTGTGGAGAAGTTTCAGTAAACGGTTAGGAGGCCTTGTAGAATGAGTATGGGATTTGATAAGGAGATCTTTAAGAAAAGTGTTCTGTTTAATATGAAGAATGTGTTCCGTAAGACAGTTGATGAGGCTACTCCGGAGCAGATGTACCAGGCAGTTGCCTATGCGGTAAAGGATGTTATCATAGATGAATGGATCGCAACCCATAAGGAGTACGAAGAGCAGGATGTAAAAACCCTGTATTATCTTTCAATGGAATTCCTGATGGGCCGCGCCCTGGGCAATAACATCATAAGCATTATGGCTCAGCCCGAGGTAAAGGAAATTCTTGAAGAACTGGGCTTTGACTTAAACACCATCGAGGACCAGGAGCCGGACCCTGCTCTTGGAAACGGGGGGCTTGGCCGTCTTGCGGCCTGCTTCCTGGATTCCCTGGCAACTCTTGGATATCCAGCCTATGGCTGCGGCATCCGATACCGCTACGGTATGTTCAAACAGAAAATAGAAGGCGGATATCAGGTAGAAGTACCTGATGACTGGCTGAAGAACGGGTATCCATTTGAGCTTCGCCGCGCAGAATATGCCACTGAGGTTAAATTCGGCGGTTATGTAAATACCATACGGGAAAACGGCAGGGAACGCTTTGTCCAGGAGGGATACCAGTCAGTCCTGGCCGTTCCCTATGATATGCCCATTGTGGGATACGGAAACAATGTGGTCAATACCTTAAGGATCTGGGATGCCCAGGCCATTAACACCTTCAGCCTGGACTCCTTTGACAGGGGCGACTACCAGAAGGCCGTGGAACAGGAAAACCTGGCTAAAACCATCGTAGAGGTCCTTTATCCTAACGACAATCATTATGCAGGAAAGGAACTCCGCCTGAAACAGCAGTATTTCTTCATTTCCGCCAGTGTACAGAGAGCGGTCAAGAAATACATGGAAAAGCATGAAGACATACATAAGTTCTTCGAGAAGACGATTTTCCAGTTAAATGATACCCATCCCACTGTGGCAGTTCCGGAGCTTATGAGAATCCTGCTTGACGATTACAGCTTAAGCTGGGATGAAGCATGGGAGATCACCACAAAGACCTGCGCCTATACAAACCATACCATTATGTCGGAAGCCCTGGAAAAATGGCCTATTGAGCTGTTTTCCAGGCTGCTTCCAAGAATCTACCAGATCGTGGAAGAAATCAACCGGAGATTCCAGCAAAAGATCATGGAGACCTATCCCGGCAGCCAGGAAAAGCTTCGGAAAATGTCCATCGTTTATGATGGTCAGGTCCGCATGGCTAATCTGGCTATTGTGGGAGGCTTCTCAGTAAACGGTGTTGCCAGGCTCCATACAGAGATTTTAAAGAATCAGGAGCTAAAGGACTTCTACCAGATGATGCCGGAAAAATTCAATAACAAGACCAATGGCATCACCCAGAGGCGGTTCCTTCTTCATGGAAACCCTCTTTTGGCTGAATGGGTCACGAAAAAGATCGGAAACGACTGGATCACCGATCTGCCTCATATACACCGTCTGGCAATCTATGCTGAAGATCCCAGGTGTCAGCAGGAATTTATGGACATCAAATACCAGAACAAGGTGCGCCTGGCAAAATATATTAAAGAGCATAACGGCATTGATGTGGATCCCAGATCCATGTTTGATGTGCAGGTAAAACGCCTCCACGAATATAAGAGGCAGCTTATGAACATCCTGCACGTCATGTATTTGTACAATCAGCTAAAGGATAACCCAAACCTTGATATGGTTCCAAGAACCTTTTTGTTCGGCGCAAAGGCGGCGGCAGGCTATAAGCGTGCAAAGCTGACCATTAAGCTGATCAATGCGGTGGCTGATGTCATTAACAACGACAGAAGCATCGGCGGCAAGCTAAAGGTGGTCTTCATTGAAGATTATAAGGTATCCAATGCGGAAATCATCTTTGCTGCGGCAGATGTGAGCGAGCAGATATCCACGGCAAGCAAGGAGGCCTCTGGTACCGGAAATATGAAATTCATGCTAAACGGCGCTCTGACTCTTGGAACCATGGATGGAGCCAATGTGGAAATCGTAGAGGAAGTGGGAGCGGAGAATGCCTTTATCTTTGGCATGTCCTCTGATGAGGTGATCCGTTACGAGAACGAGGGCGGATACAATCCCATGGAGATTTTCAACAATAATTATGAGATCCGCAGAGTGTTGATGCAGCTGATCAACGGCTACTATTCTCCCCAGGATCCGGAGCTGTTCCGCGATATTTATAACTCCTTATTAAATACCCAGAGCAGTGATCATGCGGATACGTACTTTATTTTAAAGGATTTCCCATCCTATGCAGAGGCCCAGCGCCGAATCGATCAGGCCTACCGGAATGAAGGATGGTGGGCGAAGGCCGCTATTTTAAATGTGGCCTGCAGCGGCAAGTTTACCTCAGACCGGACCATTGAAGAATATGTAAAGGATATCTGGCACTTAGAGAAGGTAAAGGTGGAGCTGGAAGAAGTATAAGATTGCAAAAACGTCCCGGAAGTGATTCCGGGGCGTTTTTTTGCATATATTGAACAAGGGTTCCGGTCATGGAAGCAGAAAGGACGGTGATTGGGTATGATGAAAAAAATGGTTGTGGCGTGTATCCTTGCGCTGTTGTTTCCATATATAATCACTCTGGCATGGACGGGGAAGATTGAGGCGGAGAAGGAGATGCCTATCATTACCAGCGGAAAGAAGATCATTCTGGACAGGAAAAGCGGAGAATCTTATATGGATGTGGAAGAATATCTTCCTGGTGTGGTGGCAAAGCAGATGCCGGCTGACTATGGCAGGGAAGCTCTCAGAGCCCAGGCGATCATTGCCCGGACATACATCTATGGAAAAATGAACGGTCAGAATGAAGTGAAGGAATCGGAGCTTCACATGGAATATCTGGAACAACAGCAGATGGAAAAGCTGTGGGGAAGCGAATCCTTTGTAGCCAGCTATCAGGCGGTGGAAAATGCGGTTCGGTCCACTGCGAAAACAGTAATGATGTATGAGGGAAAACTGATCGATCCCTTATTTCACCGGGCCAGCACCGGGAAGACCAGGGCAGGAGATGAAAATCATCCATATCTGCAGGAAGCTGCCAGCCCCAGAGATGTGGAAGCTGAAGGCTTTCTCACCATGGTTACATATAAAAAAGAAGATTTCGCGGAAAAAATCAATCAGATCTCCGGCGACGTGCCTGTGAAGGCAGATCAGATTCCGGGAAGCATACAGATCGTTCTCAGGGATGAGGAAGGATATGTGGGGCAGATCCAGATTGGCACCAGGGTTTATACAGGAGAGGAAATCCAGCGGGTCCTGGGACTTTCGACCTCTGCCTATGGTTTTGAAGAATATGAAGGCGGAATCCGTGTGGTCTGCCAGGGAATCGGGCATGGATATGGTATGAGCCAGTATGGTGCCAGGTGCAAAGCAGAAGAAGGGTGGACGGCAGAACAAATTCTTCCCTATTTTTATAAAAATATTGTTTTAATTTCTGAATAACTCTTTCACTCTTGGTAAGAATATTATCGAGGTGATAAACGTGAAGGAAAAAATAAGTCAATTGTTCAAGGATAAAGTATTCCTTGTCCTGTTGGTTCTAGGCCTGCTGACTATAGTAGCTGCAGCAGGAGTCATTACCGTTCAAAGAGGAAATGGTGGAGGAGAAAGCCCTTATCTGCAAGTACCGGATCAGAGCAATATGATTGTTGAAGAATCAGTCCCCCAGGAAACACAAGTGGCAGTTGCAGGAGACTCCAATGCAACAGAGGAAGAGGAAATGCAGGTAGCTGATTCCAATAAAGCTACTGCAGAACAGGAAACACAAGCACCGGCAGTAAAAGCCGGAACAGGCAAAAATGCGGCAAAGTCTCTGGTACTTAATTTTGGTGATGCTACCAGAATGACCTGGCCAATCCGCGGAAATGTGATTTTAGACTACAGCATGGATAACACGATTTATTTTCCAACTCTGGATCAGTATAAATGCAATCCAGGGCTTGTGATCCAGGGAGATGTAAGTACTCCGGTTGTAGCACCTGCCAATGCAAAGGTGCAGGAAGTCGGCTCCAATGAAGAAATTGGAAGCTACGTTGTCTTAAATTTAGGCAACAATTATACTGCCATCTGCGGCCAGTTAAAAGAATTGCAGGTAGTGGAAAATGAGTATATCAAAGAAGGGCAGGTTTTAGGCTATGTCCAGGAGCCTACCAAATATTATTCCGTGGAAGGCGCCAACGTATACTTTGAATTAACTCATAATGATAAGACCATTGATCCGTTGGATCATATGCAGTAATTCAGAAATAGGAAATCTCAGAAAAAAAGTTATAAAAAAATAATAAATTGTTCATATGTGATTAAGAGTCATCTGCTATACTATAACCGATCAGTCAAATACCCCACAGCAAACTGTGGAGTATTTGACCCTGTAGGCAGCCGCTAAAGTCAGATTCATTTGACCTTGGTTTGGTGTCTGCAAAGAATCAACGGGGAGTGTGGCTATGAACATACTGTTTTTTTTAACACCTAAGAATGAGGTGGCTTATATTTTTGAGGATGAAACACTGCGTCAGGCGCTTGAGAAGATGGAGTATCACAAATACTCCGCAGTGCCCGTTATAAACAGACGGGGTAAATATGTAGGGACAATCACCGAAGGGGATATGCTTTGGGGAATCAAGAACAAATTCAATCTTAGCTTAAAAGAAGCGGAACAGGTAACGGTAGCTGCCCTTGACAGAAGGTCCGATAACCGTCCGGTATACGCGGATTCCAATATGGAAGACCTGATTGATAAGGCATTAAACCAAAATTTTGTACCGGTTGTGGATGATCAGAAGAATTTTATCGGAATCATCACCCGCAAAGATGTCATCCGTTATTTTTATAACAAATCCTTGGAGGTGCAGCAGCCGACAGCCAACTGCCGGGCTGCAATCATTCAATAAACTAAAAAAAGCATTTTCCGCCATATTATTGGCAGGAAGTGCTTTTTTATTAAAAAAGGCTTACTGATACCAGAGACTGGCAGGACGCCTGGTTTGCGGATATGAAAGGCCAGGGCACAAAACCGGTTTTAGACAGGCGGGAAAAATGGTATTTGGAAAAGCCTATGTGGGCGGCCATTTTTTCTAAGGTTAAGTTCTCCCCGTAATGGGTGTCAATGTAGGACAAAAGGCCTGTGAACTTCTGGTAATACTCATAATGTTTTTCCTGAGAGGTTTGTGAATTGGCGGAGAGGGCATGATAGTACTCTCCGCCGATTGCCGTCAGGATGTTGATTAAAATCGCATAAATAGAATATTCCCAAAAGATGGCGCTTGGAAAATAGATGTCGTTGATCTCCATGAAACCGGAATAAATCCGTTCATAAATCCGGTTATGGTTTTGCTTGTTCATAAGACAAGGCTCTAACAGGACCACATCTAAAAAGGCAGAATCGTAGAAACTGGACAGTGGCTCCATATTGAACATATAAATGAAGCGGGAACCGCTGGCAGCTGGAAGGGTCTCATGGATGGAAAAGCGGGGGCTAAAGAGAATGTCGCCCGGTTGTAAGGTGAAGGACTTTTTGTTGATGATAACGGTATATTCATGTTCCACGGGTATGAGAATTTCCAATGCGCTGTGCTGGTGAGGCGCGTAGCCTTCCGTTTGAATGTTATGCCAGATACGGATATTGGAATTAAGGGAATATTCTACGTTTTCTAACAGACCCTCCACTTTTCTGCCCTGGAAGGAGCGGTCGTCGGGTCGTTGGTAGTATACAGATTTGGCCATATGGGGATCCTCCTTCCATTATGAATGATATGGTTACCAGGGAACAGGCTTTAACGGCTCATTTTTTCCTTTTCCTCTCCTAAGAGCTGCTGCGAATCGGTTAAGGCTGTGCCGAGGATCTTTAACAGAGTGTCTTTTTCCAGAGTAGGAGAATAATAAAATCCCTGCTGGTAATTACAGCCGGCTTCTGTCAGGATCTGAACCTGGTTTTCCGTTTCCACGCCTTCGGCAATAATGGTCATATGAAGATCTCTTGCCATCCGGACCAGCCCTTCAATGACGGACCGGGACCTTTTATTCGTCTCAAGCTGCCATACGAACAGGCGCTCAAGCTTTAAGGTATCCACTGGAAGCTCCAGAATGGAAGAAATTCCGGAGTGGCCGGAACCGAATTCATTGAGGATGATCTCCACGCCCATTTCCTGCAATTGCTGTAGGGTCACGTTGATGTTTAAATAAGCCATGATCAGGGCGCTTTCCTGGATTTCCAGAGCAAGTTTTCCCTCTGGTATGTGATAGGCCTCCATAATGCGCTTCACTTCGTCAAGGAAATCTTCCTGTAAAAAAAGAACGGGGGAAATGGGGAGGGCAATGGATTCAAATTCGCAGCCAGCTTCAAGGAGCCCCAGGATGCACTGGGCCGCCTTTTCCAGGGCATAGTATTCAATAGCCCGTATCTGCCCGGAATCCTCTGCAACAGGAAGAAATTCGCTGGCGCCGATCAGCCCCAGGCCTTTAATAAAGATGCGCATATAAAGCTCGGCCCGGGTGAAAGTTCCTGTATCAATATTAAGGGTAGGGCGGTAACGGACTTCCACCTCTTCCTTTTCCAGGGCTGTCCTTAAATAATGGGCAATGGCCTGGCGCCGCTGCAGCTGCTTCTGCAAGGCGCTGTCAAAGACAACTGCCTGGTTGGGACCGCCTTCCTCCGCTTTTAAAACGGCTAAGTCCAGACATTTAAGCATCTGGTCCGGTGAAGAGGCATGTCCGGGATAGGAGCAGATGCCCATCTGTGCGGAACATAAGCAGTCGGTTCCGCTGACTTTCCAAACATGGTCAAACTTTCCGGCAATTTCTTCCGCAAGCTCCAAAGCCTGTCCCTGGGTGTATCGGTCCAGTATGATAATATATTCCACGCCAATATAATGATAAACGCTTTTTCCTGTCACTTCTTTTAAATAGGTAAGGATCTGTTCCAGAAGGCTTTCGCAGTATTCATAACCAAATACCTGGTTCAGCTGTTTAAAATTCTCAATGTGAAGCTTTAGCACAGCGCCCCGTTCTGCGGAGCCCATTACCTGGCTTAAATGTTTTAAACAGGCTTCCCGTTCCGGCTTGCTCTCTAATGAAGTATGTTCTATAGCCTGGACTTCTGTCTCTGCCTGCTGTGGCAGAGGCGTTTTTTTGCAAAACCAATTCATATGGATTCCCCCTCCTTTTATCGGTTGTTAAAATTTATTGTATTATAAAAGCAGGGTGAAATCAAGAAATAATTGGAAAAGGGAAAAAAGGCATTAATCTGGAAATAGAGAGAATAATAAAGGTAAGATGAACATTTTTTTGTATTTCAGACGTAAAGGCAAGAGGTGGAAAGAATGAAATCAATCTGGACAGAATCAGCCAGAATTCCTGGCCGGAACCCTTTGGCAGGGAACAAACGGACAGAGGTGGCAGTGATAGGAGCTGGAATGGCAGGAATACTCACTGCCTTTTATCTGCAAAGGCATGGGCTTCATGTGGTGGTGCTGGAAGCAGACCGCATAGGAAGCGGGCAGACAGGATTTACAACTGCAAAGATCACATCCCAGCATAATCTGATCTACGAAAAACTGGCACGCACCATGGGAGAGGAAACGGCAAGGCTGTATGGAAAGGCAAACCAGCTGGCAGTAGATGAGTATGGAAAACTCATCAGACGCTATTCCATACAATGCCATTATGAACAGACGGATGCATACCTGTATTCGGTTCAGGAGTCGGAAGTCCTTTTAAGAGAGGCTGAGCGGGCTGCCAGGCTTGGGCTTCCGGCTTCCTTTGTCAGGGAGACCGGACTTCCATTTTCTGTTCATGGAGCAGTTCGTTTTACCGGACAGGCTCAGTTTCATCCTCTGGAATTTTTAAGAGATATATCTGCAGGCCTTACGGTTTTTGAGCGGACAAAGGTCCTTAGGGTTCAGGGTCATGAAGTCGTGACGGATAAAGGGGTGGTAAAGGCAGAAAAAGTGGTATTTGCTTCTCATTATCCTTTTGTCAATGTGCCGGGATTTTATTTTGCAAAAATGTATCAGGAAAAAAGCTATGTCATGGAGCTTGAGCCGGTCAATTCTTTAAAAGGCATGTATCTTGGAATTGACGAAAGGGCATATTCCTTCCGGAATGCCGGCGATAAGCTTCTCCTGGGATATGGAAGCCACAGGACAGGAAAAGCGCCAAAGGATAATCCCTTTTCTACCATGAAACGTGCAGGAGAACATCTGTTTCCTGGGACAGAAGAAATCAGAAGATGGACCGCCCAGGATTGCATGACTTTAGATGGAATTCCCTATATTGGCCCGTTTTCGTCCCTAAGGCCGGACTGGTATGTTGCTACAGGCTTTGGAAAGTGGGGCATGAGTTCCTCCATGGTGGCAGCCAAAATATTAAGCACCCAGATAACAGGAAGAAGAACACCTTATGATGAAGTGTTTTCTCCCAGAAGACATCATTTGAAGGCTGCCGCCGGTACACTGATTTCCCATGGCATCCAATCGGTAAAGGGACTTTCGGCCGGAACCATGAAGGGAGCCGTAAACTGCCCCCATATGGGCTGCCGCCTGGTATGGAACCGGTATGATAAGCGCTGGGAATGCCCTTGCCACGGATCTTCCTTTGAAATTAATGGAAAAATTTCAGCGGGCCCTGCACAACAGAGTATTCCTTTCATAGATTGATATTAGAAACTTTCAATAGCGAAAGGAGTCATACATCCTATGGATTGTTATACGAAGCAATGGTGTCCCGGTAATATGACCGGCACCGGCTCGACCGGCTGGGAATATGCCATGGGGCTTGATATGTCTGTAAGCCCTGGTACGGTAATCCGCCCTGACATGCCGCTTGGCTCAGGCCCTGCAAAATCCGCGGAACCCGGGGCAGAACCCATACTTATGAAGCAGCAGGATATGGCTGCAGGTCCCTGCCCGTGGATGCCGCCAAAAAGACCAAGGTGTTCAGATACAAGAGGTGAATCTGAAACCAAGGCAACACCCATGCCCATGAATTGCCAGCCAGTGCTATTATGTCCGATGCCGGAAAAAAGCGGTGAGATGCCAGCCCGCACGATGCCGGAAAGATGCATGCCGGAAAAAAGCAAGGTGATGCCAGTTTGCCCGATGCCGGAAAAATGCAGAGAGATGCCAGCCCGTACGATGCCGGAGAAATGCATGCCGGAGAAATGCAGAGAGATGCCAACCTGTACGATGCCGGAAAGATGCATGCCGGAGAAATGCAGAGAGATGCCAGCCCGTACGATGCCGGAGAAATGTATGCCGGAGAAATGCAGAGAGATGCCAACCTGTATGATGCCGGAAAGATGCATGCCGGAGAAATGCAGAGAGATGCCAGCCTGCCCGATGCCGGAAAAATGCATGCCGGAGAAATGCAGAGAGATGCCAACCTGTATAATGCCGGAAAGATGCATGCCGGAGAAATGCAGAGAGATGCCAGCCCGCACGATGCCAGAAAAATGCATGCCGGAAAAATGCAGAGAGATGCCGGCCTGCCCAATGCCGGAGAAATGCAGGGGAAAAGTAAAAGAAGCAATGCCCATGAGATGTCCGAATATGGCAACAAGCCCCGCTTTTATAAAGTGTCCGGAAATGCCCACATACACTGCTCCGGCCAAATGTCCCGGCATGCCGGCTCCAGCTCCTTGTCCAGCCGAAAATATCGACCAGTTTCCAGTTGGAATGGCATATGTACCATGGCAGTGCTGGCAGCAGGTGTATCCGATGGATACGGCCTTGAGCGTGGGAACCATCTTCCCGGATCTGAATAAACCATTTATTATGGGGGGGTGCCAGTGATGATGGGTTATAATGTTGATTGCGATATGCTGTTAAGGCAGGTATATGAAGCCAGTTTTGCAATGGATGATGTGGTTTTGTATCTTGACACCCATCCAGACGATCAGGAGGCATTAAACTATTACTTCTATGTAGCTGATCTGCGGCAGCAGGCAATGCAGGCTTATGAAGAGCAGTGCGGCCCTCTGATGGTTGATGGAGTCATGGATGAGAATTACTGGACCTGGATCAATGATCCATGGCCATGGGAAGGAGTGTGCGGCTAATGTGGAGGTATGAAAAGAGATTACAGTATCCGGTAAATATTACTACTCCCAATCCCAAGATTGCCAGTTTTATTATGAGCCAGTATGGAGGACCATACTGCAGTGCCGTATAATCAGGCAAACCTGCAGCATGGTCCTTTTGCATGGTCATAAAGAGATATAATAGAAGAATTTCAGCTTTCCTTCCCGTTTATCATAAACAATTTTTTTTACAACACTTCTCAGGGCATTTCCTTTTATTTCGTTACTTACAGCTGGATCGGAGATGATGTCACAGGCCTTTTGGATCCGGGCTGCCAGCTGGATCTTATCAGCGGCCTTGTCACGGCCAGGGCAGCTGTTTAAATCAGTTAAACGGTTCTCAAGTTCTTCCTGTTCTTTTTCAAGGCGCGTTTTTCCGGCTTTGTATTCTTCCAGTGTATCAATTCCATTTTCATAAGCGTCTTTTATCCGCTGTTTTTTATGATCAATCCTTGAGAGCGCTGCCTGTATATTTTCCTTTTCATCAGATGTTCCGGAAACAGGCTTTCTTACATAACTGTATTTCATATCTTCGGCTGTAAGAGCATTGCGGAGAGATTCTATAATAAGGCCCTCTATTTTTTTTGCGGTAATGCTGCAGGATTCCCTATGAAATCCCTTGGCATAACGCCAGCACTGGAAATAGCTGGGATGGCGGTTCGTATCCGGGGCCTTGTTAAATACAAGGCTTGCACCACAGTACCCGCATTTTAGGAGGCCGGAGGCCCAATGTTTACAATCGGACACTTCCCGGCGTTTCCCGGGCCTGTATTCTCTTTGCAGCCGCATCTGATTGTCCTTAAAAACCGATGTCACCATTTCTCTGGTCTCGTGCTGTCCATGAAAGGAGATATCTTTCCAGGTAACGATCCCGTCATAAAACTGGTTTTTTAAAATGCGTTCAACCGCCCTGCGGTCGAACCTGTTTCCTCTTTTGGTTAAAAACCCCAGTTCATTGGCACTCCTTGCGATGGCAGACAGATCCATGCCATTATAATAGGACTGGTGGATATATTCCACGATCTTATATTCTTCATCATAAATGAGAAAAGGCTTTCCTTCTCCCACCGCACGGTATCCCAGGCAAGGGGAGGCCTGATAGCCTTCCCTTAAAGCTTTTTCCGTCATGCCTCTGGTGACTTCCCCGGATAAGTTGATGGAATAGTATTCATCAAACCATTCGATGATACTTTCAATGAGACGGCCGAACATGCCTTCCATAATGGGCTCGGATACGCTTTTAATGGTCACGCCGCACTTTTTCCGGAGAACGCTTTTATAAAACATGCTCTCTTCCTGATTTCTTGCAAAACGGGAAAACTTCCAGAGATAGAGATACTGAAAGGGAGAGGGCTGTGATTTGGCCATGGAAATCATTTTCTGGAATTCCTTCCGGTTGTCGGCACGGCGGCCGCTGACCCCCTTTTCTTCAATAAATATAAATTTTTCCGGGATAAAGATCCCATCTGCTTTTGCTGCCTTTTTTATTTCTCTAAGCTGTGCATGGGGAGAAAGCTCCGTCTGGTCATTGGTGCTGACGCGAATGTAAGCGGCCCCGATTTCCGGTGTTTCATTTTTTTTCAAAATCCATCCCCTCTTTCCGGCTGTACTTGGAAAACATCAGGAAACAAGTACAATCCGTGTCACATACATTTTACCAGGGAGGAGATGGAAATATGAACAAAAAACCAATGATTGAAAATTACGTGGAAATTGACGGCAAAAATGTTCTTATGGATTCTCTGCCAGAGGAAAAGCGTAAGGAAATTGCATTGATGATCCAGGATAAGATGATGGAATCCATGGGATTTAGAAGAATAACCTCTTCAGGCTGATAACGGAGGGAGAGGACAGGCCAAATATGGAGGGAGCCGGCTAGATGGGGGAACAACCTGGCCGGAACCTGGGACCGGCCAGGATACAAATCAAGATCAGGCATTTGGATTGCAGTCCTGAAAAGGAAAGAAAAATTCCGGGATTCCCCTTACATAGGGAGCGATATCGTACTGCTGATAGTAGATGACAATTCCCGATGGTTTGGTAAAAAATCCATTGATGTTAAAATTACCCCGCAGGAGCGCTGCATAGTCATCAAAATATTGGGAAGGGGTTGTTTTCATCTCTTCTTCTATCTGCTGCTGGATTCCTTTGAAAATGTAATCCGTAAATTGAGGATTGCCAGGGAAGAAATCAATGAGCCCCAGCTGTTTTCCGGTGCAAAAGTCCCATGTTTGGGAGTCCCGGGTTGTAGTTCCATGGGCGCCTCCAAGATAAGAGTACTGATCGGTAAAGAGGCTGGTGGTGCAGTCGTTATTGTATGTGATCCGATAGACTGATAAAAATTCATGGCTGTTAAAGGGAAACTGATTTTTTTGTACGAACATTGCTTTATCAACGGCCTGTGGGTAAAGCACGGTGCGGCAGTAGTTCTCAGCCTGTCTGGACCGGAATTCATAAAACTCATTGATGCTCTGGGCAGAGGTGGAGCTGCATGTTGTGGTGAAATGGGGATAATGGATTGTATAGGTAAAAACGGTGATCCCGTTGTAGCGCATAATATCTGTCAGCGTTTTTTTAGAGATTGTCTGCATGGGAGCCTCATAAAAGGAAGGTTTCTATAATATATGGGTAAATGGGTTTAATTATGAGCTTAAGGAAAGGTATGGAATCTGGTTATCTGTTTCTGACTTAAGGAGGACCTGATGGAGAAATGGGCGCCTCCATGCGTTATCTTTCCCAACGCTATGCCATGCCTTATAAGGAATGTAAAGGACTTTTGACGGATATTGGAACGGAAGAATTAGCTCACTTAGAAATCGTAGCGACCATTGTTCACCAGCTGACAAGAAACTTAACGCCGGAGCAGGTGGTGGAATCAGGCTTTGGCCCTTACTACATTGACCACACCACAGGAATTTGGCCGCAGTCTGCAGGCGGGGTCCCCTTTAATGCCAACCAATTCCAGTCAAAGGGAGATCCCATCACTGACCTTGTAGAGGATATGGCGGCAGAGCAGAAGGCAAGGAGTACTTACGACAACATTCTTCGTGTTGTAACAGATCCTGAAGTATGTGATCCGATTCGTTTTTTGAGAGAACGGGAAATCGTTCATTTCCAGAGATTTGGGGAAGCTTTAAGAATCACCCAGGATAATTTGGACAGCAGGAATTTCTACGCATTCAATCCAAGCTTTGATATTAGAAATCCGTGCTGATGAAAACAGGCCGCAGCGTAAATCTTTAAGCTGCGGCCTGTTTTTCTGCGGCAATTTACGTGGTTTTTCCGCAAAAATTTCCTTTATTCGATTGACGGAGGCTGTTTATACTAGTAGAATAATAGACAAATATACAAGAGAATGGGGCATTATTTATGGATAACAGACATAGTATTTTGACAGACGCACTTCCGGATCAGGCTGTTTTTGCTCTGGATATTGGAACCCGGAGCATCATCGGCATGGTGGGCATGCCTGATGGGGACAGAATTCATATCGTTGCCATAGAGAGAGCCGAGCACACAAAACGGGCGATGATTGACGGCCAGATCGAGGATATCGACCAGGTGGCAAAGATCGCAGGCCAGGTCAAGGACAGGCTGGAGAAAAAGCTGGGGTGCAGGCTTGATAAGGTCAGTGTAGCTGCTGCCGGAAGAGCGCTGCGGACTGAAAGCGTGACCTATGAGATGGAGCTTCCCAGGCCTCAGAAGATCGATGCGGAATCCGTCAGCCGCTTAGAGGCAGGTGCAATCAGCGAAGCAGAAAAAATGTTTATGAATAGAGAAGGCAGGGAAACAGACCGGCAGTTTTACCTGGTTGGTTATACGGTAAGCCGCTATTATCTGGACAACTACATGATATCCAATCTGATCGACCATCATGGACGGGTCTTAAAAGCTGACATTATTGCCACCTTCCTTCCCACAGAGGTAGTGGAAAGCCTTTATGCGGCCATGCACAAAATCGATTTGGAGGTGTCAAGCCTTACCTTAGAGCCTATTGCAGCGATCAATGCAGCGATTCCTCAGAATATCCGCCTCTTAAACCTGGCAATGGTGGACATCGGAGCAGGAACCTCTGATATTGCGGTCTGCAGGGATGGCTGCGTGACCGGCTATACCATGGCAATTCTTGCCGGAGATGAGATCACCGAGACCATTATGAAGGAGTATCTGGTGGATTTTGATACCGCAGAAAAAATCAAATCAGAGATTGACCAGGAGGCGGAGCTTCATTTCACGGATATTCTGGGATTTGAACAAATCATTACACGGGAATCCATCTTTGAATGCATCAAGGAAGCATCCTCCAGGCTTTGCGAGGAGATATCAGCAAAAATCCTGGAGGTAAACGGCGGGGTGCCGTCGGCGGTCTTTCTGGCTGGGGGAGGAAGCAGGCTCTCCGGTTTAAAGGAAGGGATCGTAGAGCATTTGAACATTGACCCGAAACGGGTCGCCATTGCAGGAAACAATTTTAAGATCAATGCCTATTCAGACGAGTATGACCTTGAGAATCCGGAATTTGCCACTCCTCTTGGAATCGTCATATCCGCAGGCTTCAGTATCGTTAATGACAGTTTCCGAATCACTTTAAATGACAGGCCGGCAAAGCTTTTCCGGAGCGGAAGCTTTACCGTAATGGATGTTCTGATGATGAATGGCTACAATTATCAAGATATGATCGGTCATTCCGGCCAGAATCTGGTAGTAAGTGTCAATGGAAAAAGAACGGTTTTTTATGGGGAGAAAGCAGAGCCGTCTGTATTAAAACTCAATGGAGAAGAAACACAGCTTTCTGATCCGGTAAATACAGAGGACTGGATCGTATTTGTGCCTGCCAGCCGTGGAAAGAACGCTTCTGCTATGCTTTCCGATGTGGCAGAGCTTTCAGAAGGGAACAAAGTACTGGTAAACGGTGAAGAGGTGAAGGAGGATGTACCTCTGAAATTCGGTGACAGCATTATTATAGAAAGCACAGCAGCCCAAGCAAAGGAAGAGCAAGAAAAGAATCCCGGAGTTGAGAGACAGGAGGAAACCAATTTAAGCTTTCTTAATACGGCTCCAACAGTCCTAGCTCCCCAGGCAGGGAATGGAGAAGTAGAAGAGAGCGGTGAAAGCAAGGGAAAGATCACGTTCTTTTTAAATGACAGACCTCTGACCCTTCCCTTAAAGCCGGATCACCAGCCATATTATCTGATGGACATGCTGGAATATTCCGGATTGGATTTTAAAAATGTGACCGGACAGGTGGTATTGGAAGTAAATGGGGAAAACGGATATTTCCAGCAGGAATTACATAGCAGGGACCGTATCATGATCTATCAGGTCAAATAGGATTTGAAGGAGAAGGACTAACATGTTAAAGGTTATAAAAAGGGATGGTGCTGAAGCGGACTTTGATTTATCAAAGGTCAAGGAAGCTATGAAAAAGGCATTTACTGCTACCGAAAAGTATTATACGGACAGCATTGTGGAATTGCTGGCCTTACGGGTGGCTTCTGATTTTAAGGATAAGGTCAGGGAAGACCAGGTCCCTGTGGAGGATATCCAGGACAGCGTGGAAAAGGTGCTGGAGGAGACCGGATATACGGTTGTGGCAAAGGCGTATATCCTGTACCGGAAGCAGAGAGAAAAGATCAGGAGCCTTGGAGCCACCACTCTTGACTATAAGGATGTGGTGGATAATTACGTAAAGGTAGAAGACTGGCGTGTAAAGGAAAATTCCACGGTGACCTATTCTGTGGGCGGCCTGATCCTTAACAATTCCGGAGCTGTGACGGAAAACTACTGGCTTTCCGAAATTTACGATAAGGAGATCGCAGATGCTTATAACAGGGGTGATATCCATATCCATGACCTTTCTATGCTGACAGGATACAGCTGCGGGTGGTCTTTAAAAAAGCTTCTGCTTGACGGCCTGGGAGGAATTACGGGAAAAATTACGGCCTCTCCTGCAAAGCATCTGGCTACCCTGTGCAATCAGATGGTTAATTTTCTCGGAATCATGCAGAATGAATGGGCTGCTTCCCAGTCCTTCTCATCCTTTGACACATACCTGGCGCCTTTTGTCAGGGCTGATGGCCTTGCTTATGACAAGGTTAAAAAATGCATGGAAGCATTTGTGTTTGGAGTGAACACTCCAAGCCGCTGGGGAACCCAGGCACCATTTTCCCATATTTCCCTGGATTTAACGGTTCCTGAGGATATGAGAGAGGAAAAGGCCATTGTGGGCGGTAAGCGGATGGACTTTACCTATGGGGACTGCCAGACTGAGATGGATATGATAAACCGTGCGTTTCTGGAGACTATGCTGGCCGGAGATGCAGGCGGCATGGGATTTCAGTATCCAATTCCCGTATATGGTGTGTCTGAGGATTTTGACTGGTCAGATACAGAGAATAACCGCCTTTTGTTTACACTTGCCTCCCACTATGGAACGCCTTATTTTTCCAATTATATCAGGGGCAGCCAGGTACCGGGAGATGTAAGGATCTCCTATCATGGCGTTGTCCCGGATCTTACAAGGCTGCGCAATAAGGCAGGAGGATTCTTCGGATATGGGGAAAATACCGGGTCCATTGGTGTGGTAACCATAAATCTTTCCCGAATCGGCTTTTTATCTTCCGATGAATCAGATTTTTACAAACGTCTGGACCAGGTGGCGGATATTGCAGCCAGGTCCTTGAAGATTAAACGGGATGTGATAGGCAGGCTTTTAAAGAAAGGGCTTTATCCTTATACGGCCTGTTATCTGGAAGACCTGGAAAACTATTTTTCTTCTATAGGCGTTATTGGAATGAACGAGGCGGGTCTTAATGCTTCCTGGCTAAAATCCGGAATGGAATCCAAAAGGACAAGGGATTTTGCAGCGGATGTGCTGAAGCATTTAAGGGAGAAGCTGGTTGGCTATCAGCTGGAGTACGGGAATTTGTACTGCTTAGAAGCGACTCCGGCGGAGTCGGCGGCCTACCGTCTGGCAATGATCGATAAGAAGGAATTTCCGGAGATTAAGACAGGAGGAAAGGCGGGAGATATCTCTTATTATACCAACAGCACCAAGCTTTCCTCTGATTTTGGAGGAACACTTAGAGAAGCCCTTGAAAACCAGAATGCAGTCCAGCCCCTTTATACGGCGGGCACCGTATTTTCCGTTTATATGGAAGAGGAAGCAAAGGACTGGAAGAGAGTCCGAAATTCTTTGAGGAAAATGGCGGAACATTATGATATTCCATATATGACCTTTACACCGGTGTATTCTATCTGCCAGACCTGCGGGTATCTTACCGGAAGAGAGGAAATCTGCCCCAAATGTGGGAAACAGACAGACGTATACAGCAGGATTGCCGGATATTACCGTCCCGTACATGACTGGAATGAGGGAAAAATCCAGGAATTTAAAAACCGGAAAATGATGATTTTGGAAGACTGAAATCAGAAGCCGGACATACATAGTGAGCAGGATCCATGATAAAATCCCGGTTTTCTTTCAGAAAGCCGGGGTTTTTGACTTCTGCCAGCAATGAGCCGGATAAATATGCCTACACATTTATTGGGCCAATGCCGCAGAAGCTAAGAAAACAGATAAATATTTAAACAGGAAATTTTCCTGGAAAAATTATAGATAAATAAAAGTGTTATTGTTTGTTGAATATGTACATTGAAAAAAGAGAGGGGATATGCTAGCATATATACAAGGTGTTAGATTTGTATACAAATTTTATAGTTTGAATACATTTCAAAACACGGAAATGATGAGATAACTGACCCCAAAAAATAAGCAAAGGAGAGATTAATCATGAATTTAGCAAACCAGTTTTCCCTTGATGGAAAAGTTGCATTAGTCACAGGCGCTTCCTATGGCATTGGATTTGCCATTGCAAAAGGTCTTGCAGCAGCAGGCGCAACCATTGTTTTTAATGATATCAAGCAGGAATTAGTTGATAAGGGAATTGACGCATATAAGGAAGAGGGAATCAAAGCTCATGGTTACGTATGTGACGTTACCGATGAAAACGCCGTAAACGCTATGGTAGCTCAGATCGAGAAGGAGGTCGGCGTGATCGACATCCTGGTAAACAATGCTGGTATTATCAAGCGTATTCCTATGTGCGATATGACCGCTGAACAGTTCAGACAGGTAATTGACGTAGATTTGAACGCTCCGTTTATTGTTGCTAAGGCAGTTATTCCGTCTATGATCAAAAAAGGACACGGAAAGATCATCAACATCTGCTCCATGATGTCCGAGCTTGGCCGTGAGACCGTATCCGCATATGCGGCAGCAAAGGGCGGACTTAAGATGCTGACCAAGAACATTGCATCTGAGTACGGTGAATTCAACATTCAGTGCAACGGCATTGGACCTGGCTACATCGCTACCCCACAGACCGCACCGCTGCGTGAGACTCAGGCAGATGGTTCCAGACATCCATTTGACCAGTTTATTATCTCTAAGACTCCGGCAGGACGCTGGGGAGAAGCAGAGGATCTCTCAGGTCCGGCTGTATTCCTTTCCTCTGACGCTTCCAACTTTGTCAACGGACATATTCTGTACGTGGACGGCGGTATCTTAGCTTACATTGGCAAACAGCCGCAGTAACAGTCAGAGTTCAACATTCAGGTCCGGCCCTTTTCATGAGCCGGCCCTGGTGCTAAAAAATATGACCATGATGTCTGCTTTCAGGGCGGAGGTCATGGCATATTTTTTAACAGGTCTAATATAGAAGACGGAGAGGGTTCAATGGAAGGAAAGACCAAAACCTATAAAAACCGCGGTGAATTGGTGTTTGAGACGTTAAAGCAGGAGATTCTGGACCTGGAATTAAAGCCCGGACATATCATCAGCGAGAATGAAATCTGTGAACGGTTTGGCGTATCCCGGACGCCTGTCAGGGAAGCGGTGAGAAGGCTTCAGGAGCAGGGCTTTGTCAACTCGGTGCCATATTCCGGCACACAGGTAACGCTTTTGAATCTGGATACTATTAAACAGATGATATACATGCGTGTTGCGGTGGAAACCATGGTAATGCGGGATTTTATGAATATGGCGACGCCTCTCTGGATGGAGGAAGTCCGGTATCTGATCCGCAAGCAGCAGGCTCTGATTCAGGAAAAAGGATTTGAACCGGAGCAGTTTTACCGTATGGATGCCCAGATGCATGCGATCTGGTATCAGGCTACCGGCAAACAGAAGCTTTGGGATATGATACAGGCCCAACAGTTACATTATACAAGATTTCGTATGCTTGACTTTGTAACCGAGACGGATTTTACCAGAATCATCAGAGAGCACACAGAGCTTTTTGAACTGCTGGAGAAAAAAGACATCGAAGGCCTGGAGCGGTCCCTCAGAGAACATCTGTGTTACAGCATGCAGAGAATGAAGTATCAGATAGAAGTAGAATATAAAGACTATTTTGAGCAGGAAGAGCAGGAGGACTGATCATGGCGAATGTATCAATAGCTGTAAGAAACCAGAATGGCGGGGTAAAGGCATCCGTATTGGGAGAGGATCAGGCAATCCTCGTGTTTGAAGGAGAATACGAAGAAGGAGATACCATTGTATTCACAACAGACAAACCAGATACTCATTATGCAGTACGCATTGATGACTGCATGGATGAGTCCTTTGTCTATCTGACAAAGACGGAAGTAGTTTATACCATACCATTTGGAGAGAAAAAGATTTCCTATAATCCGCAGGCCTTTACAGGAGAGCGTCATTATCTGACCATACGGGAAGCTTTTGACCATGAAGCAGGCATTTACAGGAACCTGGCAAAGAATGTCATGGACCAGCACGGTGATACGGGCTGTTTCCCTCATGCCTTCGCCAACGTGGAAACCAGGGGAGAAGCGGTGTTTGCGGCGCGCAATGCCATTGACGGCGTTCTCGCCAACGAATCCCACGGAGCATGGCCCTATGAGTCATGGGGAATCAACCGTCAGGATGATGCGGAAATGACCCTGGACTTTGGCCGCCCTGTAGATTTTAATAAGATTGTTTTATATACACGTGCAGATTTCCCCCATGATAACTGGTGGGTAAAGGCAAAGCTTACGTTTTCCGACGGAACGGAAGAGATAGTGGAAATGGAAAAGAGCGTGAAGCCTCACCTGTTTTCCCTGGAAAGAAAGAATATCACATGGGTGAAAATAAGTGATCTGATAAAAGCGGACGATCCTTCCCCATTCCCGGCCCTCACCCAGATTGAGGTATACGGAAAAGACTCCCAGTGAGAATAGAAAGAAGAGTGTCAGAATGATCCGGATAACGGACATTCCGGCACTTTTTTCATTTCTGGGAAACCCCATTGCTGCCCTGCTGATCCTTTGTTTCTGATTCTGGCATTTCTGAGAAAAAGTAGAAATACCTCTTTTCCTTTTTCGTTTATTCAGGTAAAATATAGGCAGTGGTCATAAATCACTACATAAGGAGGAAGACAGATGGAACTTTTGTTTCTGGAGCCTGTGTTTATGGAGGCCATCTGGGGAGGCACCAGACTTCGGGATGTATTTGGCTATGAGATACCAAGCGATACAACCGGAGAATGCTGGGCGATCAGCGCCCATGAGAACGGGGAATGTCAAGTTGCGGGAGGAATATATGACGGCAGACGGCTTAGCAGCCTGTGGGAAGAGTCGCCTGAGCTGTTCGGGAATTATCCCGGAGACAAGTTTCCCCTTCTGATCAAGATCATTGATGCAAAGAAGGATTTAAGCATTCAGGTCCATCCCGACGACAGCTATGCGAAAATTCATGAAAATGGTTCCCTGGGAAAGACAGAGTGCTGGTATATTCTGGACTGTGAGCCTGGAACCGAGATTGCAATCGGCCATCATGCCAAGGACCGGGAAGAGATGGAAGCCATGATACGGGATCACCGGTGGAAGGAGTTTGTCAGGACCGTTCCAATCAAAAAAGGAGACTTTTTCCAAATCGATCCTGGCTGCGTTCATGCAATCAAGGGAGGTACTCTGGTACTGGAGACCCAGCAAAGCAGCGATATTACGTACCGCGTATATGATTATGACCGTTTGTCCAATGGAAAACCAAGGCAGCTTCATGTGGAGCAGAGCATTGCCAATATAAGGGCGCCATTTAAGGAAGAACAGGCTGATCCGGAAACAGAAAAAGTACCAGGTGCAGTGCACACCCATTTAGTGACCTGCCAGTTTTACTCAGTAGATAAATATGATATTGACGGCGTCTTTACAAAGGAGTTCGGAAAATATTTTACCAATGTAAGCGTTATAAGCGGAAAAGGCTCAGTAAACGGGATTCCCCTGGAGGCAGGGCAGCATTTCATCGTACCGGTAAAAAGCGGAGAGTGCAGATTTGAAGGAAAGATGTCTATCATCTGTTCCAACCCAGAGTAAAAGGAGGCAAATGAATATGAGACTTGGAGCATTAGAGGCAGGCGGAACAAAGATGGTTTGTGCTATAGGCAATGAAAACGGTGAAATTTTTGAACGCGTTTCCATACCTACAGAGACACCGGAAATCACCATGCCAAAGCTGATCGGGTATTTTAAGGATAAGGAAATAGAAGCCCTGGGAATCGGCTGCTTCGGCCCTATTGACTTAAACAGGAGCTCAAAGACCTATGGTTATATCACCACCACGCCAAAGCTTGCCTGGGCCAATTATAACATCGTAGGAGTCTTAAAAGAAGCCCTTAAGGTTCCGGTTGGATTTGATACAGATGTAAATGGATCTGCTCTGGGAGAAGCCACCTGGGGGATTACAAAGGGCCTTGAAAACAGTATGTATATTACCATCGGCACCGGCGTTGGAGCAGGGATCATTACCAATGGAACGCTGCTTCACGGAATGCTTCACCCGGAAGGTGGGCACTTGCTGCTGTCTAAGCATCCGGATGATAACTATGAAGGAAAATGCCCTTATCACAAGACATGCCTGGAAGGCCTTGCCTCCGGTCCTGCCATAGAAGCCCGGTGGGGAAAGAAGGGGGCAGAGCTGGCGGACCAAAAGGAAGTGTGGGAATTAGAGGCCTATTACATCGCTCAGGCGCTTGTGGATTATATCATGGTTCTTTCTCCCCAGCGCATTATTCTGGGAGGAGGAGTCATGCATCAGGAACACATGATACCTTTGGTAAGAGAAGAAGTGAAGCGCCAGCTGGCTGGATATATCAGGACAAAAGAGCTTGAAGATATAGAGAATTACATCGTTCTTCCCAGCTTAAATGATAATCAGGGCATCATGGGAGCCTTAAAATTAGCTGTCAATGAATACCAGCTGGAAAATAGAGGATAATTGCCATTTTTCTCCTAGTGTAATTCCATTTCCTGTATGTTATGATACGTTTTGTAACAGAAATGTAATAATTATGTAACAAATAAGGAGGATATTACCATGAGAAAATTACCAGTATTCGTTTTAGCAGCAGCAACCGTACTTACTGTAGCAGGTGTTCCAATGACCGCTCAGGCAGCAACCTGTCCGGTGTCATCAGGCAATTACTATACCATTTCAAACTGCTTTGGACAGTCTGGGGATATCAACAGCATTTTAAGCAAGTTTGGCTGCGGCAACGGTAATAGCTGCAGCAACGGTACCACCTGCACCAATGGTTCCAACTGTTCAACCGGCACAAAGGGTGCTGCCTGTTCCGGCAGCAACTGCGGCACCAGCAAGAACAGCACCTGTTCCAGCGGTAAGAACAACAGCTCCTGCTCCAAAACCAAGGGCGCAACCACAAACAGTGGACGTCAGTGCAAGTCCTCTTACGGATGTTGGAGATAATTATTTTTTACATTTTTAATGGTCGGACCGTCTGGGTCCGGCCTCTTTTCTATTGAAAGATCTTTGGATCTTGTATTAAAAAAACAGCCATAAGGCCAATCCCGGCTTGTGACTGTTTTTTAGGAAAATCATTTGCTTCCGTTGTTCACAATTTCCTCCAAAACACGGATTAAATCGTAAATGGTGTTAATTTGTACGTTTCGCTCCAGGATTTCATTTTTTAAGTCGATGGAAAGAGTCTCGAATTTGGCCTGGACTGCGGGAGCTATATATGACATGTTCATCACCTCATTTTTATAATGCGCAGCCGCAGAATGTATTATGCGTGTAAATACTGTTTTTACATAAATCTTATACACCTGGAACATACTATTGGTGAGGTGATGGAAATGGAGAAGAACAGCCAGGAAAAGCTTTCCCCAAAAAATAAAAATGAAATGTATCACAACACATCAGAAAAAGGAAAGCCTGAGAACCAGAATCAGACTCATAATTCCCGTCGGGAAGGCATGGGTCCCAATACAAAAAGAAAGTCGGATTAATTCTTAAAAAGGGGTGGAAACCAGATGCCATGGTTTCCACTCCTTTGAGGTTTCATATTTATGATCGGGCAGTTTTACAGGACTTCTTATATGAAGCAGAAGAAAAGAAGACATAACAAAAATGAGTTATCTGTCATTGGTGAGGCGGCGGCTGAGAGTTGTTATTGCTTCTTTCTGCCGCTGCTTCGATAAGTCGTTCTGTAATAATAATATATGTATTTATACAAAATATGTGAACAAGCTGAAAGTACGTATATCAAGGGAAGGGCGGAAGCAGAGCAAAGGAGAACTTCCGCCCGTATGATGTTACATATATAATAACGGGAATAAATAGGTTTTGTGACGCGGATTAAGGAATTATTTGAAATTATGCTTATTAATGTTTAATTTGCATTGTATTTTAAGGTGGTGGGTATAAAAAATAAGTGTGTGGCGGAGAAAATTATTCTATGTTGTATGTAAAATCTAACGGCTTTGAAAGCAGCCTTTGCTTAACAAAAAGCTTAAAGATATCCCCATTATGAATCCTATTCCCAAATTGTTTATTACTGCCCCGAATATCAGGCCCAGACTGACTGCCAGAGCCGGATAGTCCTGGTATGCATTGTTCTTGTTATTTGAATTTAGCATCATATGTACCCCTTTAGCATTTATAAATATCTTACATCAGTTAATGGGTTAAGTACACTGGTATTTTTTGAGAATGAAAAGATAGAACAGCTGGAAAAAGACAGTGAGGGATAGAATGAAAGGAAAGATTTGAGGGTGAAATAGCCGCGGGAGGACTATTTCACCAAATCATTGTATTCAGGATGTTTTTCAAACCATTTGACAGCATAGGTGCATGTCAGAATAGCTTTTTTATTTTCAGAACGTAATTGTTTTGCTGCAGCTTCCATAAGTTGTCCTGCCACACCCTGGCCTCTAAGAGAATCATCTACAAAGGTGTGATTGATATTTACCGTATTCTGGTCAACTGTTGGAAAAGTGACTTCGGCGAGTAAGTTATTATCGGAATGATAGAGAGCGATTTGGTTTGAATTATATGTGAAGTCCATAAGCGTTACCTCCTGTATTTGTGATAAAGACATTATATCACTTACTATATGTGGTATCAAGGAGTGATGGAAAATGTTTGGGGTCTTTTTTAAATAATTAAATACAGATTTGATTGTTCATTGTAGTCTATAACCAATGTTTTAAAAAGTCTTTCATAACATTCAGATGAGTGGGGCGGGGGAATTCTTAAGGAGTAGTCCTGATGAAGAAGTATTTCTTTGTTATACCAGAAACATGTCTGTTTTGTAAATGGGGTAGTAATACTTTCTCAGTTTAATAATTTTCATAGACTAGACCTCCTTGAAATGGAAAGAAAACAGGCGAAAAAATCGTCTGTCCTCTTGGGTTTGTGATGAAGCAAAATTGCTACTCACTGTTTAGCCACAAAAATACGTTTTGTGGGGCTGCTTTTGTAAAAATCACGATATTTTTTTCGTACTGGCTCAATGGAATCTCGCACAGCATATTTGGAGCAGCCACAGTGCAACCCAATTTCCCAATAGCCCATTGTCATCTAGCGCATAGAGAAAGAAACACTCTCTTAATGAAATCTTGTTGATGAGTTTAAATCATCATGAACATGGCATTGTAACGTCTCCTAATCGTTTTAGTTTGCTGCAGAATTAAAATAAAAAGAGCCGATAGCATCGATACTGCCCATAACAATTATCTGGTCAGCATACTTTATCGTATCAGGTCTATGGACTATCTGGAAATCAAAACAACCTTTTACCATCTGAAATATTTATACCAAGGTCTTTTGCTATACTAGTCTGCTTAAATGGATTTATTCTTTTCACTATTCCATCCCGTATGAAAAGTGTCCCGGTATTTTTGAACCAAAATGTTATGTTTGCTTTCACGCATTGTTCACGAATGTAAAATACCCAGTCATAATCACAAATACGAGCTTCACGCCCTGTCTCTCCCCCGACTGTAACATGGTCTACACCGTAAAGATAAGGTGATAAATCTATCATTTCTAAAAGCGGTGCGCAGGCTATGAAGCGTCGTTTTATCGGGTAAGATAAAAATAACGGAAGTCGATAATCAGCTTGTTCTTGGTTTTCGACAGTACACCCAATATTAACGTTATCATATCCTGTACCCCAATCGGATGGAAGCGATACAAGGAAACGGTCAATCCGTTTTGTCAAAATTAAAAAGTCTATATCTGTTCTTTCCTTGATAATAGTCCAAACTTCCTTACGCCATTCATCTGCTTCAGGAAGAAAAAAGTCAGTTGCAAAACAAGTTGCAAGAATTTTATCTCCCTTTATTCGGTATTCCCCTTTGGCATCAATCCTGATTGGCCAGTCGAATTTATCTGTCTTTTGAATCGTATTATGACCGTAACGCTTCGCATGTGGCCCATAAAAATAACAATTTGTGCAACCATCACTGATTTGATAACAACCTGTCCATGGCTCCCAGTTCATAGGCATTCTCCTTATTATTTGGATTTTATTGGCACTAATAAGTCACCATGTGTCACATATCAGTGCACAAGAATGTCTATTACATGATGGCTTTTTATCGTTTGTGCGTCATATCCCTTATTTATTTGATTGGCTCAAATTTGACTATGACGCATACTGTTTTACGACTTCCATAGGGAACATGGTACGTTTGGCAATTTCTACCGCTGACATGTCTCGACTAAAAAAACGCTTAATAACAGTTCCCATATCCTCTGCAATTTCTACAATATGCTTGTCCGGATCATACACACGAATATCACGTTGACCCCATGGGTATTCCCTTATTTCATGTACCCATTGTAAGCCGGATATGCTTTTCATTTCTGCGTACACTTTGTCTAAGTCTTCTACTTCGAAGTAGACTTGAAAATTATGTGACGGTTCATTAACGCTATTGGCTGATAAACCAACGAGTTCGGCATATCCCTGTTGTAGAGAAAAGCCCTCAAATGTTACATGCACGCCAAGATCCATTACAACGTTTTGGTGAAGAATTTTTTCATAAAAATGCTTTGAAGTAGCGATATCACTAACCGCTAAAAGACAACCTTGATATTTCATCTTCTCTTTCCTCCTTTGAGGATATTGTATTAAATATTTCACTTCCGTCATAGTAAAAATCCGACATGGTTTTCAAATATGCTTCAGGGGTAACGCCACTAATGGACTTAAAATCTTTATCAAAATGGGCTTGATCGAAATATCCTGCTTGTTGCGACAATGCTGCAAAGAGGCAAGGTGATTTTTGGATATGCCTTAACACATAATTAAAGCGAGTTATGCGGGCATAGTTTTTTATATTCATTCCGATTTGAGTAAGAAATAAACGGTTTAACTGACGTTCACTATAATTGGATTGTCTTGCAACCTCATTCACTTGTACTCGTCCATTACTATCAGAAATCACTTTGGTTGCCAGCAATAAAGAATCCGAAATAACGCACTTTTCCATACGTCTATATAAAATCCTATCGCAAGTATTCACTAAATCTATTACAGTTTTTGATGTTACAAAAGCTTGATACAACGAATTAAAAAGTTCATTGTCAATATCTGCTAACGAAAGACGTTTGTCAGTAAATTCCGCTTGGCTCTGACGTGTAATTTGATACAAACCATAGGGCGAAAGCTGGACAAGTAGCAGGACATGATAGCTATTTGGCTCTGCTCCTAACAAAACAGGAGTTGCAGATGCTCCCCACAACTCGGCAATTATTGACGTTCCATTGAAAGCAAGCGACAATGTTCCGCATGCGTTAGGCATCAGTGTATATTGTGGCATGAATGTATCTTTCTCTGGAAATACAATGTTGTAATACAAAATATATTTTCTCAACCCATCATGCGAGGGGAACATATTGAATTGCTTGTCATTTTTTATTATCATATTGTTTCCCTCCTGCTTTTTAAAGTGAACTTATTATATCATACATTTTCCTTTTATCATACCGTTGCCTCAACATGGGAACATCCTTAGCAAACAAGGCAAGGTAGTACACAGCTTACTCATTTTTATCAATTACATATTTGAAGCAGCCTTAGGCAAGTCACAATCAGATATAAACACGCCCTTTGCCATGCCGAGCCATATGTACAGACGGTATCTCAATTTGTTTCTCTGACATAATCGTTGAATTTGATAAGGTCCATAACTTTCATAGTAAGGGTAAATATTCGGTGTACAGCAGCAGCGGTGACCTCGTCAACTATCCACTGTTGTTTCTTTTTGTCTGCCACCTCCGGCGTTAAAAATGTTTTAAGTTTTCTCACTTGTTATGACAAAAATCCTGATTAAGAAGTCACTTAGAGCATATAACATCTGCGGCTGAGAGATCCAATAGGCTCATGTGTACATAGAAATCAGGAGACGAGTTAAGTAGCACATACATATTGAGTGTATTTCTGGAAAGAGGAAAAATCATGAAATTAAATAAATTATATACATAGTCGTTGCAGGAAAGTTACAGGAATTCCTTTTTCTAAAAGGGGGAGGAGCCGACAAGATCGGGGAGTTCATGCCGGGAGTTTGATGGATCTGTAAAGAGTTTATGAAAGAAAATGATACGTTAAGCACTTAATATTGATAGTTGGTAAAATATATAGTATCCTGTTTACATGGAATGATTATAGGTGTGAATGGAGAGATTATATGGATATCAAAAACACAAGTAATTTATCTGAACAATTTATTTGGCATGATGCTGTTGGTTTAACTACAAAGTCATTGGGAGAGGCCGCAGGGAGTCAAAAAATTTACGTTAATATTGATTATGTTCCGCCTAAAGCTTATAGTACAAAATTTTACAGCCATTCACAGCAGGAAGAATTTTTTATGATCCTTTCCGGAACCGGAACTTTACGCATAAATGATGAGGAAAGAGCCGTTAGTCAGGGGGACTTCATAGCAAAGCCGGCAGGGAAGAATATCGCACACACATTTTGATATAAATAGGCTGTGGTCTGTAAATGAAAGCAAACCAAATGGTTTAAAATATCACGATGATGTATCCTCCGTCTTAGGGATAAGGTATACTAAATGTACCGCTTAACCTTATTCATATAGTTTATATATTCTGTCCCAAATTTGTTGACACACCATCTTTCTTCGGAAAGAATAATCCAGTGTGCAGATATTTGAAAAACAAGCAGAGATATAAGCAGTAGTATAGAATGTGTTAACAATACACAGCCTAAGAAGTATATGAAATATCCTACATACATAGGGTTTCGGGAAATCTTATATATTCCGTTTGTATTTATTCCGCTTTGGCCAGGTTTTGCAAAGTTAACAGTAGCAATTATAAGAATACTGATGCCCAAGATGTAGGTAAATAAGGCCATAAAAAACAGGGGAGGTTTAGTCTGGATTTTCAAAAAAATCGAATATAAGATAATAAAAGCATTTGAAAGCTGATAAAAAAGGTAGGCAACCTTTTCACTGCCCACTAATGGGGCAAAGAAAGCGGCACGGCTTAAAGCATCTTTATTAATCATTTTTAGCAAGCCGAACCTTATGAGAAAGATAGGTGATATTAATAGAAATGCATTCATTTTAAGCGCCTCCCCATATCTTTTACCATTGCGTATCAATATAAATCTAAACTTTTTGCTAAAATCATATCACAGATGCAATGAACGTTCTATTGAGAAAAGTCCTTTTCAAGCAGGCTTAGAGAAAATACATGTAGACTATGGATAGCACTTAAAGGCGGTATACGCAGTAAACAATGTTGAAAGCACCATAGTTTCTTTTGAACCGGAATCCTAATAATATCAAGGTTTTTGACATAAATATAGGGCCGAAATTCAAATCAGTCCAATCAAACTGTCCTAAATTTCGTCCCTATATCAGCTAATGGAGACAACAGGACTCGAACCTGCGACCCTCTACACGTCAAGCAGATGCTCTCCCAGCTGAGCTATGTCTCCATGAGAGCATTGTAACTGAAAATCTGAAAAAAGGCAAGCGAAATTCTTCCATAAATTTGAAGAATTTACAGCAGCCAATCCATGTTGTCACACCTGCTTTGAAGTTCCATAAAAAACTTAGAAATATGGAATCCATCCATAAGGGCATGATTAACCAGGACCGATACCGGTATTCTTAAAGTTCCCTCTGATTTAAAATATTTTCCCCAGGTAATACGGGGATTGCTGTCTGCAGGAATGGGAACCGGCTGAATGATGGAAGTGTAGCTTACCCAGGGAATGCTGGAAAAGAAAAAAAGCTGTTTCTGGTTTCTTCCGTCTGATAGGACCTGGCTCTGTCTGGCCTTTTCCTGCCGCTGTTTCCCATCCTCTAAAAAGGCGTTAAAGGGCAGCCGGTCGTCTGCAGTGCAGTAACAATAATTTTCATTTTCTAACGCCAGGGTATAGGAAGGAATGCAATGATCATATTCGATGATCACGTCTTCTTGAATACGGCGGCGAAATTCCGGGATAGAGTTGGCTGTTTGGGCTGTCGCGTAAAGGAAAGTCAAATAAAAGGGCAGCTTCTTTTCTTTTATGTAGCTCATGAAACTTGTAATGTCCAAATTTACGGTCATACCTACATATGGATAAGCGAGATTACGGAAAAGGTCAAACTGATCCTTACGCAGATAATGTTCCATGTCAAGATAATGGTAACTCATAAGAAACACCTCCTGATTTCATAAACCAATTGTGACGTAAATCGTTAGAAAAAAGCGCAGGCAGTACGCGCAATTATGATACAAAAAAATACCGGGAACCTTATATTAATAAGGCAAACCGGCATTCTTAAGTAAATTGTCAGTCGGAGTAACAGGATTTGAACCTGCGACCTCTCGGCCCCCAGCCGAGCGCGCTACCAAGCTACGCCATACTCCGTTCCCATGACACTATGACATTATAGCAGAAAATTTCCAATTGGTAAAGTATATTTCTTGAAAAATTTTCAAATTTAATATATTATGATAAAGAGACGATTATTTTAGGAAGAAAAACAGGTGAATATAGATGAAACCAATTGTAAGCTTTGATGTAGATATGACACTGCTGGACCATAAAGACTGGACAATTCCTGCCAGCGCTTTGGAAACCATAGAAAAGCTGAGAGAAAATTATACCATTGTTCTGGCAACGGGCAGAGATATGGATTCTCTTTTCAGCACTGCTATTCGGGATGTGGTAAGGCCGGAGGCGATCATCCATCTCAATGGAACAAAAGTAACCGTGGGAGATAAGGTCATTTATGAGCATACCTTTGATAAGGACCTGCTGAGGCAGATTCTGGCCTATACGGAGAAAACCCCTTACAGCGTGGGAACTACTGTCGGGGAATGGGATTATTATGTTCATCCGGAAGTGGTTGAAAGGCATGATGCAAATCTCTGGGGAGAATGCGGAAGAAGATTTAAGGATCCGGGAATACTTATGGATCTGGAAGTGAGGACCATGGCCTATATTGGAGATGAAGCAGGCGCAAAAGCCATGGAAGAGGTATTTCCGGAAATCCATGTGCATATGTTTGCCGACAAACGGGGAGCGGACGTGGTGGAACGGAAAGCTTCAAAAGCCATGGGGCTGATAAGGCTCTGCGAATATTATAAGATACCTCTCGCGGAAACAATAGCCTTTGGAGACAGCATGAATGACTATGATATCATAAAGATGGCAGGCAAGGGCATTGCCATGGGCAACGCCATGGATGAACTAAAGAAAGCGGCTGATTACGTTACGGATCCTATTGATCAGGAGGGGATTAAAAATGCCTGCCTGTATTTTGGGTTGATCCGGTAGGAGGGCTGAAATGGCTGAACATTATGATATTCTTGTGATCGGCGGAGGGCCGGGCGGTTATACGGCAGCTTTAAAAGCAGCCGGTCTGGGTCTTAAGACCGCCATTGTGGAGAAGGATAAACTGGGAGGAACCTGTATTAACAAAGGCTGCATTCCAACAAAGGCTTTGCTTCATGCCTCCAGTATCTTTGAATCTCTTCAAAACAGCGATGAATTCGGAGTATCCACAGATTTCATTTCTTTTGATTTTAAAAAGATGCAGAATTATAAGAAACGTTCCGTAAAGGCATACCGCAAGGAGATGGACGAGCTTGTTAAGGCTGCCGGGATAACCGTTATTTGCGGGACAGCCACCATTCGCCGGGGGCGGACCATAGAGGTGAACAGCCCGGAAGGCAAGGATTATTATCAGGCAGATCACATCATCATTGCCACCGGGGCAAAACCGGTGATCCTAAAGATTCCGGGAGCAGATCTTCCCGGGGTGCTGACCAGTGACCGCCTGTTAGCTTCTGATACCTGGAATTACGACCGGCTTACGATCATTGGAGGAGGGGTGATCGGGGTGGAATTTGCCACCATTTTCAGCGCCCTCTGTTCCCATGTGACCATACTGGAGAGCGAGGCCCATTTATTAGGGCCTATGGACTCTGAGGTCTCCCAGGCTCTGGAAGAAGAGCTTAAAAGAAAAGGAATCGTGATTCATTGCAGGGCAAAGGTTAAGGAGATCCGTGAGGAACCGAATCAAGGGCTGACATGTATCTTTGATGTAAATGGAGAGGAACAAACCATTCGTTCCGGACAGGTCCTCATGGCAGCCGGCCGGGCTCCTCGTCTGCATGGACTGATGGGACAGGATGTGAATCTTGAGATGGAGAATGGACATCTGAAAGTGGATTCAGAATTCAGAACCAGTGAACCTGGAATTTATGCCATCGGCGACGTGGCGGCTGATATAAAGCTTGCCCATGTGGCGGCCGCACAAGGGACCTATGTAGTAGAAAAGATTGCAGGAGTCGGTCATACCATCCGGCTTTCTGTTGTGCCCAACGGTATGTTCGCCAAGCTGCCTGTGGTACCCAGCTGCATTTACACGGAACCGGAAATAGCTTCCGTAGGGCTTACCAGGGAGGCTGCCAGCGCCTGCAGCATGAAGGTGAGCTGCGGCCGCTACTCCATGAGCGGAAATGGAAAGTCCATTATAACCAGGGAGCAGAATGGGTTCATTCATCTGGTATTTGAGGAATATTCCGGCACTCTTGTAGGAGCCCAGATCGTATGTCCCAGGGCAACCGATATGATCAGCGAGATGGCAACGGCTATTGCAAACGGTCTGACCGCAGAACAGCTTATGCTTGCCATGCGGGCCCATCCTACTTACAGCGAAGGAATCGGAGCAGCCATAGAGAATTATTTTGAAACCAAAGGAGAGATAAAGCGATGATTCAGGAAAGACTGGAACAATTAAGAAAACTGATGGCAGAGCACCATATGGATGCTTACATGATTCCGACCTCGGATTTTCATGAATCCGAGTATGTGGGAGAATATTTTAAATGCAGGGAATTTATGACCGGATTCAGCGGATCAGCTGGTACGGTTGTGATTACAAAGGATGGAGCCGGTCTGTGGACCGACGGCCGTTATTTCGTGCAGGCGGGAAAGCAGCTTGAGGGAACCGGAATTACCCTGCAGAGAATGGGACAGCCTGGTGTTCCTGAAATTGGGGAATATCTGGATCAGGTCCTCCCGGAAGGCGGCTGTCTGGGATTTGACGGACGGGTGGTAAACTGCCAGTTAGGGCAGGAGCTGGAAAAGCTTCTGGCCGATAAAAATGTGACCCTGGCTTATCAGGAGGACCTGGTAGATGTTCTGTGGAAAGAACGCCCCCAGCTGTCTGCAAAACCGGTCTGGATCCTTGAGGAGAAGTATAGCGGAAAATCTTCTGCAGAGAAAATAGAAGAATTGAGAAGCCAGATGAAGAAGGAAAAGGCAACCATTCATATCCTTACTTCTCTGGATGACATTGCATGGCTTTTAAATATCCGGGGAAATGATGTGGAATGTAATCCGGTAGTCCTTTCCTATGCAATGATAACCCTGGACCGTTTCTATCTTTTCATCAATGAAAAGGTGTTAAAGGATGAAGTGAAAGCCTATTTAAAGAACCTTTCCGTAACGGTATGCCCTTACAATGACATTTACACGGCAGTCCTTCAGTTAAGAAACCAGAAGGTTCTTTTAGAAACAGGTAAAATCAATTATGCCATCGTAAGAAATCTTGACATCTCCAACAGCATCATTGATAAAATGAATCCCACCGCCCTTTCAAAGGCCATGAAAAATCCTGTGGAAGTGGAAAATATGAGAAAAGGCCATATTAAGGATGGAGTGGTCATGGTAAAATTCATTTACTGGCTGAAGCAGAATGTGGGAAAGGAAACGATTACAGAGGTCAGCGCCCAGGAACATCTGGATGATCTGCGTTCCCAGCAGGAGGGGAATCTTGGACTGAGTTTTGACACGATTTCCGCCTATGGCGCCAATGCGGCTATGTGCCATTATAAGGCAACAGCGGAAAGTGATGTGAATATAGAACCTAAGGGACTTTATCTGGTGGATTCAGGCGGACAGTATTATGAAGGAACAACGGATGTGACCAGAACCATTGCAATAGGGCCGCTGACAGAGAAAGAGAGAGAGCATTTTACTCTTACCGTCATCAGCATGCTGCGGCTGGGTGCAGTGAAATTCCTTTACGGATGCCGGGGACTGACCCTGGATTATGTGGCAAGGGAGCCGTTCTGGAGCCGCGGAATTAATTTTGACCATGGTACCGGTCATGGAGTAGGATATCTCCTAAATGTCCATGAGCGTCCCAATGGAATCCGGTGGCGCATGGTACCGGAGCGTCAGGACAATGGTATCCTGGAGGAAGGCATGATTACTTCCGATGAGCCTGGAGTATATATAGAGGGCAGCCACGGCGTCCGTACGGAGAACCTGATTGTTTGCAGGAAGGCTGAAAAGAATGAATATGGGCAATTTATGGAATTTGAATTCCTGACCATGGTTCCCATTGATCTGGAAGCCATTGATAAATCCATTATGACGGAAAATGACGTGAAGCTGTTAAATGATTATCACAAAGCCGTTTATGAAGCCCTTTCCCCGTATTTTACAGGAGAGGAAGCATTGTGGCTGAAAGAGAATACAAGAGCTATTTAGCTGATAAAACAAGGCAGAACCGTAGATTACGGTTCTGTCTGTTTTTGAATGTCCGCATTTGCTTTGAGCCGCAGTAAAATGGGGAAAACTGCTTCCAAATCTTCTTTGCTCAAGTCTTTCATCAAAGCAGTGGCTTCCCTTAGAAGAGGCTGTTCTTTTTTTTCAGTTTTAAAAAATTCTATGGGAGTAATTTCAAGATAATCGCAGATTTCAAAAAATTGTTTCATAGATGGCATGGAACGTCCTGAAGAAATTCCCTGGATATAGCTTTTGTTTTTTCCCAGATCCAGGCTCATTTGATATTCGGAGATATCTTTTTTCAGACGAAGCTCCGTGATCCTATTCCTGACAAACTGTTCATCCAACATTATCACCTCTAAGTTATCATAAAGGATATTGTATGCAAATGCTACGTATTATATGCGTAATAATGGCTTAAAAATTGGTTGCATATACGGATGAAAAGCGTTATCATATACCATATACGAATGGAAAAGAAGCGGAATGAATGATTCCAGCAGGTACAGGGGGAAGGATCATGACAGGAAATTCAGGAAGGCAGTTCGAGAGGTGGAATTCAGTAAACGAGCATGAGTTCTTCCGTTTTAGTGAGACGGAGCAAATGTACAGAAACATAAATCTTTTTAAAGATACGGTTTTATTTGAATATTCTTATATAGATAGGAGGCTATATCTGTCACCAAATGCCAAAGGACAGATAGATCTGCTGGCTTTTGAACGAATTCTAAATAAACATAGGGACAATGCACCCCAAGACGGGGAGATCCGTTCCTTTGATTTTTGCCTGGGGAAAACGGGAGAACCATATCACTGGTGCAGCTGTAAACTTACCGCACAATGGGAAGACCGGACGGAAGATCCTGTTAAGCTTATAGGAAAGCTTCAGGATATTACCGGGCTGAAGGCAAGGGAAGAGCAACTTTTGCTCCAGTCCCTAAAAGATGGACTTACCGGTTTATACAACAAAATGGCCTTTAAATACCGGGTAGAGGAGAAATTAAAGGGCGGCGGATCGGGCTGGTTCTGCATGATCGATATCGATAATTTCAAGGAAATCAATGACTGCTTCGGCCATCTGACCGGTGATAGGATTTTAATGCAGGTAGGCGGAATGCTCTGCGATATTTACCCGGAACCGGATCTGGTGGGAAGGGCAGGCGGAGATGAATTTGTTGTTTTTACAACGGAAGAAAATGTCCGGGAAAGAGCGGATAATCTGCTGGATCGGGTAGAAAGGATTATACCGGAAGAAAAATGGCATATTTCTGTCAGCATTGGAATAGCACCCAGCACTGGAGAGCGGGGAGAGGATTATCAAAAGCTATTTTCCAAAGCAGACCGGGCTATGTATAAAGCAAAACAGGGTGGAAAAAACCGGATTGCTTTTTTTGGTGATGGTTGATGGGAGGTGGAATGTGGCGGGGGAGTATAGAGGATGGAATATGTAATGGGGCAGGAGGTGTGTATCCTGTCCCATTTTGTTTCTTATTTTTTAATTTTTTATTTTTACTATCTGGCAGATGCCTGTGGATAAACAGGGATCATTTCTGTTCGGAGGGTAAATCTACCAGAGTGTATTCACATTGGATTGCCGGGAGAAACTTGTCCAGTAGGTCCGCGGTTTTAAATTTTAAGCTGGAGGTATTGATACAAGGGTGGCAGGCAAAGAATTCGTGGGTCAGTACATCTTTATCGATCAACAGCCTGACACGGCGGTTTTTATCGTTCATAAGCCCCAGCACCGAAACAGAGCCAGGGGTGATGTCCAGAAATTCGATCATGAATTCCGGTTCAGCAAAAGAGAGTCTGGCTGAACCGATTTGCTTGGAAAGGACAGAGGTACGGAACTTCTTTTCGCCTGGCAGCAGAAGAAGATAGAAATCTGTTTTCTGGGCATTGCGGAGAAACAGATTCTTGCAGATTTCTATTTTTAACAGCGCATCAACCTCCTGGCAGGCTTCTATGGTGGGAAGCGGGGAGTGATCCACCCGCTGATAGGATATGTTGAGTTTATCCAGCAATTCATAGGTGCGGATTTCCTTGGGAAGACGCCCTGTTAGATCATTGGGGCACCCGTCATAAAGGGTTTTATCCAGGTAAAAGGTATCGTTTGTATGAATCATTTGTTACACTTCCTTTTGTCTTTTTATGATTTATTATATCTGAGGGAGGAAAAATTACAAGTATTTTTTAAGATGTGGAAGGATTTTAGTGGTCTTGTAGGTAGAGATGTATTATAATAGCTGTGAAGAAAAAAGGAAGTAAAAAACCCGGCGGAAAGGTAGGAATGGAAGTGTTTTATGAGGCGGCCGGGGTTTTATTATGTAAAGGGGTAGGAATAGAAAGAGATTAAAGATTTGAAAGAGACTAATAATAGGAAGAGACTAAATGTAGGAAGGATAGATTGCATATATGATAGATAACAGGTTGAAAAAAGAGAGATTCAGAAAAGATAGAATGGTAAAAGATAGTGATAACGCGAAAATAGAAGAGAAAAAGGGAAGGGAAGGTGGCAGGAATAGCAGTAAAAGCGATAATAGGAATGGCAGTAAGAACGGCAGTAGGAATGGGAACAGGAACGACAGCAGCATTGGTAGTAGGAATGGAAACAGGAACGATAGCAGCATTGGTAGTAGGAATGGGAACAGGAACGATAGCAGCATTGGTAGTAGGAATGGTGATAGGAACGACAGCAGCATTGGCAATAAGACTGGCAGCAGGAATACCAGCAAGACCGGCAGCAGGAACGGGCAGAGTGGAAATATGCTTAATAAGGCAAGCAGGGGAGAAAGAAATTCCTCTTCAAAATGTCCAGTATCCCGTAATTGCGGAGGCTGTCAGCTTTTGTACATGCCTTATGAAAAACAGCTGGAACAGAAGCAGAAGTATCTGGAAAAATTGCTGAAGCCATATTGCAGTGTTGCACCGATCATTGGAATGGAGAATCCTTATCATTATCGTAATAAGGTTCATGCAGTATTTGACCATGACAAAAAAGGCAATCCGATTTCAGGCGTTTATGAGGCGAATTCACATAGAGTTGTTCCGGTGGAAAACTGTATGATCGAGGATCAGAAGGCGGATGAAATTATCGGGACGATTAGAGGCATGTTGAAGTCCTTTAAGATACGCACTTATGATGAGGATACAGGATATGGATTATTGCGCCATGTATTGATACGGAGGGGATTTGCCACGGGAGAGATTATGGTTGTTCTGGTAACCGCCTCGCCAATTTTTCCTTCTAAAAATAACTTTGTAAAAGCATTGAGGGAAAAGCATCCGGAGATTACTACAATCATACAGAATGTAAACGGCAGAGGGACAAGTATGGTGCTGGGAGATAAGGAACATGTGCTATATGGGAAAGGATATATTGAGGACATCCTATGCGGCTGTCGTTTCCATATTTCTTCCAAATCCTTTTATCAGGTAAATCCGGTGCAAACGGAGATTCTTTACAATAAAGCAATTGAAGCCGCCGGGCTAACAGGCAAGGAGCGGGTGATTGATGCTTATTGCGGGATAGGTACCATAGGAATTGTTGCCAGCAGATATGCTAAGGAAGTTATTGGAGTCGAGCTAAATCGGGAGGCAGTGCGGGATGCAGTAGAAAATGCCAAGATCAACGGAATTAAGAATGCCAGATTCTTCTGCAATGATGCTGGAAAGTTTATGGTGAATATGGCGGAAAACGGAGAGCATGTGGATGTGGTGTTTATGGATCCTCCCAGGAGTGGAAGTACGGAGGAATTTATTGATTCCGTGGCGAAAGTGATGCCGGAAAAGGTTATTTATGTATCTTGCGGGCCGGAGACTCTGGCAAGGGATTTGGAGTATTTTAGAAAGAAAGGGTATGAGGCGAAGATGGGATGGGGGATGGATTTATTTCCAGTGACGGAACACGTTGAGACGTGCGTACTTTTGTCCCACAAAAATTCGTAAACATCTCCACCGTCCTTATAAACCGGAAAATTGAATAAAATGGACTTTAGAGGTAGCTCTGAGTCATCACATGGGAAAATCTCTATTTCTTTGATTAGCGAAGAAATTAGGGATTTTTTCTCTTCATCGCTGATTTTGTCATACACCTTTTCAAAGTTTGCCAGTAGAGTGTAGATGTTCTCTAAGGTAATGGCATCCTGCTCGACTGCCTTGCGGCGGAGCTTTACATCTTCAATTTTTTCTTCAAGCTCAACAATAACGTCGTACAGTCCATCAAGGCGGAGGGTCATATCATGGAGCTTGCGTTCCCTAAAACGGGTATCCTCCGGCAAGCTGTCAATTTCATTTTCAAGGCGAATTTTATTTAAGTCTACTTCCCGAAGTTTGACCTCATAGTTTTTAAGCTCTCTGTCGAGGGTAGAAGTGTCAATTTGCTTGCCTATCTTTGATTTTATTTCGGCTGCAAAATCCTCATTCTGAATAAGCTCCCTAATTGCTTCAATGACAAGCGGCTCTATATCTGTTTTCTTGAGCATTGCTTTATAGTCACAGCTTTTACCTCTTGCTGTTCGAGCCTTGCTGCACACATAATAGTAAATCTCTTTATATGTACCGTCTTTGTTCGTCCATGCGTGTTTATTGGTATACATCGGCCCGCCGCATTTAGGGCATTTCAAAATGCCGCTTAACAAATGTGCTCTATCCCGACCTATTTTCGATGGGGATTTTACACCTGTTATTTCTCGCTTTTCGTGAGCTTTATCCCACAATTCCTCGCTTATAATTGCTTCGTGCTGACCGTCAGTAAGGATATATTCCTCTTGGTGTACTTGACGGTATTCATTTTTACTGCCCTTGACTTTTTCTCTTGTACGTCTGCCAAAAGCGATTTTTCCAGAGTATACAGGGTTGTCAATTATCATTCGTATAAAATGGGTACTCCATTGCGTTAGTGTTCCGTTATCCCGTTTTACTTTTTTGATGCCCTGCAAGTTAAGATAGTTGGCAATTTTGTAAAACCCCATATTGCCATTAACAAATTTATCGAAAATAATGCGTATCGCATCGGCTTCTTCCTCTTGAACATAAAGTTGTTTATCTTTTAAGTAATATCCATAGGGAGCAAATCCACCATTCCAACCACCTTGACGAGCCTTTTCCTTTCGTCCGTTCATTGTCTGCTCAATAATGTTTTCACGTTCAATTTCAGCCACGGCAGACAATACAGAGATAAGAAGCTTGCCACTTGTCTGCGATGAGTCAATTCCTTCTTCAATGCAAATCAAATTCACACCAAAAGATTGAATGTGTTCCAAAGAGTTAAGTATGTCAGCGGCATTTCGTCCAAAGCGAGAGAGCTTATATACTAAAACGTAGTCAATGCCTAAACCGTTTTCAATGTCACTGAGCATTTGCTTGAATGCAGGTCTGCCCTCAATGGACTTGCCGGATTTTCCGGCATCTTCATAGATATTTACAACTTCCATTTCTTCTCTATCTGCAAATCTTGTTAAGCTGCTTTTTTGCCCATCCAAGCTAAATCCATCAACTTGCATTTCTGTACTTACACGGGGGTAAAGTACACATTTTTTTCCACTCCTATTCATAGTCATACCTCCAATATATTATTGGAAAACATCAATGCACAAGTGCGATTTTCAGTTCGCACGGTTTATTTCGCCTAAAATCTCTGCATCGTGTTTTTCAATAATCTGAGAAAGTACATTGATGAAGTCTTGATAGGCTTTGGTTCTCTCAAATGTTTGATTGGGTGCAGGAGCTTTGGGAGCATTGTTGGATGTTTCCTTGACATTTTCCATTCGCAATCACCTCCAAGTGCATTGCTTACATAGAGTATAAGCAATTTTATTATTTATGAAAAGTTTGTCGTTTTATTAGTAAGAATGAAACTAAATGCACCGCAAGTTTATATAAAATAAAAATGCGGTGCGATTATGTTTATTTATTTGCCGTATTTGCCACGCACCCCGGCAAGGGGGATATTTTGAGCTGCTGTTAGCACAGCATCATAGTCCCACAACACCGCAGCTTGTCCTTTCAAAAGCTACGCATATCGCAGGAACTCCCCCTGTTTCTATCGTATTGGGGGCGAAACGTATTGAAGTATCATTATCCCTTATGTGGGTCATTGCGAACGAGTATGCTAAACTCGGTCAAACAGTCCATTTTATCGCTCGGGCGGTATTGTATTCACCTCCCCATACCACTGTCTTGGCGATGTCTGTTAAGTCGCTTTGCCTTTCGGCTCACATAAGTAATGTACTCAAAATATCGTATATTCAGTTGTCAAGGAACATTTTTATGCTGTTTTATATATGAGAGGAAATACTTCCTCTCATATACCTTTAGAAAAAGAGGCACAAAGTAAATGTACTTAATAATATTTTTTCAGAAAATGCTCGATGCTCTTTAAAGCACCCTTGATGGATTGCCCTATGGTTGCCTTGCTAACTCCTTCAGCTTTGGCAATAGCCACTTTGCTCATTCCTAAAAAGTAATGAGCGTAAATTCGTTTTGCCTGCTTGTCGGGCAGGGTGGCAATGGCAGCATGGAGCTGTTCGCTTGTCAGCTTGCGTTCGTAAATCTCATCGGGTGAGAGAGAAACAAACAAGGCACTGTGTTCTATACCGTCACCACGGTCGAGGGAGTAGTATGCTTTGTGATAGCGTATCCTGCTTTGGTAGGCTTGTTCGGCTTTGCGACATTCTTCAAATATGTTAAACACCTCATCGGGAATATCTATATAGGTATCTATGCCTATGTGGTCATAGTAATCTTTCAAATTTATAGTTTTCATGGTTGTACCATCCTTTCGATTTTGGGTTTGCTGAAATCGAAAGGATGGTGGTGGGGAACGGCAGCGAGGCAATATCGCCTTACTGCAAACAAAACCGCATTTGTATTGGAAAGATGTTTTCTCCAATACAAATGCGGTTTTTTCTATTTCATATAAATTATGACTTGTGAGTTCATGATTTGAGCGGAAGTGGGTTGCTACGGTGCTTAGACTTTTTTTGATAGCGGATTATATGCAATATACATTTCCAAAAACATAAATGCCCCCAATTCCAAAAACATAGAATTGAGGGTATTGGGCGTAACAAAGCTCCCGTCAAAACGCTGTTTTTTTTATTGACGGGCATCGCTGTTCATCTGTTTGAGAACTAAAGGTTCAACTATAATTGAACTGTTATACCATTACTAACATGACATAATTCGATAAAATTATAGTAGGAGGTGAACTGATGGTACATAGCAACACTGACATTTTAAGTGATGTAATAAAGGCTGCAAGAGCCAAAAGCGGCTTAACTGTGGAAGAATTAGCTGAAAAAGTGGATATTACGGAACGGTATGTATATCGCATTGAAAACGAAAACAAGAAACCAAGCTTTGATGTTCTACTTAGGCTTGTTCGTGTGCTTGCCATATCGCCGGACTTGATTTTCTATCCCGAAAAACCGTCCAAAGAATCCGAGATAGAAAATCTCACCCGTATGCTTTTAAGCTGCGATGACCGTTCTATGGAGATAATCAAGGCAACCATTAAAGCCGCATTAGACAGCCAACCCAAAGAGTAAAAAACAGAGCCGACAATCGTGAGTGTCTACCTCACTGATTATCGGCTCTGCGTCTTATAGCAATTTGCTATTGCGTCTGGCACTTTAATAACAGTCATATTTAATTTTTGTACATTCACAATGGTTTGGTGGTTCTTTCCAGAGTTAGTTGATTTGATAATAATATTCATTGAGAAGCAGCTTTGCTTTTAATAGCAAAAAGCTGTTTCTCCCATACATAATTCGTTTGATCAGCTTGATTTTATTCACACTTCCTTCAGCCAACCCATTATTATATTCAAAATCTATACCATTTTTTACTGCTGTAATATCATGTTTCAAACCATTAATATATGTATCCACCTCATCAATTTCTAATTGTTTTGCTTTTGTAATCCATGAATCCAATTCCTTACTTTGACGGGAAAATATAATACGATGAAATTCCCTAAGCAGCCAATAGATTTTTCCTAAGACAGGATATCTTTTAATTGCAGCTTCATATTGTTTAAGTGTTAACCCTTTTACACGTTCTAATTCCCTATAAATAAGCTGACAAAAGAACTTGCGTGGAATATATTCAACAGGCTCGTTTTCATTTTTTGATACGTTCTTTAAATGTGTTCTTTCTTTCTGCATAAACATTCTTAAAGAAGCAACCGTGCCTGTGTACCCATTTTTACAAATATGCTCATGAATTTTTTCATAAGTTATTCCATTTGAACGCATTTCAATGACTGTTTGCTCGTAAGGTGCCAATTTTCCTGGCCTCCTGCAATCGTAGTGTCCATTACTCAGTGGGCAGTCTTTTTTCAGATAGTTTTTTACCGTTAAGGTAGTATGACCAGTTAAATATGTGATTTTGTCAATTGCATTCCCCTGTGCATATAAAGTTCTGACTTCTTCAATTGCTTGCTGTTTATTTTGCATTTGCCTGATATGCTGACGTTCCCGGGCATTTTCCTTCGCTTCAGGGATTTTATCTTTTGGAATAGCAAGATATTTTCTTATCGTAGAGGATGATGAGTGCAAAAGCAAAGCAATATCAGCCGTCATATATCCTTCCTGACGCTTTTTATGTGCAAAATGGATTCTTTCTGTACGGTTTCTTGTATCATATAGCGCCTGCATTTCTGCATTCTGTGAAGTGGCAGATATCACCAATCTGGAAGGAAATAGACGGTACATATATTTTTGTACTGCATCCGATAGATTTTTCAACAGATGGAACCTGTCACTGATTTGAAGTGCATCTGGATGAGAATTCGTTGAAGCAGATGAATATGTTTGGGCTCCATCACGCGAAATAACCACTAAGTTAGGATAGGATTTTAGCCAATCCTCAACCTGTTTCGTTTCTCTTGAGTCGATAATATCAATAATTCTGTGTGTTTCTAAATCCACCATAACTGTGCCGTAAGTATATCTTTTTCGAAAAGCAAAATCGTCCACACAAACTTTTGTAACAGCAGATTTATCCACAAGGGAAGGCATTTTTTTTAATCAGATCACAGATGCTGCTTTTACTGGTTTTGACATAATCCGCTTTAAGTAAAGATGATGCATTTACTGAACTTAATTTAACAGATGTCACTAATATCTTTTCAACAAGACGTTTCGTTTTCTTTCCGTTAGGTACAACAAAATCAAAGCGTTCCGAAAAAGTTTTGTGACTGCACTCCGGATTATCACAGTATACCTTTCTTGTATCCAATAGTAGAATTGTTTGTTTCTCATGTAAAGGGATATCCTGAATTTCCCTTTGATAAACAGAATGTATTTTTGAAGATGCATTACCACAATAAGGGCAGATCAGTTTTTGCTTTGTGGAATAAACATGTAGAATTATCTTATCATTTTTAATTTTACAATCAATACATTCTAAAGAAGAATCCAATAGTTTTATAATTTTAGTCTCCATGTAATCACCGTCCTATAGAGTAATTATACATCTTTATTAATGTGAATACAACCAACTCTGGAAAGAACCTATGGGGCGTTTACAACCGTAGTTTTAACTAAGTTATGTTTACGGATGAATCGCCGCCAAATCGCGCAAGCCGCCAGCGCTGAAAGTCAGCCATACTATAAAACCCCTGAGTTTGCTAAACTTCTAATAGCTTTCAGCGGTCTCTTGTGATATCCTGTGTCACTGAGAGGAGGTGAGCAAGATACAAAACCCATTGGACGATCTGTACGACCAGTACAATCGCTTTGTCCCTGACGCTGAAATCCAGCGGCAAATTGAAGAATGTCATCAACAGCTCATTCGAAGTTTGGAAAAGCCGGAGCGCAAACTCATACTGCGAATCATTGACAGCAAAGATTTAATTTCCGGGTTCTGCGCCAAAGAGAGTTTTGCCTGCGGCTTCTGGCTGGCATGGCGGCTGCTCTCACAGCTTCGCAGTTACGACAACGACCGTTCACTTGAGGAATCTCTCAAGGAGGGCGGTCGTTTTGCTATGCAGGAAGGAGATACGACAGATGAAGCATAAATCAAGAATAGCGATTGGCACGATGGGATTAGCAGCAGTTCTCCTGCTGGCAAGCAGGATGCCGCACCACTTGACAGCGAAAGCTCCTGCCGCGCCCCACATCCGCCCCGTGTGCGATTTAACGCAAGAAGTCAGGGCAGTACCCCTCCCTGAGCCTCAAACCGACTGTGCGGAGGATGTGCCCGCAATCGCTGAGGACATATCCAGCGTCTCTGATACAGCCGCCGTTACTCAATGTGCCCAAGGCGTACCAGAACCGGAACCCGCAGCAGACACAGTCATCCCAGAGGTAAGTCCGACTGTTCCGGCACGGCAGAAACAGCATCCCAATGAGTCCACATCAGCCCCCAAAGAGTCCACTCCTCAAATGGGAGACACCCGTGTGGCAGACGGAAAAAAGCAGGTGTACTTCTTTGGCTTCGGATGGATAGACGAAAACAGCGAAGGCGGCGGTGGCATCATCGTGGATGGAGACGGCGACATAAACAAGATGGTGGGCGATATGTAATCGAAAGGGGAAATATGACCTTGGAAGAGCTTTTACAACCGGATAACCAGCCGAATCAGAGCTCCGCAGACGGTAAGCCGATAGATAAAACTTACCTCGAAGAGAACCTTCCCGCCAGCATTCAAAAGGCAATTACCGAATACATTCAGGGAGAGAAAGACCATATGCTCCATCTGGACTGCCTCAGTGATGAGCTGTACGGAGCAATCAACGCGAACCTTTGGGGCGGCTGCATCACCGAGGAGCAGGCGGATTATCTGCGGAACAAATATTTATAAAGCAAGCCCAATACAAAAAAAGCAAGAGTGGAAACCGAAACATACCGGTCTCCACCCTTGCCTCATGTTATTTACTTTGTCTTTCTCACGCCGTTTTCGTCTACCTCATACCCATCGACTTTGGTGCTTTTGGCAAGAGAACCGTCGGTGTTGAAGTAATACCACTTACCGTCGATCTCCGTCCACTTGCCGGACACCATCAGGCCGTCCTTGGTGAAGTAATAGGTCTTTTTAGCACTGTCGCTGCCGATGTCCCACCAGCCGGTGAGAGCCTTATTGCCGGAGTAATAGCGCCAGTTGTCGCCGTCCTTGACCCAGCGGGTTTTCAGAACGCCGGTGGTTTCAAAGAAATACTTCACGCCGTCGATGGTCTGTGTTCCGGTGAGGGCCTTGCCGTCCTTGTAGTAGAGATACTGTCCGGCGTCGTTCTGCGCCCAGCCCTGTGCTGTGGCAGGGTCGATGGTCAGCTTGATATAACGGTAAAGCATGGAGGAAACCTCCGCACGGGTGGCATTGGACTTCGGATTAAACTTGTTGCCGCTGCGGCCCATCATAATGCCTGCCTGCTGCATGGCTGTTACCGCTGTTTTGTAAATACTGCCGATGCTGGAAGCGTCCGCATAAGCGGTGGCCTCACGGGTCACAGGCAGCTTGTAGCCGGTAGCTTTGGCGTAGTTTGCGAAGATGACCGCTATTTCCTCACGGGTAATCGCACGGTCAGGTGCAAACTGCTGGTTTCCGATGTCCTGCACAACGCCGTTCTTATATGCCCATTCGATATAAGGGCGGAAGGTGCTGTCGGCTTTTACATCGGTAAAGCTGTTGGTGGTGTATGCTTTCACATCCACGCCTGCCAGTCTGCCGAGAGCCGTTACCAGCATTCCCCGCGTCATGGCAGTGTTAGGTGCAAAGGTGGTTTTTGATGTACCGGAGAGAAGTCCTCTGCCGACTACATAATCAATGGCTTCCTTGCCCCAATGGGTTCCGATGTCGGTAAACTTGGCGCTCGGGGCCGTGTAGCCCACGCCGTACACTGAGAAGTGGCCGGTGGGGATCAGCAGGCTTCCGCTGTTTGCGTCATATGCGGAACCGTCAATGCGCTGTGCGTTGCCTTTTGCATCCACATACACGCCGAACAGGTAGCCGACAGCCTCATTCTTGCCCGGTGTGTAGGGGATGGAAAGGGTGGCTGCTCCGCTGCCAAGGCTGGTGATATTCACGGTTTTACCGTCTTTGATATAGCTGATGGTGATGTTATACACCGGCCTGTTTCCAAGGAGGGACTTTGCCTCTGTGGAAAGACCTGTCGCCGGGGCAATGGTGATGCTGATATTGCCGCTGCTTTGCTTCTGGATTTCCTTGAGGGCGTTCAGGTCAAGACCGAGGGAAACTGGCGCCCCATCCAGTTCAAGGCTTGTTACTCCCGCGCTCACAAGGCTATTCAGGGAGCTTTGGGTCAAGGTTGCCGTCAGGGAAGTGAAACCTTTTGGCATGATGACATTCAGCCCCACGGAAATGCCGCTTGCGGTTTTGCCCTGCGCCTTTGCGTCAGCCTGTGCCTTGGCAATGGCGTCGGTGATGGCTTTTTCCGGGATGGAGGCGCTTGCCGCACCGTTTGCCCCGGCTGTCGCTGTGACAGGAGCCGTTGCCGTCACCGGCTGGTCGGGCTTCTTTTCGGGTGTTGTCGGGGTCGGGGTGCTTGGCGTGTAAGAACCGCAGCCACCGCCGTTTCCACCGCCGCCGTTGTAGCTCCAGTTGGCGGTAACCGTTACGTTGGAGGTCACGTTGGTGAATGCCTTATCCCATCCGGTCAAGGTGTAGTTACTGCGTGTAACGTTGGGAGCCACTGCGGAGCCGCCGCTTGGAACCGACTGTGTCAGCTCGCCGCCGCCTGTGCGTGTACCGCCGTTTAGGTTAAAGGTGACGGTATAGACTGTACTGCCTTCCGGATAAATCTGAATCGAGAGTGCCTTTGTCGCATCAGGTGCCGTGCCGTTTACCGTTTTCACCGTAAAGTCGTATGTGCCCGAGTTTGTGGGCGTACCTGAAATCACGCCTGTATTTTCGTTCAGCGTTAAGCCGCCCGGCAGACTGCCGCTTGCAATGCTCCATGTGATAGACGCTGTACCGGTGGCGGCAAGGGTCTGGCTGTATGCCGTCCCGACGATGCCGGACGGAAGGGCAGTTGTGGTAATAGCCGGTGCTGTGCCGCCGCCCGGCGCAACCGACACCGTGCCAATATTGGAATAGACGGTGGCAGCCCCGCCCGTAGCGCTCACCTTGCAGCGGTAGACATAGCTTCCCTCCGACAGATCGATTGGGATGGTGAAGCTGGAGTTTGTCGCGCCGGGGACGTCCCAAAATAAGCCATTTAGTAATTCCTGCCACTGATAAGAAAGCGTTCCGCTTGGTACGGTTGCCGCCACGGTAAGCGAGCCGGTAACGGCGCCTTCCGTCACGCTTGCGTCCTGCGGTTGGGCGGTAATCGTGATAAACTCTGCCGGAGCATCATTATATGTTATCGTGCCGCCGGTATAGCTTAATGCGTACTCTATGAAATTGTTGTTGTCGCTGTACAGCTTCACCGTGCCCCCCGAAATGCCGACATTGGCTGAGGAACTCAGGGCGTAGCCCGTGCCGTTGCCGGTCGCTGTAAGCGTTCCGGTTGTGGAGATGGCGATGTCAGTATAAGCGGTGATTCCTTTGCCGTTCGTGGCGGTGGGGATGGCGGTCACGTCGGCGTTGCCGCTGATGGTTACGCCGATGCTGCCGTGGATAGCGCCGTTACCCCCGCCGCCGCTTGTGGCAGTCACGCTGCCGCCGCTGATATTTACGAGACCCGCAGACAGGGCGCTGCTGTTGCCCACGCTGGTCGCCGCAACCGTGCCGCCGGATATAATAATGCTGCCGTTGCCCGCAATGATGGCGGTGCCTATGCCTGTTCCGCTTTTGGAGGCGGTTACATTTGCGCTGCCCTCAATGGTGATATTGCCGGTTTGGCTTTGGATCGCGCGACCGTTGCCTGTCGCTGAAACCGTCGCGCTGCCGCCGATGGTGACGCCGCTGCCGCCTTGTGTGTAGATGGCGTTGCCGCCGACGCCGTCAGCCGTTGCGATTACGTTCGCGCTGCCGTTGATGGTCACACTCTTTGCGGAGATGCCGCTGCCGTTATCTCCTGTGCTCGATGCGGTGACTGTGCCGCCGGATATGGTCAATTCGTTTGCGGACAGCGCCACGCCGTCGGAGTTTGCCAGCGCAAGCGTGCCGCCGCTGCCGTTTTCGGTTATGGCAAGCGAACCGGCGCAAACAATGGCGGGATTAGCGTCTGAGGTGATGCTAACATTGCCGGTGTAAACAAGGTTGATGTTTTCGGCGGTAGCGCACTCGATTAAGATTGGGTTTGTGTTGACGTAGCTGTTGGTCAGCGTCAGGGTGGCGTTGGCGGCGTTCCATGTCCAGCCGGGGCCATTCTGATCGCTGGCAAGGCTCTTGTCATATTCCCCGCCGATGTTCATGGTGCCGGTGACGGAGCCGCTTGGCGCGTTGCCGTTCAGCGTGCCGCCGGTATGGATTAAGCCTCCGGGTGCGCTTATCATGTTGGCGGGGGTATCGTTGTTGACCAATGTCACCACGCCGCCGCCGATGCTGACGGAAGCGCCTGCATTGATGGTTTTCAGCGCATACCCTGTGCCGTTTGCCGTGGCGGTTACCGTACCGCCGGTGATGCTGATGTCACTTTCAGCTTGTATCCCGTTGCCGTTTTCCGCCGTATTCGTGGCGGTCACCGTACCGTTTTGCAGGATGATTTCCCCAAGCGCTTTAATTGCCCCGTTGGATGCGCCGCTCGGAGCGATGGCTTTCACTGTGCCGGTGGTGTTAGTGGTAATGTCGCCACCTGAGAGAATATCAGTGTTTGAAATTCCCGAGGGGTTCACTTTCGCGCTGTCGCTGATGGCGAGGTTTCCGCTTGATTGTATCGCAACATTGTCTGCATTGCTTGCGGTCACCTCCGCGTTGCCGCTGATGGTGATCGTTCCATTTGTGGCACGTAAGCCGCTTGAAGCGCCACCTTTTGCCGCAGCCGTTACCTTGCTGTTGCCGGTAATCACGATGTTGCCGGCAGAACCTGACGAAAGGCCGCCGCCGATGTTGGTTGCCGAAGCCGTCACATTCACGGAATCAGTAACCGTTACGCCTTGAAGGGCATAAATAGCGTATCCGGTGGAGGTGCCGCTATGGGTGGCCAACACCGTACCGATGCCGCTGATGGTCAACGCTCCTGCGGTGCGAATTGCGTAGGCAGGGGCGGTGGATGTGTAGCTTTCGGTCACGTTAAGTGCGTAGCTTCCCGTGTCAATGGTGAGGCTGCCTCCGCTCTTTACGCCGTGGTCAATACCCGTGGTTGATATGATAACATTATCTTCCAAGGTCAGATTGACGGCGTCTGTCGTGTCGAAATAAATACCATCGCCGCTATATGTGCTGCCCAGCGTCAGGGTGGCGTTGGCTGCGTTCCACGACCAGCCGCTTGTACTGAGGTTACCTGCGTTCTGAGTCAGGTCGGAAACCGTTGTGCCGCCGATGGACATCGTGCCGGTGACGGAGCCTGTGCCGCCGCCCGGTGTATAAACATATGCCGGGCTGACGTCAGACGGCGGGCCGTCGGTGTAGCTGCTTGTGCCGTCGCCCTGCGCCGTTACCGTAAAGGTGTAGCTTCCTGCCCCTGCCACCGCAATTTCGGAGGTGAAATCATACTCCGTGGCGGTGCCTCTGTTTACGGGGCTGCCCTGCGCCGCGCCGCCCTTATAAAGCTGCACGGAATAATTGACTGCATTGTTAACCGCGTTCCATGTCGCCTTGCCGGGGGTTGTGCTGTCCCACGCAAGGGTGGTGGGCACACCAAGCAGGATGGGTGATGACGCGGTATTGCTAAAATACGTGCCATCCCAAGTATATGTTCCTGCAGAAATTGCATTAGCACCGGCAGGAGCATCTTCTGCTCCTACAGTTATATAAGATGCGGTAAAAACGATGCCCCTGTCTTTTATTTTATTTGCCACACCGTCTATACAGGCATCCTGATAAAAAATAATCTTTCCATTATTTGCTCCCTCTATCTGTACATTAGAAAGATAAAGCTCAGTCACACCGCCGGTATAAAGCTCTAAAACAGAATTGTCTATGAGAAGCGATGCGGTATTGGTCGAAGACATAGGAGCGATGAATATGCCCGTTCCACCGTCATGCGTAACAGAGACTGTACTGCCATTGATTATGTTAAGCTCTGAATCATTGTCATAACTGCGAAAACCTGCTGCTCCGTTTTTGTTGGCAAGGGTCACTGTGCTATTATCAAAAGTTAATTTGCCATAGCTTATTGCGTATGAATTGTAGTCGTTATGACTGTTAATCTCGCTATGAACTTCACTGCCTTTGACATACAGGCTTCCCTCAATCGCTGCCACAGCATAATAGCCGCTGCTCTTCAATGTCACCTCGCAGTTCGTGATGCCTATAGGACTGTCAGAAAATGAACAAATCCCGATTGTGGCCTGATCAGCTCCACCGGTATTGCTGACATCCAGCGTTCCGCCTGTAATCTCCAGTTCCCCTAACAAAAGAAGACCAAGTCCTGATGAATTCGCAATCTTAACATTGCAATCTGTTGTTGTTAATTTGCCAGCTACTTGGTTCCCTGCGCTCTTTACCTCAAAGTTAATATTGTCGAGGGTTAAAGTGCCATTTACTGAAATGGTATCGCTTGAAGTCTCATGGCATTCTAATTTGCCGCCTCCGCTGACTGTCAAATCAGTCCCTGAAGGTATGGTTAATTTGCAACCCCCTGCAAGGTATACTGCCTTTCCAGAAGAAATCGACAAAGTATGGTTCGCACCAACCGTTAATGCACTACTTAATGTAAGGTCTTTATTAACTCCAATTATCTGCGCTGTGGTGCTTTTAAGCGCATCTTCCAACTGCTGATAATCTTCCGGAATAACGGTTGGAGTATCCGCCCCCATCGGCTGCGGCGCACCGCGTAGCACCGGAGCAACCGGGACATTGACCGTCACGGTGATGGTCGGCGGGGTTACGCCGTCCGCGAGGGTTATACCCTCCGGCAAATCCAGCGCCGGGGTAAAGGTGTAAACACCCTCGGCGTTGCCGTCATAGACCGGGTCGGAAGTCCAGCTTTCCACCTTCACGGTGGTTTGGGTTTCTTTCCGCGCGTCGCTGCCTGTGGCGGTTTCATCACCGTTTTCGGTAACAGTAACCGCCAGCGTACCCGGCAGGTTCAGTTCGCCTTCCTGTGTGCCGGTTTCCTCGGTCTGTTGGGACACCTCTGTGTCCAATTCCGCAAATGCGGTGATTTCACCGCTGATCCCCAGCGGAGTACCGGAATCCACCACTGTTTCGGCAAAGGCTACGGTCGGCAGCAGGGTGAATACCATGCACACCGACAGGAACAGACTGCCGATTTGTTTCCATGTTCGATTCATCAAATCATTCCTCCTTACGATTGTTTTGATTTTGTTATGCGTTGCCCTGTGACAGCAGCATCTCTAAAATCTCTTTCAGAGCAATGGACATTCCCCCAGGCCAGCAGAGGTTTTCTCCATCGGTGCAGGGCTTGCAGAAATCCCCGCTTGCGATGAGGGCGGCAAAAGCCGGTTCGTGGATTCTGTCCCTAAGCTCCAGCAAGATGGTGTGACCACTGTCCAGCGTGATGCCGAAGGTGTCTCCGTCAAATGCCTCGACCCGGATAATTTTTGACTGCGCGGCTCCCGTTTGTTCAAACTGCATTCCATAACCACCTCCTTGGTATCTAAACACACAAGCCTGAAAAATAAAATTCTTCCATATCATGCACTGTTATCTTACCATGCCCGAAAATCAAAAATGGCCAGAGTGTCAAAATTGACACTCTGGCCATAGACCTTTTTCAGTCTCGTTATTCTCTCTCAAACTGATACCCCTCGCCCTTCGATAATGTGATACAATATCCGCTGCCCTCTAATTTTGCCCGCAGGCGCTTGAGCGCGCTTTTCAAGGCGTTGCTGTCGCCCTCCATAGGTTGTTTCCATGCCTTTTCATACAGGTATTCGGCGCTGATAAAGCGTTCCTCGTTCTGTGTGAAGATCATCAGCAGGGCAAACTCCTTCTGGGTCAGCAGCAGATCGGTTCCGTCCAGCGTAGCTACACCCGCTGCCACATCAAGGGATAAGCGGTCACGGGTCAGCTTTTCGGGGATTTGCTCCGCCCGGCGCAGGAGGGCCTCCACCCGTGCCATCAAAACACCGAAATCGTAGGGCTTGGCGAGGTAATCGTCTCCCCCTGCTGTGAGGCCGCGCACAATATCCTCGGGTGTGGTCAGCCCCGTCAGCAGCAGAACCGGAATCTTTGAGTGCTGCCGCAGCTCACCCATAAAATCCAATCCGCTGCCGTCGGGCAGCATAATATCCAGCACAATCAGATCCGGCATCCGTTCCTCGACCGCTTTGCGGGCCTCCCCAAGTGTCAGCGCGGTGACGACCCCATAGCCCCGCCGGATGAGCAGCCGCTCATTGCCCCGCATAATCTGCTCATTGTCCTCCACCAATAAAATCCGTTTTTCACTCATGCGTCCTCACCTCCAAATTGCCCCTCATAGGTAGGCAGGGCAAAGCTCGTCGTCGTGCCGCTGCCCGGTGTGCTCTCGATCCATATCCGGCCGCCGTGGGATTCCACCACCGTCTTGCACAGATACAGGCCAAAGCCCGTGCCCCCGGTGGAAACGCCCCTCTCAAACACATGGGGCAGTAGCTCGGCGGCAATTCCTGTGCCGGTGTCCTTCACTGTCACCAAAATCTCACGCCCCGCTTTTTCCGCCCGCAGAATAATTTCGCCCTGTTCAGTATAGACGGCGGCATTTTGCAGGAGATTGGACACCACCTGCGCCAGCAAATCCGCGTTGCCGAATATGTTCAACCTTTCCGCAATTTCCGTAGCCAGAGTGTTGCCCTTCTTTTGCAAATGCAGGGAAAACATCTCTGCGCTGCTGCGCAGGAGGGTGGAGAAGTTCACCGCCTGCTTGTCGGTATTTTCGCTCATGGAGGCCAGCGTCAGCATTCCACCCACCATGCGGGCCAGCCGCATGATCTCCTGCTGGGCGTTTTGGAGCAACTCTGCCGCCTCCACATCCTTTACCGCCTCATCCATGTCCTCTAAAATTTCAGCTACCGTCTGCACATTCACCGAGATAACCGTCAAGGGTGTGCGCATTTCATGGGAGGTGTTGGACAGAAATTCTGTTTTCGCGCGGCTGGCTCTCTGGAGAATATGATTCTGTTCATCCAGCTTTTTTTGCTGTTCGTTGTAGAGCCGAAATTGCAGCAGCATGACGATACTCAGAGCAAGGCCCACCACCACAAAGCCGAATACAGCGGTAATCATCACATTCCGGCTACTTATGTAAAAGTCCTCCGGGGTAAAGAAAAAGTAAGCGTACAGGCACAGCCCAACATAGAGGAGCATTTCCAACCCCACCATGAGAAAGGCCGTTTTCCCCTCCAGCATAAAGGCAGTAAAAACAAGGGCGAAGATGAAAAAATAGGGGATCGTCCCATAGTATCCACCGTTGTTGAAGAAAAAGAAGGGAAAACCCATGAGGAAGATTGTGACAATGGTAATCATATAGCAGCGCTGATACCGGCCGTTTTTGCTTGCGTACCATAACAGCGCCGACGCAAGCAGAGCGAATATCAGGTACACAGCAGCGTTTTGCAGCTTTTCGCCCATGGCGGCGGACACGATGGCGGATACAAGGCTGACAACCACACCCGCCATCGCCAAAATATTGAACAGCCGGATGCGCAGGTCGAGGCTCTTGTCTACAAAGCTGCCGCTGATAAAAGAAAGCAATTTGTTCATAGCTCACGCTCCTTATCTTTCGTCGCAGTCTTGCGTCCGTTTCTTCTTCGCCCATCCTCTGGGCGGGGAGCGTCCCTGGGAATCAGCCACACACCCGCTATTTTTTGCGCGCCGTTTATACGTCCATCGGTGCAGTGATAGTCCACCATCCGGGGAGTGAGTCCCCACTGCTTTGCCGCTTCTTTTACACTGATATATTCCATCTTGGATTCCTCTCATAGAAGTGTCTTTTTGTTTATTATATTTCTTCAAGAAGAAATTTTCAAGAAGATAGATTGGACTTCAATTATTTGTTGTGGTATGTTGTGTTGCTGAGAGCCGGAGCTTTCTCAAATCAGGCGAAAGGAGTCAGCTATGCCATACGATGAAATATTAGAAATGGTTATCACAGAGCTAACCGAGCGAGGTCACAAGCAGCAGCGCAGTGAAAATCCAGAGGTCAATGATCTGGCACTTCGGAGGATTGAACTCAGTCTGAAGGTGCAGGAATGTGTTTCAATCCTTGACCAAGATGCGCAGGATACCTTGGAGGAATACCATAACACGATGGATATTCTCTCTGGTCTCCTAATCAGATACCTATATCTGCAGGGAGCAAAAGACTGTGTCTCCCTGCTCCGGGAGTTGGGCGTGATTCGATAAAAAGAATCACGCCCATTTTTTATTTTCTGGGTTCGGCAGCTATGACAACGGTCGTCTGCTTGAGAAAAATCTCAATGCAGACGACCCGTTTCTTTGTTGCGCAGGAGCAGGATATTTTTATCTGGCTGCCTACCTGTCATTTAGCCGCCGTGAATAGTCGCTCAGGTCAAACACCACTTCCTCCGCCATTGCTTTCAGATAAAGCGGCAGGGTCTCGTCCCGGAGCTTCTCCGCATAGCCCGTCCACTCATTAAAGTCCGACTTGCTCATCGTTTTCTTCAGTACTCTGGCATAATACTTTTTGTAGGCGCGCTGGTGAAGCTTCCAGACATCATTGTTAGCGGTCTTTTGCTTAAAGCGTTCGGCGGAACCCACCTCCCGGCAGGTCTGTCCGGCTTCAAATACGCCGGAGCAGTATTCATATTGAAAGCCCTTCTCCAATAAAAAATACCGTCCGCAGAGCTTGCACTGCTTCGGCATACTCTCCTTCATGATCCCCTTGAAGAAATCGGTGTAGAGAAAGTCAATCAGCCGTGTAAAGCTCATTCGCTCAAACAAGGCGGCGGTTCCATGCTCGTCTTCCAAAAGCAGGTACTGAAGATTGGATACCGCCGCCGCCCGCCGGTCAGACAACCCCATGGTCTTATCCGCCACAAAGGCACTCATGCCGTTCTTGGCAATCTGCTGAATAAAGCGTCTGTCCTTTTTGCGGGTTGCCTCTTTCAAAAAGCTGCGGTAACGCTCCAGCAACTCCAAGTCCTCCAGCAGCGCGGCGTATTCCTGCTCCGTGATGCCGTCCATCCTGCTTGCGGCAAAATTCCGAAACAGGGGCATCTCCCGGATAATCTCATTCAGCCTGTCTGTGCTGCGGCCCTGTGCCGCAGCATTTTTGTATTCTGCAATATCATAATTCAAGAAGTCAGTCAAAACCTCGTTGTACTTATATTTCCGATTATTTAGTTCAATATAGCTCTCTCCAAAAAGAACATCAAATGCAAAGAAGCTTGAACTCTCAGGAAAAAGGTCTTTAAAAAACAGCGCCATAGAAATCACCTCGGTAGATAATGGATTCAGCTCGATAGAGTATGTAGTCGCATTATCTCATTTTCTATTTACAAAGTCAAGCCGCTCTGTTAGGATGGCAATAGATAATATAATAAAAAATAATATTAACTATTGTGAGGTAATTACAAAATGCCAAAGAAATTAGAAACCATGGATGCCGAAACCCTGATGATCACACCCATGGAGCCGCTCAAATTTATTGTAAGAGGATTGATTCCGCAAGGACTGCACATCCTTGCGGGCGCTCCAAAAATCGGCAAGAGCTGGCTTGCCCTCTGGGTTTGTCTGCAGGTGGCGAAGGGAGAACGGGTCTGGAGCTTTGAAACCCGAAAGTGCGAAGTGCTCTATCTCTGCTTGGAGGACAGCTTCGCCAGAATCCAAAGCAGGCTGTTTGAAATTACCGATGAGGCGCCGCCCGGTCTGCACTTTGCAATTATGAGCGATGCCATCGGAAACGGGCTTGAGCTTCAGATTGAGGATTTTCTAAAGGAACACCCCGGCACAGGACTGATCGTCATTGACACGCTGCAAAAGATTCGCAAAACCGTTTCCTCAAATGTAAATCCCTATGCCGCCGACTATGACGACATCAACGCCCTCAAGCAGATCGCGGATAAAAACAGGCTCGCGATCCTCTTGGTTCACCATCTGCGGAAAACCTCCGACAACGATCCGCTGAATATGATCTCCGGCACCACAGGGATTGCGGGAGGCGCGGACAGCAGCTTCATCCTGCAGAAAGAAAAAAGGACAGAGCATACCGCAACCCTCATCTGCACCGGCAGGGACATCGAAAGCCGGGAATTGTTCCTTGCGTTTAACAGGGAAACTTTCCTCTGGGAACTGCTGCAGCCGATTGAAGCAGAGGAACAGAAAATACCCGATGAGATGATTCTTCTCTCAGACTTTATCAAATCGGTATCTGTGTTCACCGGAACAGCCACAGAGCTTGCGGAGCGGCTGAAAAGCTTCAGCGGAACGGAATATTCCCCGGCAGTGCTGAAGAAGAAAATCATCAAGCACATGGATTATCTTCAGAAAAACAAGATTGCCTATTCCGACAACCGCAGCTTTGAACGTAGGGAGTTTACCCTCCGCTATGACGGCTATGACGGTATGACGGCAGAAAATGCCCCCGCAAATTTGCCGTCTTTGCCGTCAGCAGAAGAGAGATCGCACCGTGTCGGCCCCTGTTCGCCCCTGTGTGAGCTTTTGCAGGGCAGGGTAGCAGGCTTGCTCGTTGAGCCGACTAAAACCGATTGTGAGGGCTTTGTGAGGAGCTGTCGGGAAAGCACTCTCCAGCCCAAGGATGCAGAACCCCCATGCATTCCCCATGGATGAAGAGATGAGCAGGATAAAGTCAGGTGCCCGAGAAAAGCCGAAAAATCCGCCGCTTTCACGGAAGTCCGGAGCGGAAATCAAGAAAAAAGGAGCGTTGTAAAAATGAATGACGACAACAAAACCAAAGTAGGAATTCATATGAAGCCGGAACTGCTGAAGCGGGTAGATGCGGAGTATCCCCTCTACGATTATCCCAGCCGAAGTGCCTTTGTGGGTGCGGCAACGGAGTTCTATCTCGGCTACCTCCACAGCCAGAGCTACACCGATTACATGAACAAAACTACGCTTTCTTTTCTGGCCGATCAGGTGACAAAGCTGGACGCGAAAATCTGCCGCCAGCTCTTCCGCCTGTGCGTGGAGCTGTCCATGGTGGCCCATGTGACCGCCACCACCGTTCCCGGAGCCGATGAGGAAACGCTGAAACGGCTGCGCCAGAAGTGCGTCAAGGATGTGAAAAACACCATCGGCAATATACGGTATGACAATATCTATGCTCACCAGCATACACAGTTTGGGGAGGACGACGATGCGTAAGACGGAGAAAATCACCGTGTCCCTGCCGAGCGATACGGTAAAGCTTGCCGATGAAGCCTATGCCGGGCTTGGTTTTTCCAATCGCTTGGAACTCATCAATGCCGCGATCCGTGAGTACGTCACCCATGATCTGATGCGTCAATTTACCGGTGAGCTGACAGAAATTTATCAGAAAATAGAACGCAGCGAAATCAAGGAGCTGGAGCAGCACCTCTCCAAGCTCTCCTACAAAATTGCCGTGGAGCTGGCGCAAATCTATATGCTGCTGGCAACCGCCGTGGAGCTTCCCTATGATGTTGACCGCAGCCTTCGGGGAAAAGCGGTTAAGCAAGTCAACCATCTGAAAGGATTCGTCCCCCTTTCCAAGGCCGTGAAAGAAGCTGAGAAGCTCGAAGAATTACTATGATTTCGCAGAAACGATTCCTCCTTGCCGCCCATCCCCGGCGGCAGTACATACTCCGGCATCTGTCCGGAGGACTACAAAAAAGGAGAGAGGATTCTATGGACAGAGAAGAAAAAATCGGGCAGCACTATTTAAAGACCGGCATACTGGGAGCCTATGAAACCGCTGAGGTGGTACAGGAGGAAACCGAAAACGGAAAGACAGCCCCCTGCTTTGAGGATGCCAATGTATTCTTTGACGCCGGTCAGACCCTCACCCAGAGAAGCATGGTCATCGAGGGGCGGCGCTTTCACATCTGCTCCGTGTTCCCGCCGAAAGCGGACTGCACCCCCACGGACAGGTTGCTGGAAGTCATTGACGCCGAGCTGAAAAAGGAAGCCCTCTTCGCGGAGTACATCAACCGCAAGAACTCGGTGGAGCTTCGCAGGGAGATGAACAGCCTGCAAAAAGAGCTGGATGCGGCAAGGCGCAGGGATGCGGAGCTGACCTCCCTGTTCAAACGCCTCTATGAGGATAACGTACTTGGCCGGGTAACCAATGAGCAGTTTCGGATGCTATCCGCCGATTACAACGATGAGCAAAAGGCGCTGCGGGATGCGATTCCTATCAGGGAGGCAAGGCTGCAAAAGCTGACGGACTCCGCGGCCAACGTGGAGGCCTTCATCGAAAAAGCCAAGCGGTACACGGAGATACGGGAGCTCACACCCGAAATCCTGCGGCTCTTCATTGCGAGGATTGAGATAGGCGAAAAGAGCACCCGATACTCCCGCACCGCTGAGCAGGCAATCCGCATCGTCTACCGGGACGTGGGCATCATGGACAGCGTAGAGCCGATCAACACAGAAGCTGCGGAAGATGACAGGCAGGAAAATATCGCGTGAAACAGCACAAGGCGGACAGCTTTCGCCATCCGCCCTGTACATATGAACCCCGGTTCACAATCTGTCCCTTTGAACGAGAACAGAAAGGGTTTCCGGGTTTTGGACAGGGTATGTAGGTGTGCTTTTGTGGTTGGTTAGAGTGAAATATGTTTCCGGTTACCGTGGTGGGGTAAGGAAAATGAACATTTTGGCAAAAGATCAGAATTTTTTCGAATTTATTTTCGAATATTTCAGATTAGAAATATCGAGTCAACAGAAACAGTTTGACAAGTTGGGAGTGGTACAGATGAAAATAAATTTGAGTGTTGTATTGGATGCTATTGAAATGGCAGATGATAATTATACATACTTTCTGGATATAGAAACAGGAGAAAGTGTTTTTCTTGCAGATGAATTAATCACAGGTCTGGATAATGAGAGACTGGAAGATGAAATTGAGGAAAACCCAGACCGCTATTTGAGATTTCCTACAAAGTTTGAGATCCACCAATATCACATCATGGAGGAATTTGTCTGGAGTCTGCCGGAAGGAAGGCGGCAGGATCTATTAGAACGGGCTATTCGTGGGAGAGGAGCGTTTCGGAGATTTAAAGATACGGTGTATGATCTTGGACTGGAAAAGAAATGGTTTCAGTATGAGGTTGCTGCCTATAGTAAGATTGCGATTGATTGGTGTAGGGATAATGGAATTGGATATTACGAGTAGAGGGATGAAATATGGATTGGAAGCAGTTGTTTAAACCTCATATCTTAGAGAGAGGGCTTGATTATTACGAAAGAGGTTTTGTAGAGGATTATGATGAGGGGAGCGATTTTGTACAGGCCACGGTTCAGGGAAGCAGCGCTTATGACGTTTATGTTGATATTATAGATGGAAAAATCCTTGATATGCAATGTGACTGTCCTTATGCGCTGGACGGGGATTATTGCAAGCATATGGCGGCGCTGCTGTTTTGTATGGAAAACGAGAAAGAAGCGCGTGCTGACAACCAGAAGAGAACGATAAAGAAAGATGATGGGAAAATAGCGCCGGATTCAGAAAGCAATATAAAAGAATTGGTGAGGAATGCGGATGAAGCAGTGGTTCGGTATTTCCTTGCAGAAATTTTGGGAAACGATGATAAGCTGCTCAGCCGATTCAAGAGTATCCTCTGTTGTGAGATTTCAACAGAGGATATGAAGCGATACAAAAACCAGATAAACAGGATATTTAACAAATATGCCGGACGGCGGGGCTTTATTGATTATTACAGCGTAGGTTCCTTTATATCAGAACTGGTAGATTTTCTGGACAACGATATAGAAGGCATGCTGGCAAACCGGCAATACAAGGAAGCGTTTGAACTAACAACCTGCATGTTCGTTAAGGCCGGCAACCAGGATATGGATGATTCCGATGGCGGGACAGGGATGCTGGCAGACCGGTGTATGGAAATCTGGCTGGAAATACTTGAGCACAGTGATATGGGTATAAAGAAAAGTATGTTCCGATGGTTTAAAGAGCATCTGGACGGCCGGGTAATTGATTATATGGAAGAGGATATCGAACAAATTTTGTTTGATAATTTTAGAGAGGGTGAGTTTCTTGAGGATAAGCTGAAGTTTACTGAAGAAAAGGTTTGTAAATATAGAAAAGAAAAGGATTCCTGGACACGAGGGTATCACACTGGGAAATGGATCCTTCGGCATATTGCAGTCATGAATGAGCTGAGAATTTCTCAGGACAGGATTGAGGAGTATGCAATAGAAAATCTGGAATTCAGTGCGGTTAGAAAATATTATGTCCAGGACTGCATGAAAAAGGGAAGGTACGATGCGGCAATACAAACGCTGGAAGAGGGCAAGGAAACTGACAAAAACGCAGCAGGCCTTGTGGCTGATTATAGCCTGCAATTAAAAGAGTTGTATAAACGGACAGGCCGGGCGGAAGATTATGAGAATGAGTTATGGCTTTTAATGCTGCAATATAAAGCTGGGGATGTTGCTGTATATAAAGAGTTGAAAACGCTTTATACGGAGGAGGAATGGCCCGGTAAGCGTGAGAAGATATTTGAGAAAATGCCGCTCCATACAGCCGTTGACAGACTATATGAGGAAGATCGGCTCTATGACCGGTTGCTGAAGCTTGTGTTGGATTCAAGTGGGCTGTATAAACTGATGGAATATGAAAAATACTTAAAAAAGCTGTATCCGGAGGAACTGTTGACAAAATATGAGACAGTTGTAAACAGCATGGCGGTTCGTACATCTGACCGAAAACATTACCGTGAACTGGTAGCTATATTAAAAAGAATGCAGAAATACACCGGAGGCAAAAAAAGAGTAGATGAAATCGTATACAGTTGGAAATCCCAATATAGGAACCGTCCGGCTATGATGGATGAGCTAAAGAGAATATAGTCTGCATTATATTGCGGCTTACAGGGTAAGTTGTAGCTGAGAGGGGTAGAACTTTTACCCCACACTAGAATTCTTTAAGCTGCTTTTGCTCTGTAGTATAAGAATTACGTCTACAGGAACGTTGAAACGGTAGTTCTTTTATCCCGTAAAAAACTCGCAAAGCCAAGACTAGATATTACCATGGTTTTAGATGAAGAGGACAGGAGAGCCGCCATTAAAAATGCCACATATCCAGAGATAAAAGAGTATATCAAAAATAAGCATGGCATAAACGTCCATACAGCTTATATTGCCCTTATTAAGAGGGAATATGGTCTAACTTGCAGAGAAGCCTTTAATAAGCCAGAACAGAGCAAAAGAGAGTATCATTGTACTGACGAAAAAAGAAAAATGATAATTGAAGCACTGCAATATTTTAAAATGATATCGTAAAGATATAAACAGAGAGGAACCGTAAGTGGTAAATAACTCGTCTACTTTCTGGTTCCTCTCAAAATTGAGATAATGGTGTAAAGTTGAAAAAGTTTCTAACAAACTTTTCGCACAGAACTCAAGGAGAAACTCCACATGAACACACGACTTGCAACTAACCAGATCCGACTCAGTGAGTGGACCAGGATTATTAAAGACCGTTGTCAAAGCGGTCTAAAGGTCGATGAATACTGTGAACAACACCAGTTATCACGCCACGCCTATTACTACTAGCTAAGAAAAGTGAAAGAAGCTGCTCTGATACATAACAGCTTTGTTGAACTGCCAGCTCTCCCGGAAAAAACGTATGTACCGGCTCACTTCGAAGTACTGGAGCATCACATCAAAGTATATGCCGGAAATCATGATACCGGCGGGATTCTTCGCGCAGAGGTTCCTCTGCGTCTATTAAGTCACAGCATCCTTACTCCGGAACTGGCAGGAGCCATCATTAACGCCAAGTATGTCAATGCAGTACCATTAAACCGGCTTTCTGAAGAGTTTTTAAGAAATGACGTTAACATTCCAAGACAGGATATGGCAGGCTGGATTATCCGTATTTACCAATACTATCTTGGCCCGGTACATGACATGATGAAGGCAGAGATTATGAAAAGCCATCATATACACTGTGACGAGACCCCATTTGTAATGCCGGAAAAAAGCAAGCAGTACATGTGGGTCTACCATTCACCCGGCAGTAAGGAAAAACCACCAGTCTTCCTTTACGAGTATCCAGGAACAAGAGGGACTGCCGCTCCAAGAGAGTTCCTAAAAGGATACAAAGGGACTCTTGTGACAGATGGTTATCAGGTATATCACACCCTGGCGAAAGAACGGTCTGATGATCTGAAGATTGCTGGTTGCTGGTCTCATGCCAGAAGACGGTTCGCTGAGATTGTAAAAGCCAGTGGAAAAAACGGTCCTTCCACACCAGGGCAGAAAGTAGCAGCTGAAGCAGTAAAAAGAATCGCTGCTATCTATCATGTGGATCATATGTACGAAAAATCATCCGATGAAGAAAGACTGGATCATAGAAAAAACTCAGTCAAACCTTTGGTGGATGCTTATTTTGAGTGGGTAAAAGAGTATGCCGGTAAAACGGGACTGGATAAAAGTTCAAAACTGGCAGGCGCTCTTGATTATTCCATTCATCAGGAACAGTTTTTAAGAGTATTTCTTGAAGATCCGAAAATACCTCTTGATAACAATGATGCAGAAAGAAGTATCCGGTCATTCTGTGTTGGTAAGCACAGCTGGCACATCATCGATTCGAAGAACGGTGCAGAGGCTAGTGCTGCCTTATATAGCATTGCTGAAACAGCAAAAGCGAATGGCCTTAAGCCGTATGAGTACTTCTCTTATCTGCTTGAGCAGTTAATGCATTATCCAAGAAATAATGTTCCGGAAGATGAACTGGTAAAACTAATGCCGTGGTCAGAGGAATTGCCGGATCGTTGTAGAAAACTAAAAATACGGTAAATATACCGCCGCCCCAATCGGGCGGCGAACTTATTGACCTGGACTGGTTATTTACCATTTACCACTTATCAATCATGTTTTTGGAATATCAGAAATCCCAATATCTATTATAATAAAAATATAAAATAAGTTTTATTAAGAAAGGTATTGTAAAAATGAAAAGCAATCCATTAACTGAACAATCTATTGAGTTAGCAGTCGAGATTATATAAATGTGTAAGAAAATTAAACGTGATGATATAAGTGATGTTATGATAAATCAGACTTGCCGATCTGGGACTTCGATTTCTGCTAATATAGCAGAGGCAAATGAAACAGCACACTGGTTATTGCTATTAAGAAGAACTGATTTTATCAAGCAAGGCGATTATGAAAAATTAAATAATCAATGTCAGGCACTTATAAAAATGTTATATTGTTCAATTAGAACAGTTTCATATAATTTGAAGTAAAATTTTTTATTAAAATAAAAAATGCAAAACAAGAATATGAATATTTCTTTTTTCCTTGTTTTGCACTTCTTTATTTTAAGGACTACATAAAATGTAATGATGTTCGGATAATAGGATGAAACTATGCGATTAATATTTTTAAACTTCTTAGCCAATTTCTTGTGTTCCATCCAAATATATTATTCTTTCATAATGTAAAACCGTGGTTTTCCTTTAGAACCTGTACCCCATTTTGATTTATACTCAATCGCTTCAGTGGGACAGCCTCCGATACAGGCCATACAGTGTGTGCAGTTCCCTTTCCATATAGGTTTCCCATTAACCATGTCAATGTTATTTAAAGGACATCTTTGAGCGCATTTTCCACAGGAAACACAGTCACTGGACACTGTAAAGCCCTTGTCATGGATTACTAAAGGGTAATATAACAGATTGACCGGTCCGCTTAACAGCCTGCTTCCAAAAGGCATAGGTGTTTCGGGAAACCGTTCCTCCTTTTGAATACGCGCAGCCAATTCTGCTATGTAAGGCTTCGCTTTCTCTATGATAGTGTGGCTCTCGGTTTCGTTCGGAACTGTGAACATAGCCACATAATTTTCCGGCATGACCACTGGGGCAAGCCCACAAAAACGCATTTCCTTTTCTGTACACAACTTTCGGGCATAAGCCGCCGCATTGCCGCCGCTGCCGCCGCAGGTAAGTAGAAAATAGGCATTGCTGTTGCCCTCAAAACTGGTCTCGCGAATCCAACGCTCCACTACCTTTGGCATGCGCCAGGCATAAGTCGGAGCGACAAATACCAGTGGACGTTCCGACCGGAACGTAATTTTTTTGCCTTCTTTCAGACAGTGATTGATGGAAACAATTTCATCACCGGTGCTTTCCGCGATTAGCTTTGCCGCCAGTTGGCTGTTGCCAGTACCGCTAAAATAAAAAATCATGATAATTCCCCTTTACATTTTGTTTTGTTATTTCTATGTTTAGAAGGTCTATTTATAGGAAACTAACCTGCTCTGTTCAAATCGATTCCGCTTACCATCATTCGCAAATATTCTTTCGCCTGTACCTTTGAGCACTCCTTTTTATGGAGATATTTCCATTCCAAGATAATCAATACCGCCTCACTATATAGTTTTGCAGCCATTTCCTGGGGTATTTTGAATTGGTGCGTATTCGGACTGCTTTTAAAAGCTGCCATCATATTTGTAATGAGATAAAAACGAATTTGGTTGATAAAGTATTGATTTGGATGGTTATTTTTCAAAATACTATGGACGGTTCCCATGTTTTGATCAAAGAAATCAATAAAGTTCTCCATCAGTGCGTTCAATCGTTTCTGACAATTACCAACTTCTTGATAATCGCTGTCAATTTGCTTGTGAACAGTCAAAAAGCAGTATTCCAGCAGATCATATTTATCATCGAAATAATTATAAAAGGTGGCTCGCGGCAGCATTGCTTTTTCACAAAGCTCCTGAACTGCAATTTCCTCGAAAGACTTTGCAGCAAGCAAGGTCAACATTGCCTGCTGCAAAGAAATGAGAGTCCGGGATGCGCCAATGGTTAATTTTTTAGATAAATCATATTTCATTTGATATTCTCCTTTGACATTTTTTCAATTCTGTCTAAATTTCGACTTCCTTACCATTCTGTCACTTGTATTCTTGATGAGTCTATTATAGACTAAAATAAAAATTTAGACAAGTGTAAAATTATAATCAAGTGGAAAAAATATTGCGTGTGATTATAATTGATCTTTGGGAAGGCGAGGTACAGTTATGGAATACAATGAAATTTTAGCGATGCAGAAAAAATATTTTTATTCCGGTAAGACCAAGGCGTATCAATACAGGCTGGCTGCGTTAAAAGCGCTGAAGGAATCCCTAATTCATTACGAAGAAGAAATCAATCAGGCACTTATGGAGGATTTAAACAAATCGCCATTTGAAGCTTATATCTCTGAATACGGCACCTCGCAGCAGCAGCTTACCCAAGCAATTCGTCATTTGAAAAAATGGATGAAGCCAATTCCCAGGGCCGTTGGAATCAATGCTTTTCCCGGAAGAGCCTATGATATGTTTGAGCCTTATGGCACGGCCCTCATCGTGTCACCCTGGAATTATCCTATTACACTGACCATCGTACCACTGATCGGCGCCATAGCAGCCGGTAATTGCTGTGTGATTAAGCCATCAGAATTGTCGCCGAACACATCAACCGTAATCGAAAAGATTGTGGCACGTGCCTTTCCAAAAGAATATGTCACCACCATATTAGGGGGAAAAGAGGAAAGCCAGCAGCTTTTAGAGCAGCGTTTTGATTACATCTTTTTTACCGGAAGCACCGCAGTGGGTAAGTATGTGATGGAAAAAGCGACACAGCATATTACTCCGGTGACACTTGAATTGGGCGGTAAATGTCCGTGTATCGTGACTGCTGACGCCGACATACGGGAGGCGGCAAAAAACATAGCGTATGGCAAAGTTCTCAACAGCGGACAGACTTGTATCGCCCCGGATTATGTGTTGGCGGATGAAAAAGTAGCGGAACAGTTTTGCATGGAGATTACAAATCAATATAAAAAGATGGTTGGGGATTCGCTTACGAATCCCGTATATCCACGCATTGTAAATGAAAGACACTTTGAACGGCTTCAACGTCTCATGGAGGGCGTAACAGTTTACAGCGGAGGTCGCTCCAACCGAGAGGCGTTGAAAATAGAGCCGACTATCCTGGTAGATGTGAAACCCGATACTCCTGTGATGAGCGAAGAAATATTCGGGCCACTCCTTCCGGTCATTCCCTATCAGACGTTGGGGGAGGCAGAAATATTTGTACAGGAAAGGGAAAAGCCGCTGGCGCTCTATCTCTTTACAACAAGCAAAAGCACAGAAGAGAGAGTATTTAACAAACTCTCCTTTGGCGGAGGCTGTGTCAACGACACAATTTCCCACATTACCTGCGATGGTCTGGGATTTGGAGGGGTCGGCCACAGCGGCATGGGAACGTACCATGGGGTACATAGTTTTGAAACCTTCAGCCACAGGAAAGGGATTTATAAAAAATCCAGGGTATTTGAGCTGCCGATGCGATACCAACCATATAACCAGGGAGTTGGCAGACTGCTTAAGTTCTTGATGAAATAAGAGTAGAACTCATATTACAAAAATAAATAGAAAAGAGGTAAAAGGTATGAATTATCCAAATTTGTTTTCACCCATGAATATTGGTTCTGTAAAGATCAAGAACCGCATCGTAATGTCCTCTATGTGCGTTGGTCTTGCAGAGCATGACGGTGCGGTGAGTAAGCGATTGTCAGATTATTATGAGGAACGTGCAGCCGGAGGTGTGGGACTCATTATGACTGAGTGTACCCGAATCAATGAGACGGATGCCGTCTCTCATTCCAGCATGCTGTCGATGTCTCATGACAGGTACATTGCACCCCTTCATGCCGCCGTGGAAAGAGTGCATGCCCACGGAGCAAAGCTGTTTGTCCAGCTCTTTCATCCCGGTCGACAAAACGTGGTTGTGTTTCCGACTCTGTGGCAGTTCAATGAGAGAATGGCAAGGGTTTTTCCGCCCTATTGGAATCTCTATTTCAAAGCCACCAGCAGCTTTGACGAATCCGCCATGGATGATCCAAAGACCGTGAAGCGTATGAAGCGCTATATGAAGCCGCTCCTTGCGCCCAGCGCTGTTCCATGCGGACTTGGCGTCAATGCCATCCGCAATCAAAATACGATTGCTATGACGATTCCTCAGATCAAAACGCTGATCAGCCAGTTTGCTGCCGCCGCGAAGAGGGTAAAGAAAGCCGGGGCCGACGGCGTGGAGCTGCATGCCGCCCATGGGTATTTGCTGCAGCAGTTTCTAAGCCCCTACACGAATCAGCGCACGGATGAATACGGCGGTTCCCTGGAAAACCGCATGCGGTTTTTGAGGGAGATCATTGACGGCATCCGAAAGGAGTGCGGGCCTGATTTCCCCATTAGTGTACGCCTGACTGCGGATGAATTTTATGACACGATTGGTTATCCCGGACAGGGGATCACCTTGGATGAGGGTGTAGAGATTGCGAAAAGGCTGGAGCAGTTCGGGATTGACGCACTCAACATCAGCAGCGGTGCTTATGATACCGATCAGACCTGTTGTGAACCAATTAGTTTTGAACCCGGCTGGCGCAAGTATTTGGCGAAAGCAGTCAAGGAAGCAGTTGATATTCCGGTCATCTCAGCCAATCTGATCCGCTCGCCGGAGCAGGCGGAAGCGCAGCTCGCGGAACATACCCAGGATTTTATTGCAATGGGACGCCCATTCCTCGCTGATCTGGAATGGGCAAACAAGGCCAAAGAGGGTCGGAGTGATGACATTCTCAAGTGCATATGCTGTCTGCACTGTATGGAGAGTTTGCATGAAAGTGTGCTGAATGGCAAGCCGATTGAATGTGCCGTCAATCCCCGCACCTGTCAGGAAAATAAATATGAACGCAATGCACCGAAAGATGGCCGTCAGCGGCAGATCGTCATTGTGGGCGCTGGTCCTGCAGGCTTAACAGCGGCAAGAGAACTGGCGGCGCGGGACTTCAAGGTAACCGTACTGGAAAAGAACGGAGAACCCGGCGGTCAGCTTCTCTTGGCGAAAGCACCGCCCCATAAGGAGAAGATCGGTTGGCTTATTGAGGAATTGACTCATTTGGCAACCCAGCAGGGTGTAACAATTGAGTACAATATCAAAGCCACCAAAGAAGTCATTGATACCTACCATCCCTATGCTGTGATCTTCGCAACCGGCGGAGAAGCGATGGCACCGAGAATACCGGATTCCGACTCGGACGCGGTGGTCACGGTGACGTCTGTTTTGACGGGAGAAAAAATCTACTCCAATCAGGAAATTGCCGTCATCGGCTCAGGCATGACTGGGCTGGAGACAGCGGAGCTGCTGCTGGAACAGGGGAATAAAATCACTGTGATCGAGATGGCGGACAAACTCGCCCCTGGCGCTTATCCAACTAACGCTTCGGATGTAATAAGACGGCTGGAAAAGGGCGGAGTCAGATTTCTCCCAGGCAGGAAGCTGGAGCGGATTGGAGACGGGATGCTGTATCTGAGCCGTAAAGACGGCGTGCTGGAGTCCGTCCGCACGGACGTCACGGTGCTGGCTATCGGCGTACGCAGCAGCAATGCGCTGGCAAAGGAATGCTCCGGCCATTATGATCGACTCTATACTATCGGCGACGCAGAAAAACCTGGACGTATTGGCGACGCTACTCGCAGAGCTTTCGAGCTGGCATGCTCTTTACATTAATAACATTTCACATTTTGCCGCCCTTACAATTGATTTCTTTTACCAATCACCTTATAAGAGAGGAGTCGCCATGAACAGAGAACAGCAGGAGAGGCTTTGGAAAATTGCAGAAAAATTCATTATATGCCGCAAATCCATGTCTGCACTGGGGGATGAAACGAGGCAACGGATTGTCCTTGCTCTTTTAGAGTGCGACTACAAAGGTGCCCGTTTGGGCGAACTTGCTCGTAAAATACAGCTATCTCGCCCTGTCGTATCCCATCACCTGCAGGTTTTAAAGGATGCGAAAATTGTAAATATGAGACAGGAAGGTACCAAAAATTATTTCTATATAGATTCGAATGAATCACAATGGAAAATACTGAATGAGGTAACCAGCCTTATATACGAAGAGGTCCAGAATATAAGCAAAACAATATGATAAAAGGAAGGAGACTCTCTTTTTTGAAACTTAGACAAAAACTAATCGTATCATTTTTAATTGTTGTTGCTATTTCATCTATCGCCATAGTGATTGGATTGATAAATCTTCTGATTGTTAACCGTTCATACAGCAATGCCCTGATAGACTATGGATTTTCGCAGGGCCAGGTGGGTAGTTTTTTTGCATCGGTAAATGAGGAACATTCTATATCCAGGGATGTCATCCTATTATCCGACCAAACAGACAAAGAAGATGCCGTACAAAAATTAAATACTACAATATCATCAGAGACGGATACTTATTTGAAAGCAGTACAGGCGAACCTTTCTTCGAACTCATCCGCACAGGCTTACTATAAGGACATTACAGACAATCTGTCTCTTTATCGCCAAACATCCGATGAAGCCATCCAATTGGGATTGCAGGGAAAAACAGATGAGGCTGTTCACATTTTGCAGGATGAGGCTGGCCTCTATTACAGCAAAGTGAAAGATGCGGCTCAGGGTCTTATGAGTTTTTATGAATCAACGGTCGAAGCGCAATCAAATAAGTTAACGGTCCAATCAGAAAATACTCCGAGCGTCTGGCTGCACTTTCGGAGGGAGAGTTGAGCTCCCCTGTTCCTGAAATTTCAAAAGAGGATGAAATGGGTATTCTTGCTGACGTTACTAAGGATCTGGTGAGCAAGATCAGCATAATTATGAGCGATCTGATGCGTGTTTTGCATGAGATATCTATCGGAAACCTCACCGTTTCCTCCATGTTCCCGTATCAGAATGATTTCATACCCTTACAAACCTCTATAGAGCAAATTATCGTATCCCTGAATGATACTTTGGGACATATTGATTTATCTGCTGATCAGGTAGCAGCCAGTTCCAATCAGTTGGCCTACGGCTCCCAGGCTCTGGCTCAAGGTGCAACCCAGCAGGCAGCCTCGGTGGAAGAACTGGCGTCCGCGATTGCTGAAATTTCCAGGCAGGTGAAGGATAACGCCAATCATGCGCAAAATGCCAGTGCCCAGTCTACGAGAGCTGTAAATGAAGTTGACGAAGGTAATCGGAAAATACAAGAACTGATTGCTGCAATGACAGAAATCAGCCGTTCTAACCAAGAAATCAGCAAAGTAGTCAAAACAATTGAGGATATTGCACTTGAGACGAATATCCTTGCACTCAACGCCTCAATTGAAGCTGCCCACGCCGGCGAAGCCGGTAAAGGATTTGCAGTAGTAGCTGACGAAATCCGTGGCCTCGCCGGCAAATCTGCTGAGGCCGTTAAAGGAACTGCTGTACTGATTAATGGAGTGATAAATTCTGTTGATCGTGGGACTGTGCTTGCCGATACCGCTGCAAAATCGCTGCTTACCATGGTGCAAGGTACTGCAGCAGTGAGTGATGTTATCAACCAAATATCTCTTGCATCAGTATCCCAAGCAAATGCGATCACCCAAGTAACCATGGGTATCGACCAGATTTCCTCCGTGGTTCAAACCAACTCCGCTACTGCGGAAGAGAGTGCGGCTACCAGTGAAGAGCTCTCCAGTCAAGCCCAAATTCTGCGAGAACTGACTGGACGATTTAGGCTCAAAAGTGAAGCGGAATCGGTTCAAAAATTAGTTGAAGCAAACGAAAGGTAGATCTATGTTATGAGAGAACATATAATTTTAGTGGATTCTGAGAAGTGTATCGGGTGCAGTATGTGCCAACGGGACTGTCCTGAAAACAATATTTCGATTACAAACAAGAAAGCGGTAATTAAGTCGCAAAGCTGCATGAAGTGCGGACATTGCGTTGCAGTTTGCCCGAAAGCTGCTGTTTCCATCACAGGTTTTGACGAACCGCCAATTGAGATCGAAAATCCAACGATATTAAATCCAAAGCAGCTTCTAAGCGCAATTCAAACCAGAAGAACGATTCGCCAGTTTAAGAATCAGCCGGTGGAGCCCGAGGTAATCACGCAGATCATCGAAGCAGGACGCTGGACGCCAAGCGGGCATAATGCACAGGATGTATCCTATATCGTGCTGAGGGATAACATGGAGCGTTATGAAAAAATAGCGGTGCGTTTATTTAGAAAGCTGCTGCCGATAGTAAAGCTGGTGAATCCCAGCGTAAAAAAAGCAGTGATTGATGATCATTTTTTCTTTAAAAAAGCACCTGTCGCCATTATGATTCTGTCGAAAAGCGAGATCAATGCTTCTCTTGCTGCCTCCAATATGGAATTGATGGCACAGGCACATGGTCTGGGGGTCCTTTATAGCGGGCTTTTTAGCAGGGCCGTATACCTTTCTAAAAAGCTGCAAAAAGCGCTGCAACTGACGCATAAAGATCGGGTCGTTACAACCCTGGTGCTTGGCTATCCGAATGTGAATTACCGTCGCACCGCACAAAAAGATGCGGCGGTTATCCGTAATTTATAAAGAAATGTAGGGCTTATCTGTACAACAGCGGATGGGAATTGGAGCCGTGTATGGAGTATGGAGTGCCTGCCTTTGCACAGTCATAGGGTCTAAGGTGTTTTACACGCTATGATAGCCTGGCTGCCAAAAGCTGCGCAAGAGCCTGCCCGATTCTCAGGGCAGGCTCTTGTTCTCTTTTTCTGCTTTTGACGGAGCATCTGGATATCAAGATAAGAAAGCATATCGTGGTGAAGTTGATTATATCATTACCAAGCCTATCAGTAGATTGTCAAGAAATGTGTTAGATACGTTAACTATTATACGAAGTTTAAAGGCAAAAGGTATCAATATCTATTTTGAAAAGGAAAATTTAAATTCACTTGAAGCAGAAAAAGAAATAGATATTGCATTTAATGGAGTTTTAGCACAGGAAGAGAGCAGAAATTTAAACGAAAACGTTCAATGGGGATACAAACGTAAATTTGAAAGAGGTGATGATTTTGTCGGCAAGATGCCTATGGGGTACAAACGTGACAATGATGAATGGATAGTCGTGCCGGAAGAAGCCGATATCATAAGAAAAATCTCTAAATGTAATCCAGTTGAAGCTGATGCGATTGCTGACTGGTGTAATGAAAGCAGTTATCGTTTTATAGAACTTGCTGATGATAAAGATAAAATCGTGATTTCTCACATGCTTTTTGAAGCAGGTAGTTTCGGAACATTACTACCAGGAACCACCACTTGGAAGGAATGGGATGCCCTTAATTTTGATTCTGAAGAATTTTTAAATAAGCTTCCATATTTACACACCCAACACACACAGAATGCGTTGTCGAATTGTGCCGGAAGAGATGATAACATGACCGACTATGAGGAGGGAAGAAAGGCAACATTCGATGTTGTGATAAATAAATATGTTTTAAGAGGGCTTTAAATGGTATTGGAGCATATTTTAACAGATTCAGCTGACAAAAGAGTCGAAAGGATTTTTGGAGAAAATGTAAGACAGACATGGCAATCCGATTGTTGGATCAAAGAAGAGGGAAACTAACGGAAGGTGCCGTACTGAGAGGATTGGATTATAAATAAAGCAGAAAGCCAAATGCTCTTTTACAATGTTTTTATAGGACGATGCTTAACTTTATGATATAATTGGATTATATAGGATGGAAGGAGTATTCAATAATGAAGTTAAGCCGATCCTATTATGCAAAGATTATCCCCAAGGAAAAATCCAATGAATTTTTTGGATTTTATAATATATTAGGTAAATTCTCTGCGGTTATGGGTCCAACGCTGATGTCCATTACAACAGCCATTACCGATAATGCCAGATGGAGTATTTTGGGAATTATTCCTCTTTTTAATTGGATTAGTGATTTTTATGGCACTTTCTAAAGAACAAAAAATAAGATGAAAGATGATGGAGCTGGAAAAATGAGCAAAGGAAAAGCAAAGCATTTGGTAGTGATCTCCTATGATGCATTTTCTGAAGATAACTGGGAAAAGGCAAGTCGGCTTCCCAACCTTTCCCGATTAATAAAAAGCGGAGCATTCAGTACAAAATTAAAAAGTGTCTATCCGACTCTTACCTATGTGGTGCATACCACTATGGTGACCGGCGTTTATCCGGATAAGCATGGAATCTATCATAATACCCCTCTCCAGCCTTTCATTGATGAAGATGAACAGGCGTGGTTCTGGTTTAAAAAGGATATCAAGGCACCTGCTGTGTATGATGCTTTGAGAAATTGTGAAATGAAATCAGCCGGAATCCTGTGGCCTGTTACCGGAAAGGCCTCCATTCGCTATAATCTTCCGGAGATAAAGGCAATCGGACGTGAGAATCAATCTCTTAAGATCTTAAGAAATGGAAGTCCATTTTTTTGTATGGGGCTTGAGAAAAAATATGGAAAATTGAGAAAAGGGATTGAACAGCCTTACCTGGATGATTTTACAGCCATGTGCGGAAAAGACACCATTCTAAGCAAAAAACCGGAACTTCTGATGATGCACTTCATTGAACTGGACGATGCGAAGCATCATTATGGGACAGACAGTCCTGAGATTGACAAGGTTTTGATCCGGATGGATGAAAGAATCGGTAAGATTATGGAGGCAGTTCGGGAGGCAGGCATTTTTGAGGAGACGGTTTTTCTGGTGTTGGGAGATCATGGGCAGAAAAATGTAAGGTACAAGGTGAAATTGAATCAATTGTTAAAAGAAGAAGGCCTTATTTATGAAGAAAAAGGGAAAATGTTTTGGAGAGCCTATATACAGTCTACAGGAGGGTCTGCCTATTTGCATCTGAAGGAAAATGACGAGGAAGCGAAGCAGCGTGTACTACAGATTCTTTTAAAAGCGGCAGAAGAGAAGAACTTAGGTATTGAGAGGATCTATACCAGAGAAGAACTGGAACGTTTTCATGCGTTCCCGGTTTCGGGGTATATGCTGGAAGCAAAGACTGGTTACTGTTTTGATGACAGCCTTACCGGGTCCCTTGTGACTGACTTGGAGAAAGAGAATAGAAAGTATGCAACTCATGGGTATTCACCAGAGAAACCAGAGTATCGATGTGGCTTTGTAGTATCAGGAAATTGTATTAAGAAAGAATACCAGTTGGGAGAAATCCAGATGGTAGATATAGCTCCTACGATTGCAGCAATTCTCGGCATTGATTTCGGTCCTTGTGACGGCAGAGTGTTGGATGAGATATTCAGAATTAATACGAAAGTGTAAAACTGGGAAGAAGTATACCAATCTGACATATTTAAACGGATAAGTAAATAATACAGTAAATAAAGATAGGCATTAGCGTAATTGTACCGTAGGGTAAATATACGTTAATGTCTTGGGGGTAGAATGCTCTGAAATATAACTATCTTGAGCAAATGAAAGAAGGTTTGTAATGATTAGATCAGTAATAAAGGATGTCGTTTTTCTGAATCAGAAGTCAGAACCGGCAACGGAAGCGGACAAGCAGGTGGTTCAGGATTTGCTTGATACTTTAAAAGCGAATGAAGTAGGTTGTGTAGGGATGGCGGCTAACATGATTGGTGTCAAGAAGAGAATAATAGCAGTGAGTATGGGTTTTGCTAATATTGCTATGATTAATCCGGTGATTGTGAAAAAGTCTGGTGCCTACGAGACGGAGGAAGGCTGTCTTTCTTTGATTGGAGTTCGCAAGACCACCAGATATATGGATATCGAGGTAGAGTTTCAGGATATTAATTTCAATAAACAGTGCCAGAAGTATTCCGGATGGATTGCACAGATTATACAACATGAAATCGACCACTGCGATGGCATAGTGATATAGAAGTATAGGCATTGATGGAAGTTGTAATAGCGAAATGAATACTAAAAAGGCGGAATAGAAGGATTTTATGCTTAACATAAGAACCAGGAGGTAAGATTATGGTACAGGTAGGAACAAAAGCACCAGCATTTTCATTGCCGGATCAGAATGGATTGATGCACACGCTGGAGGAGTACAAGGGTAGGAAGGTTATTTTATATTTCTATCCAAAGGACAATACTCCGGGCTGCACCAAGCAGGCTTGCAACTTTGGAGAGCTGTATCCGCAGTTTCAGGAAAAGGGAGCTGTGGTTCTTGGGGTGAGTAAAGACAGTGTGGCATCTCATAAAAAATTCGAGGAAAAGTATGGACTACCATTTACATTGCTTTCTGATACGGAACTTACCTGTATTCAGGCATATGATGTCTGGCAGGAAAAAATGAATTATGGTAAGGTTAGCATGGGAGTGGTTCGAACCACATATCTCATCGATGAAGATGGAGTAATTGTAAAAGCCTTTGGCAAAGTGAAGGCAGAGGAGAATCCGGCACAAATGCTGGAGCAATTTTAGGATATGAAAATAATAATTTCTCCGGCAAAGAAGATGATTGAGGATACGGATTCCATTGAGGTTACCGGAGTGCCCGGATTTATTAATGATGCTATAATATTGATGCATGAAATGAAGTCCTTGTCCTTATCAGAGGGAAAAGCATTGTGGAAATGCAATGATAAATTGGCAGAATTAAACTATAAGCGCTACAAAAATATGTCTTTGATGCATAGACTGACACCGGCAATAATAGCATATGAGGGCTTGCAGTATCAGCATATGGCTCCGAAAGTGCTTACAACTAGGGCACTTTCGTACCTATCAGATCATTTACGGATTTTGTCAGGCTTCTATGGAGTACTCAAGCCCTTTGATGGGGTAACGCCATATCGACTAGAAATGCAGGCAAAGCTATCCGTGAATGATTGTAAAGATTTGTATGATTTCTGGGGAGACCGGTTGTATCATAGTCTAGTGGACGATGACAGAATTATCCTTAACTTGGCTTCGAAGGAATACTCACAATGCATCGAGAAATATATCACACCGAAGGATCGATTTATTACGATTGAGTTTGGTGAGCTAGTGGAAGGGAAAGTGAAGCAAAAGGGAACAATATCTAAGATGGCTCGCGGTGATATGGTGCGGTTCATGGCAGAGAATAATATTTCTGATCTGAATGGTCTCAAGGATTTCCAGGAGTTAGGATTTGCTTATTGCAAGGAGCTTTCCAGCAACTCAAAATACGTATTCATAATGTGATGCAAGAGGTTGTTATGAGAACATACCTGTTTGGGTTTCATTGGCACCCAATGATAATATACATTTTGGAAAAAATGCTTTTGAACAATGGGCTGAGTCATTATTGTGTGACGAGTATTTTATAAATGAAGATATGCAGTTTACTAATTATCCGGGTTTTCATATCGCCGGAGTAAAAGCAGGGTGGTTTGATATACTATTAGTGGATAGAGCGAAAACCATAAATATCACTGCGTCTAATTATCTCGGTCATGATGCTCCTTTTGAACTTCTCAAAGCAGTAAATGACTTGACCATTGTTAATACAGATGATAAATCAAAAACAAACTGGATATCTTGGGATGATGAGCCCGGTACATATATTTGGAAATTAGAAAGACAAAATGAAACAATAAACATTAACATATACGAATCACAAACAATTCCCAAAGATAGAAAACATCTTGAGAAAGAAGAAACATATCGTATCGATTTTGAAACAAATGGCGAATTTCTTGGGTTTGTAAAAGAAGTTTCCAGATGCAGAGTTATATAAAATGAGATCGTTTATTCATACAATCAGGCAGAATAGAAGCTAATTCTATTTTTCTGCTGATCGATCAGTGAAGATTTTTGGAGGTAATATCCTGCCGCAAAGGGGTTAACAGATACATACGGCATCATTATTGCATACTCAAGGCATACAGAAGTTGTAGTCCTACTGCAACGGACGAAGAAATAGAAAAATGAATATCTGATATATAAAAAGCGTGGAGGTTTGAACAGCCTTCATGTTTTTATATATTTATTAAGGAAAGGAAAAACATATGAAAAATGTCATGTGATTACCAGCTATAGTTTTGATATGCCTGAACAGCCAGTTATTTCAGCATATCTTGACGTCATACCAAAACGCCGATATAATAAGGTGATAAAATTGACAATGCAACAACCAAATAATCTTGTTTAATTAATCGCAGGCGGGGTAAAGTGGTATTTTGGCACGAAGTATAAAAGAACGGTTGCATCACATTGTGAAGTTTGTATCAAATGATATCGGAAATAAATACCACAGGAGGTAATCATGATTAAGGTTCAAAACTTGTCCTACTCATATCCGCAAAAGGATTTATATAAAAAAGTTTCATTTACAATAGAAGATAATGTACATTGTGCATTGATTGGTACCAACGGTACAGGAAAAAGTACGTTACTCGATTTACTAATGCACCCGGAAGAGTATCTGTACGATGGGAAAATAGTAATTGACAATACAGACAGAATCGGATATGTCAGCCAATTTTCGCAATTAGACCCAAAAGAAGATATGACCGTGTTTCAGTATATCAGCGATGAATTTGTAAAGCATGAGCAGAAAATATTTGACTTTTGTAAGGAAATGGAGACTGCTGTAGACCTGGAAAGTATCTTCGAGGAATATCAAAAAGAGTTAGATGAATGGAATGCCATTGATGGAGAGTCTCACGAAATCAATATTAAGAAACAATTAAAACTAGCTGATTTGCAAAAGTTAGAAGAACAGAAAATCAGTAGTCTGAGTGGTGGAGAATTTAAGCTGGTTCAGGTAATCAGAGAGATGATGTTGAGTCCAAGGCTTCTTGTTATGGATGAACCGGATGTATTTTTGGATTTTAAACATCTGAATGCATTAAGAAATCTGATCAATGCCCACAAAGGAACGCTTCTTATTATCACTCATAACCGGTACTTGCTAAACCATTGCTTTAACAAGATACTTCACATGGAAAATATGGAGGTTCAGGAATTTAATGGAACCTATACAGAATATAATTATGAGCTTCTGGCTATGAAGATTGATTTAGAAGAAGCAGCAGCTGCAGACCAAGCTGAGATTGACCGTCAAAGTAAAATCTTACAAAAATCCAGAGCGAGAGCGTCGGAAATGGACAACGCATCCCTTGGAAGAGCCGTACACGCAAGACAGACCTTGGTGGACCGCCTGAAAGCAAGAAAAACAAAGGCCCCTTTCGTAGATATCAAACAGCCCGAAATTTATTTTGAACTGGAAAACGAAGTGGCAGATGAAAATATTCTGGAATTGACGGATTATAGCGCTGCATTTGATGAGCAGCTTTTAGAACATGTAGATTTTGAAATGAAGCCAGCAGAGCATGTAGCAATTGTGGGGAGTAATGGAACAGGAAAAACAACAATGCTATGTGAAATCTTTGAAAATAAGAAAGACACGATCAAGATTAGTGAAAGTGCAAAGGTCAGCATGTTTTCCCAGATTACCGGCTCATTATATGACGATACGAAAACATTGCTTGAAATTTTTGAAGAAAAAGGTTTTGCTACAAAAAATGATATAGAGAATTATTTGAAAAAATATGGTTTTGAAGGAGAGACGCTTGGTCAGAAAGTGAGTGAATTGTCTGGAGGAGAGAAGGATTTGTTTCAATTAGCGGCGCTCTCATTAGAAAAAGCCAACTTCCTGCTGTTAGATGAACCCACGGGGCATTTGGATGTTTATGCGCAGATTGCATTGGAGCAGGCGATTTCAGAGTACAAAGGTGCAATTCTTATGGTGTCCCATGATTATTACACGGTGGCCAATTGTATGGACTATGTACTTTTGGCAGAAAATAACACTGTGCGCAGAATGAGCAGCCGTAAATTCCGACAGATGATTTATGCCAATCATTTTGACAAAGATTATCTGCTGCTGGAGCAAAAGAAAAAAGAGACAGAGACTAGAATTCAACAGCTGCTTCGAACAAACGAATTTGAAAAAGCAAAGGTTCTGATGGAGTCATTAGAAGAAGTTATTAAAAAAATGAAAATGTCAATGACATAATTTCAATGAGTTTCATTATATCGTTTAGAATTGTTGTCCCAGCATATATGGAGATGGTTGTACTTCTTTCTCATAAATAAGCAGACATGCATTTATTAAAAAGATAGATATAATAAATATTTAAAATTGTACACAAGGGAGAGGCATACTTGAAAAAAATAGGCATATATGTTTGCGGAAACATTTCGAAAAAGTGTACAGCAAATGGCTGTATGAGAGCATTTAATGAGAATAAAGATTCTTTTAGCATCTATGACGAATCAGATTATAAGCTGGTATCATTTAACAACTGCGCCGGATGTGATGAGGCACCGATGGAAAGTCTTTTGACTAAAATTGAAAAGTTTAAAAAGGCAGATGTTGATACGATTCATCTGTCCTCATGCATTAGAAGTAAATGCGAGCATTATCAAGAGTTTGTGGATGTGTTATCGAAAGACTTTGATATTATAGGTTATACTCACGGATCTGCCGAAGGAAAAAAGAATAATAATATTAATAAGAAAAAGCTGATCACAGTAAAAAAATAATATTCATGTTGAAGTCCTTGACACTCCCTCCTGCTTTCACTTATGGAAATCAAGGCAGAAAAGTCCCCGTGTGGCTTTCACGCCCCATTCCAATTTGGAAAAGATATGTCCCCGTCGGTAACGGCACTTGTAACGGTAACGCCGGCAGAGTGTTTAACACACTACATTTTAGTCATGTGCCAAAAAGGGCGCTCCCCTCTTCGGATTCCCCCACAACAAAACAGCGGTATGCACTTTATCAGGTGCATACCGCTGTTTTGTTGTCAGCATCCCATTTCCCGGTCTGCATATAGTTCCTTGTAAACGAACCTAAATACAGTATAAATAAACAAAAATTTGGGGATTTGAACAGTATGAATAGGAAAATATATTTTGAATTTCGGACAAGATAGTTATAAAGGCCAAGATGTGATTATATTCAAAGAATTGTTTTCAAAAATGCTCGAAAATCCAATTAAAGAATATCGGTATCATATGAATCCCGCAGGGAGGATTTTATATTACCTTGTCTGTTGGTCTTTCCGGAGGTGAAATATTTTACACAAATTTTACCTATACTTAACATAGATAATGCTTTAATTATCTTTAATTATTGTATAATTAGTATTTGTTGTGAAAAAGAAAATAGAAATTTAAAATATTATAAAGGATAAGCGCTTCTTATTAAAGATTTAATAAGGAGTCGATTAGCGAGGGTGACGAATGGATGATCAAATGTTAAAGTCTGGGCAAAAGGCCAAGATAAAAACAGATGCGGTAAACCTTTTTTATGGCAACTTCCAAGCGCTGAGGGATGTTACAATGGATATAGCGGAATGTGCTATAACAGCCATAATCGGACCGTCAGGATGCGGTAAATCTTCTCTTCTGCGTCTTTTTAATCGTATGAATGACCCGATACCAGGAGTTAGGGTAGAGGGGAAAATTATGCTTGATGGTGTTTCTATCTATGATAAGAATATGGATGTTGTTGCATTGAAAAAAAGAGTTGGCATGGTTTTTCAAAAACCTAATCCCTTTCCCATGTCTGTGTATGATAATATGGCATTTGGTCCAAGGCATCATGGAATAAAGCAAAGAGCCCGTCTTGATGAGATTGTGGAGAGGAACTTGAACCAGGTTGCTTTATGGGACGAAGTTAAGGACAAACTGAAAGAATCTGCTTTTGATCTTTCTCCGGGCCAGCAGCAGCGTCTGTGTATTGCCCGTGCATTGGCTGTAGAGCCTGAGGTTTTATTAATGGATGAATCCTGCAGTGCTCTTGATCCGGAATCTACAATGCAAGTTGAGGGGTTAATGGAAGAACTGGCCCAAAAATATACGATCATTATTGTAACTCATAGTATGGAACAGGCGGCAAGGGTGTCTCATATGACTGCGTTTATGATGATGGATCATGATAGAGCGGGGACATTGGTCGAATACGCTCCAACAGCAGAAATTTTTGCTAATCCTAAGGATAAACGCACCGAGGACTATATTACAGGTCGATTCGGATAAAAAATTTTAAAATGTGAACTTGCAGTTCTTTAATATATTCTGAGAAATGGAGGAAATCGAACATTGGAGTTTTATCATAGTAGATGATTTTGATGTTTGATTTTTGTGAGAGACATGAGGAAAAAGATTGTAACATGCAAATTATTAAGACGAATAAAAGGTTCTGTCAGCATAGTGATATTGACCCTTTCTATGGGGGTGCTGACTGCATGCAGCCAGGCACCTGGCTCAGCCACGATTGTTGCAGGCTCAACTTCCGTACAACCCTATGCTGAGATTCTGGCAGAAGAGTACATGGCTTTAAATCCAGACGCTGTGATTGATATCCAGGGCGGAGGATCTTCGGCCGGCATTACGGCAACCAAGACTCACAGTGCTGATATTGGAATGTCTTCCCGTGCATTGACCGATGAGGAGAAAAATCTGTGGAATGTGGAAATTGCCAAGGATGGATTGGTATTAATCGTGAACCCCAGGAATCCGATACAAGACCTTACTTCAGATCAGATCCGCGATATTTACGCAGCTACAATTACCGACTGGAGTCAATTGGGAGGCTCAAAGTCAAAGATCAATATCATAGCGCGTGAAGAAGGATCAGGTACAAGAAGTGCCTTTGCAGAGCTGTTGATGGATGAAGAAGAGATAACTCCAAAAGCTATCGTCCAGGACTCCAATGGGGCGGTACGGCAATTGGTTGCGGATGACCCCAATGCGATAGGATTTATCTCTTTGGGTTTGGTTACGGATGAAGTGAAAGCTTTACATTTAGATGGCATCGAAGCGACACGGGAAAATATAATGAATGGCAGCTACAAACTTTCCAGGCAGTTTTTATTTGTCACCGACGGTGAGCCGACCGGATTAAATAGGGAATTCATAGATTTTACCCTTTCTTCAGAGGGGCAGAAATTACTGAGTAATGAGGGACTTATTCCATCAGAAGAGGGGGCAGGGAAATGAAGAGTTTTAAGGAAAAATTATCTGAGCGTGTGTTTCTTCTAATTGCTCTTTCGACTTTATCGGTGCTGGCACTCATCACTGTGTTTATATTTATAAAAGGTATACCTATTATTGCCAAGGTTGGTATAATAAACTTTGTTTTTGGGATGAAATGGGCTCCCAGCCAAGGTGCCTATGGCATTTTCCCGATGATAGTGGGATCTGTATCGGTCACTTTAGGAGCAGCAATCCTGGGAGTTCCCATTGCCATTTGCTGCAGTATTTTTCTGGCTGAGTTTGCTCCGGCAAAACTTAGAAACATATTCAGACCCGCCATCCAGTTGCTGGCTGCCATACCTTCCGTGGTATATGGGTTCTGGGGAGTATTGTTCGTTGTACCAATGATACGTAATTACCTGGGAGGGCCGGGCTTAAGCATATTAGCCGGTTCCATCATTTTGGGTATTATGATCCTGCCAACGATCATCAGTATCACCGAAGTATCTCTCCTTGCGCTGCCACGCCATTATAAAGATGGGGCACTTGCATTAGGGTTAACACATTGGCAGACGATACGCTCCCTGCTGTTACCTGCGGCTAAATCGGGTATTGTTGCCGCCATAATTTTAGGTTTAGGCAGGGCAATTGGTGAGACTATGGCGGTGATTATGGTTCTGGGTAATGCTGTCGCACTTCCTGAATCAGTTCTTGACCCTGTCAGGACGCTGACCACGAATATCGGTATTGAGATGGGATACGCATCCGGCGAACACCAGCAGGCGCTTTTCGCCACTGGTATTGTATTGTTTGTTATTATTATGATTTTAAATGCTACTGCGCAATACATCACACGAAAGAGGTGAGGTCACTATGAGAATTAACGCGAAAACTTCCGAAAAGATAGCAAAATTTTTGATTTGGACAGCTGCTCTTCTTGTTATTGCAATTCTTTTTTCTATCATTATCCATATACTAATCAAGGGCATACCTATGCTCAGTTGGCAGTTTTTAACGGATATTCCGCGGGATATGGGGCGTTCTGGGGGTATTTCTTCTTCTATTGCCGGTACCCTGATTGTAACTGCAGTAGCCGTTATTGTAGCAACACCATTTGGAATTGGAACCGCTATATACCTTACGGAGTACACGCGTGAGAGCAGAGTCACCCGCATTATCCGTTTCAGTGCCGAGTCTCTGGCAGGGATCCCATCCATTGTTTATGGACTTTTTGGTTTTATCTTCTTTGTTATATACTTAAAAATGGGATGGTCAATTTTATCCGGCGGATTAACCATGGCTATCATGATTCTGCCTACTATCATACGTACATCAGAAGAGGCGATTCGTACTGTGCCGCAGCTATACCGGGAGGTAGGCTTCTCTTTGGGACTCACTAAGTGGCAGACAATAACCAGGGCGGTACTCCCATCAGCAATCCCTGGTATAGTGAATGGAGTGATTTTGAGCATAGGGAGATGTGTAGCCGAGACTGCTGCTGTTATTTTAACAGCCGGCTCAGCATTGCGCATGCCTACATCGCTCTTCTCCCCAACTAGAACCATGGCAGTACATTTTTATATACTGGCGAGGGAGGGAATATCCATGGATAACGCTTATGGAACAGCAGCGCTCTTGATTATTCTTATTCTTCTGCTTAATGTTGGTTTCAATATGCTGGTCAATCGATTCATAGCGAAAGGCCGTTAAGAGGTGAAAAATGACACAGAAATCAAAAATAGAGATAAAAGGATTAAACTTCTATTATCAACAAAAGCAGGTTATTAAAGAACTTAACCTGGAGATACCTGAAAATCGGATTATGGCTGTTTTCGGTCCGGCTAACAGTGGTATAACAACATTGCTTCGCACATTAAACCGTCTGAGTGACTTGACAGTGGGAGCCCGTCAGGAGGGTGAGATACTTTTAGAGGGGAAAAACATCTTTGACCAGGACGTCAATGTGACAGAACTGCGCCGCAGGGTAGGGATGGTCTTTGATGTACCAACACCTCTGCCTATGTCCATCTTTGACAATGTGGCATTGGGCCCCCGCATGAGTGGAATGAAAACCAAGGCGGCTGTGGAAGAGGAAGTAGAAAAGGCTCTGCGTATGTCTGCCCTCTGGGATGATGTCAAAGACAGGCTGGATACTCCTGCAGCCAGGTTATCCGGTGGTCAGCAGCAGCGCTTGTGTATTGCCAGGGTTTTGGCTCTTGAGCCGGAGGTTATTTTGCTGGACAGACCCTGTTCAGCTCTTGACCCAATATCAACGGCTAAAATTGAGGAATCCTTAATACAGCTTAAGGAGCAATACACCATTATCATTGCACCCCATACCGTTCAGCAGGCGGGGCGTATCGCTGACCGGGTAGCATTCATGCTAATGGGAGATCTGATTGAACAAGGTTATACTCAAGAGGTTTTTTCATTCCCCAAGGATAATCGAACCAACGATTATCTTACCGGAAGATTTGGTTAAACTTCCGTATATTTATAATTTTTTGTAAAAGGAGATGAGCATATTGATTAGAGAACGTTTTGCACAGAAGATACTTGACGTTAAACAAAAGGTATTAAAAATGGGAGCTCTGGTTGAGAATATTATTGACACGGCAGTGACTGCTTTAAAGACACAAGATCTTGATCTTGCAAGGAATGTTTTTGAGAAAGATGACGAAATAGATCAGTTAGAACTTGAAATTGAAAAGGAATGTATGATGCTTCTTGCCCTTCAGCAGCCTCTTGCCAAGGATTTAAGGACAATTGCATCGATTCTGAAAATCATAACAGATCTTGAAAGAATGGGAGACAATGCAGTAAACATTGCAGAGGTAATACTTGAGATTGGCGAAGACCCTATTATGAATTCCCTAAAAGATATTCCAAGTATGGCAGATATTGCTCAGAAAATGTTAAAAATGAGTCTTGATGCCTTTGTAAATGAGGATATTGCCCTTGCAGAAAAGGCAGCTGAGAGGGACGAAGATGTTGACAGGCTCTATGAAACCGTTATAAATGATATCCTTAACATCATCACAGAAAAAAGGGGGCTTACAAAACAAGGTACTAAACTTCTGTTCTTAGGACGGTATCTTGAGAGAATCGCCGACCATTCTACCAATATATGTGAAAGAACGATATACATGATCACAGGTGAGTTAAAGGAAATCAATTAGAGGCATGCCTCTAATTGATTTCCTTTATTTATATTATAAGAGTCCGGAGTATCATTATGTATGCAGCCGTAATGGAATGATTCTGGTCATCAGAAATGCAGCAACAAGACATGTGCAGGTATGCGTTTTATTAACTGGAAAGATATGATATAATTATTTTATTCAATTAGTTTTAGATAAAATAAAACTGTGGATGTTTCATATGCACTTTGTTACGTGTTTTTAGACACTCTGTGACTCGGTTAATCCAGAGGATCATAAGCGCAAAGGTTGGTGAAATCAGGCCGAGTCCCAAATTCCCAGTCCAGCTGCGGCCATATCGAGCATAGCAATCCGTATATTGGCAGTAACAGAGCTCTATGATGAATTAATAAATTTAAAGGTTTGATAAGGAGATTTGTTCCATATGACACAGTTTACCGAGGAAGTCCTTGTAATAATAAAGGGAATACCATATGGGAGAGTTATGAGCTACGGACAGGTTGCAAGGCTTGCAGGAAATACTAGAGGAGCAAGGCAGGTAGTCAGGATACTTCATTCCATGTCTGAGAAGTACAATCTCCCATGGCACCGGATAATTAACTCCAAAGGCAAAATATCAATCACGGATAAAAGACATGCAGCTATTCAAAGAGAAATTCTTATATCAGAAGGAGTGGAAGTATCTGAGGACGGATGCATAGATATTTCTACATATGGAATATGAGCACGCTCTACTTGCCGGACTTACAATATCATTTTCACGGAATGGATCCAAACTGGGTGGTCAACCATGCTTATAATCTACTTAGCTTTAATTGGGAAACAAACCTCCGTAATCATTTCTTTTGGTTGATTTTCTGTTTTGGGTGAGATGTGGTATATATTAAATATATTCCCATTGAAATCATACCCATTCTCATTAATCCATTTTGCAATATCCGCATTTACAGCAAATAATTGAGGATATTCCCCTTTAAAAGTCAAGGAAGCTACTTTTATAGGCTGAATCTCTTTAAAGCGTATATCTTCAAAATCTTTATGCATTTCTGAAATTGACCTCTGTATTTCTACTGATAATCCATTGGGCGTATCCTCATGAATAATGGCAATATCATAATTAGGTACTGTATATTGTAAATTCAAATGAGCTGTTTTCAGACCCAGTCCAATCCACAGCTGCCCTTCCTCTTCATATTTAGATATTGTTTTGGTGTAACTAACTACTTTACGCTGTGGGATTTCTTTAATGGCAATATCACAGTTTGTAAAAACAGACTTTTCATCAAGACTTTTTATCGCTGTATTGAGCATCATTATCTGCCTTTGCAGAGTATTCAGGTCTTCTTGTTTCTGTGAGAGCTGTAACTGTAAATATTTTTTCCAACTTTCTGTATCTTCATATTGGCTAAGAATCTGCTTAATGATAGTTAGACTTAATCCCATTGCTTTTAGTGATTGTATTCTATTGGCACAAACCAACTGTTCTTCTTCATAGTATCGGTATCCGCTGTATTTATCAATCTGTGCTGGCTTTAATAATTCTATTTCATCATAATGGCGCAGCATATTAATACTTATTTTAGACAGCATAGCAAAATCTCCGATTTTTAGCATTTCCCTCAACTCCTTTCGATATATATCTTATCATACCTCATAATACCATGATAGCGTCAAGTCTTTTTTACTTTTTATGAATGGTATTGACTCTCACATTATACGAGGGTATATACTGATGCCATCTTATAAGAATGGAGGTATAAAAATGAACGCTATATCAATTAAAAACTTAACCAAAGCATATAAAGACGGTAAAATAGCGCTTAATGAGATGTCTCTTGATATTAAAAAGGGAGAAATATTCTCTTTGTTAGGAACAAATGGAGCAGGTAAAACCACACTTATTAATATCTTAACTACCTTTTCGGAGCCAACGTCCGGTACAATAAATATTTTGGACAAGGATATAAAAAAGGATAGAGACTTTGTACGTTCAAAAATTGCTTGTGTTGCACAATCACTTTCTATTGATGATTATTTAACATTAAAAGAAAATATGATTTTTCAAAGCCGATTGTATGGTATCGATAAAACAACAGCGCTCCAAAGAATTGATACCCTTATTACAATATTCGATTTAAAAGATTATATAAATAAGAAGGTAGCGTTATGTTCTGGAGGAATAAAACGGCGATTAGATATTGCAATGAGTATGATACCCTTTCCACAAATACTTTTCCTTGATGAACCAACAGTAGGCATGGATATCCAGTCTCGTATGGCTATGTGGGAAATGTTAAAGAGAATAAAAAAAGAGTTGCATACAACAATTATCTTAACAACACATTATCTTGAGGAAGCTGATATATTAAGTGATACCATCTGTTTTATAAAAGATGGAAATAGGATACTTCAAGATTCTCCATCAAATTTAAAACATTACACAAAGCAGAATCTGATTAAAATTTATTTGGGCAATCAAAATGATACGGAAAAAATACAGAAAAATTTGGCAAGTGTGGAGTGTGTAGATTCAAGTTCTCTGGAAGGAAATGTTATAAATCTATATGTAGCAGATTGTCATAAGAACCTGCCCGAAATCAATCCATCTTTAGCTTTTGGAACGTTTAATAAGCTATCTATATGCATTATAAAAGTCCCCCACTTCAAATGCGAAAGCAGTAAGTGGGGGACTTGCTTGTGTCAGGGTGGTTTTAAAACGATTTTGAGGCTTAAAAACAGGGGGAAAAGTGCTGTTTTTGAGCCTCAAAAAATAGCAAAAAATTAGATGACATAAATTGGCTTATCTAAAAGATATTGGTTCAAAACTCCTTCACTGCATAAAACTGATTTACTTTTTCTATGATAATTTGTTAAAAATAAAATTATGCCTTAGCCTTACGGATTTCTTCGGTGAGCACAGGAAGAACCTCAAATAAATCTCCAACAATGCCATAATCAGCAACACCAAAGATCGGTGCATCAGGGTCTTTGTTGATGGCAATCACGACATCCGAACTGCTCATTCCGGCAAGATGCTGAATTGCGCCGGAGATACCACAAGCAATATAAAGTTTGGGCCCAACCGTTTTTCCGGTCTGTCCTACCTGATGCGGGTGAGAAATCCAGCCTGCGTCAACTGCTGCACGGGAAGCACCGACTGTGGCACCGAGAACTTCGGCAAGCGCTTTAATTGGAGCAAACCCTTCCGGTCCTTTCACACCGCGTCCACCGGATACAATAATCTGTGCACCTTCTAAGTCGATTGTTTCTGCATCCATTTCTTTGATCAGTTCAAGAATCTGTGTGCGGATATCAGATTTGGGGATATGGATATTTTCCCGGATAATTTCGGCATGAGAGATTGCCTCGTCGGGCATTTTAAACACACCGGGCCGTACGGTACCAAGCTGAGGACGGTGGTCCGGACACATGATCGTGGCCATTAAGTTCCCGCCAAATGCAGGACGTGTCCATGCAACGTTTCCGGTTTGTTCATCAATATCCAATGAAGTACAGTCTGCGGTCAGACCGGTTTTTAAACGGCATGCAATACGTGGACCGAGATCGCGTCCATTGTTTGTGGCTCCAATCAGCATACTGGTCGGACCATATTTTTTCACTAATTGTTCTATAACGGCGGTGTAGGCGTCCGTAGAGTAATTCTGATATTCTTCTCCCTCGACCACAATGATTTTATCGGCACCGTGTGCGGAGACGGCTTCAATAGCCGGGGTGACATGATTGCCAATAATGATGGCAGCAAGGTTGCCGCCCTGTTTTCCGGCCATGTCTTTACCCGGACTTAAGAGCTCAAGACCGACTTTTTTTGCGGAACCATCCTCTTTTGTTTCGATAAATACCCAAAGATCTTTGCTTTTGACTTCCATGAATGTTTCCTCCTTAAATGATACCAGCGTCGCTCATAAGAGAGAACAGCTTTTTAGCTGCATCTGCGCCGGATTCTTCTTCGATTTTGACACCGCCGCTTTTTCTGGGCGGCACGAAAGTTTTCTTGACTTTTGTAGGAGAACCTTTTAGACCGGCGTGCTCCAGATTGAGGTCAGGAAGATCTGCTGCTGTGATATTTGGAATCTCAGCTTTGTTTGCTGCCATTTTACGCTTAATGGTAGGATGTCTTAAATCCCAGGAAGGCTTTGTATATGTGACGACGCAGGGAAGGGCAGAAGCAATAATCTGAATGCCTTCTTCGGTTTCCTTTTTAACTTTAATCCGGTCGCCGTCAAGTTCTGCTTCCAGGGCATAAGTAATCTGCGAATAGCCAAGATGCTCCGCAATTTCAGGACCTACCTGTGCAGTATCGCCATCAATTGCCTGCTTGCCGCAGAAGATAAGATCAAAAGCTCCTTCGGTTTCTTCGATTTTTTTTATGGCCTCAGAAAGAATGTAGCTTGTGGCAAGGGTATCGGAACCGCCGAATGCACGGTCAGTTACCAGATAGGCGGTGTCAGCGGCAATGGACAGACATTCTTTCAGTGCATTCTTTGCCTGTTCCGGTCCCATGGAAAGAACGGTGATCTTGGTGTCAGGATTGGCATCTTTTATTCGTGCAGCCGCCTCTAAGGCATATCCGTCAAATGGATTAACGATGGATGGCACACCTTCGCGGATCAGTGTATTTTTTACGGGATCAATCTTGATCTCGGTAGTATCGGGTACTTGTTTTACGCATACAAGTATATTCATGGTCATTCCTCCTGTTATTGTTTGTCTGCTGCTTGCAGCTCTCTTTTCTTTATTTTACCTGTGGCAGTGCGGGGGAAATCCTTTACGAATGCCACAAATTCGGGGACTTTAAAGCAAGCAAGGCGGCTTTGGCAATAAGCGGTGATTTCATTCGCTGTCAATGCGGCGCCATCTGCCAACTTCACGTACGCTTTTACTGCCTGATTCCGGATGGAATCAGGTACCCCGATCACAGCGGCATCCTCAATCAGAGGGTGGGAGGTGAGGACACATTCCACTTCCGCACAACTGATATTTTCGCCGGAACGTTTGATCATATCTCCGCAGCGGCCAAGAAAGAAGAGCCAGCCATCATTGTCTAAATACCCCCAGTCCCCGGAATGAAGCCAGTTGTCTTTATCAATGAGCCGCTTGGTAGCCTCTTCGTCCTTAAAGTATCCGGGTATGATGGAGCGTCCGGGAGTGCCATGTATGCAAATTTCACCCTCCGAACCGGCGGGGAGTGTATTGCCGTTTTCGTCTACGATTTTTATTTCATAGGAGACGGCTGGGCGGCCAACGGAGGGCCAATGCTGGTCTCCGTACAGTGGAACGCAGGTTACGGCGGAAACAGTTTCTGTCATGCCATAGGAGTTTAGCAGCCGTACATGGAAACGTTCCTCAAAAGCTTCTTTTTCCTCCGTTCTTAAACCCATGGAAAAGTAGATTTCCTTTAGATGATGGTTCTTTTCCCAGGGCTGCACGGGTTGCAGCAGCATAGTCCGGTTCATGATGGACATGGTATCTGTAAAGTTTGCTTTATGGTCACAAATCTGACGCCAGAATCGGCGTGCACTGTAATGCTCTACCATAACAAGAGTTGCACCGGCGCAGATAACGGGAGCCGCAGCCATTTCCTGAAAATCCATATGATAACATGGCATAGAAGTTAAAAAGATATCTCCTGTGCGCATGCCTATTTGTGCACAGTGGAAGAGTCCGCCATAAATGACATTGCAGTGGGTGTAAAGTGCGCCTTTGGGATGTTTTGTGGTGCCGGAAGTAAATAGTATCACAGCGGTTTCTTCGGCAGAGACGGAAACTTGTGCCTTTAATGAAACCGGCTGAAGCGCCATCTCTTTTTCCAGAAGATGAACGCGGGAATCTTCGCTGAAACCATCGGTTAAAATAAGAGTGTCAAGTTTCAGCTCGTTATAGTGCTCTGTGTAAATATTCAAACAGCATGGTTCTGTAATCACACGGGAAATATCGCCTTTTTGAAGTATGTATCTGCACTCATCAATTTGAAAGTGTTCATTTATAGGGACGGATACAGCCCCGATTTGAGCCAGAGCCAGCCAGCAGATCAAATACTCAGGTTTATTGTGAAGATGAAGGGCAACTAATTCCTGTTTACGAATGCCCAAAGCCAAAAAAACATTGGCAGCCTGTTTTACCTTCAGGTCAAATTCATGATAGGTAAAGCAGCTTACCTCGTCATTGACAGAAATATACTTTAAAAAAGTGTGGTCTCCGTAATAAGAAACTGTTTCATTCCATTGGCTTTGTACCGTTTTACTACCTACCATATCTGCGACCATAGTGACACTCCTTGCGTTTGTCAAATGTTATTTAGGAAAGTTTATCGATTAATGCCGGAACAATTTTGTACATGTCCCCTACAAGTCCAAAATCTGCATTCTTAAAGATCGGTGCAGCTTTGTCCTTGTTGATGGCAATGATGACCTTGGATTTATTAATGCCGCCAATGTGCTGCACCTGCCCGGATAAACCTAAGGTTACGATTAAGTCCGGTTTTACCTGTACACCGGTAATTCCCAGGTAGCATGCTTTTGGCATCCATTTATTATTTTCGGCTATTGGACGGGAACATCCAACCTCTGCATCGAGTAATTTAGCCAGCTTGCGGCACATGTCCAAATCTTCTTCAGCAGCAAGTCCGCGGCCTATATCTATAATCCGTTTTGCGGCTGCCAGATTCACGGCACCTTCCTTTTTTTCATTGCGGGAGATACGTGGGATGGAACCTTCCGGTGCGCCTTCAATGGCCCTTATATCTGTGGTTTCCCCTCCGGCAGGCGCCACATCGAAGATACCGCCTGCGATGGTCACTATGCCGTAAGGCTTTGTAAATATCTCTTTACGCTGTGCGGTGCCGCCATACACCATGCGGCTGCAGATAAATTTATCTTCTTCGACGGAAAGATTATTGGCACCGCTGATGACAGCGGTATCTAAATATACGGAAATTTTTCCGGCTAACAGGTGTCCGCGTATGCTGTTGTTCACCAGCACAATGGCATTTGGAACCGCCTTTATTTCGGCAGCGATGGCAGACGCGTAATCCTCCGGTGCACCTTCTTCGGCAACGGGACAGAAAATGATTTTGTCCGCCGAGCAGTTTGCAGCAGCTTTTGCAGCAGTCTCATCGCCGAAAACAATGGCAGTAACACTGTCAGCCAGAGTTTTTGCTCCGCAGCAGAACTCGGGAAGCACAGAGTAATTATCACTTACAATAAAAATAGATGGAATAGCCATATCAATGATCCTCCTTTACTAGATTGATTTTAGAAACCTTCTTTCTTTAAGAACTGAACCAGTGCGCTCACTGCTTCCTCACCATCTCCCTCAATAATCTCCTGGCGGCGGTCCTGCGCGGCAGGAGCCAGCTGTTCTAATGTCTGGGTCGATGCATCGGTTTTTGCTTCAATGGTCAACTCATTAACAGGCTTTTTGCCAGCTTTCATAATGTCACGCATACTCGGTACGGCCGGGATGTTGATTTCAGAAGAAACGGATAATACTGCGGGAAGGGGAATTTCCAATGCCTCCACCCCGTTTTCTAAGGTGCGTTCCACTAAAAGCGTGGACTCTGATAATACTTTAATGCCGGTGATATTGTTCATAACAGGAATACCAAGCAAAGTGCCGGCCTGGATGCCGACTTCCTGCGCATAGAGATCACTGGAACCTGCTCCGCATATTACAACATCGTATTCCATGAGCTTTAATGCCCCGGCGATTGCCTTGGCAGTCTGCAGAGAATCAAAACATTCATCGGAGTCATCCGGTACAAGGCTTAATTCGTCTGCGCCTCTGGATAAAATATCTTTTCGGATTTTTGAATTTGCTAAAGAGGCTGCCGGACCAATGCTGAGTGCAGTCATAGTTCCGTTAGTTTCTGATGCTAACTGCTTTCCGGTTTCAAGGGCATTCAAATCATACTGGCTGATTTTTAAGGAAGCGCCAGTCATGGACAATTCACGATTTGGAAGGATGCTGATTTCTTCTTCGTTTGGAACAATTTTACAACATGCAATTATTTTCATAGTAATCACCCATCTGTCCTTTCTTTACATTGTAATTTATTTTGTCTGTAAGAACAAGTACTTTCTCGTGAAAGCAATGTGCTTGTTTTTATATTAACAAAAAGATTTATTTTGTCAACAGGTGAAAAGAAAAAATGTTAACTTTTGTGAGAAATATTAAAAAAAGCGTTGGGTAAAAATGCGAAAAAAAAGTGGTTTATAACCTAAAAATGTAAAATGTGCATGAAAAACATAGTTAAAAATTAGACGAAATATAGTTTGACTTATGATTTATGTGCATGTTATACTAAAACACACAACTTGAAAAGGATGTCGATTTTCCTTGATTTCACGTAAAAGTAAAACGGAAAGGGAGTGCAGATCATGAAGCCACTTTGTTCATTGAAGGTTTTGGATATGACAGATGGTAACCCGTATACAGGCAGCATGTTTGCTGATTATGGTGCGGAGGTTCTAAAGATTGAGAAACCGGATGGAGGAGATTCTGTTCGCAGACGCGGTGCAGCTGATGCTGGTGAGGGAATTTACCAGGCTTTTTACAATCGCGGCAAAAAGAGCATGACGCTGGATATCAATAAGGAGGCAGGTCAGGAGATTATAAGGCGTCTGATACCACAATTTGATATGCTGATTGTCAATAAAAAAGAAGAGGATATGAAAGCACTGGGACTTGGATTTGAATCGTTAAAAGAAAAAAACCCTAAATTGATTTACGGAGTTCTCACACCGTATGGAGAAAGCGGGCCGTGGAAGGATATGCCGGATTATGATTTGCTGATTAATTCCCGTTCCGGTTTACAGGAAAAGACGGGATTTCCTGAAAAGCCTACGAAATTTGGTTTCCCCTTGGGATATATTTATGCAGGCTGGCATTTAAGTGCCGGAATGCTGGCGGCTTATATGAACATGCAGAAAACAGGGGAAGGGATAAAGGTTTCTGTCAGCGTGTGGCATACGCTGATGTCACTGGATGATACGTTTGCAGAAGGCCTTCTTGGCATGAATGCACTGCCAAAGAGAATTGGAAATGGTTTCCCAACGACTAATCCCACCGATACATTCCGGTGTAAGGATGGCTGGTTTTCTTTGAGTATCGGCAGCGATGCACAGTGGATCTCTTTTGCACAGTGTGCGGGCCGAAAGGACTGGGCGGAAGATCCCCGTTATGCACATGATCCTGCCCGTTCCATGGAAAATTATTTTGGAGATCTGGACCAGCAGTTAAAAGATTATTTTGCCACAATTACCATCCAGGAGGCAGACATGATTTGCCGGGAGGCAATGGTACCAGGTGGTCCGTGCAATACGGTGATGGAACTGGCACATGATGAACAGGTTGCAGACAGAGAGATGCTGCTTCATATTCAGGATAAAAAGCTTGGCGATACGCTGCAGATTGGAAAAGCGGCAAAGTTTTCATGGGATGGAAAAGAGGACCATGTGATTGATTCCGCACCGTTGCTTGGAGAAGATACCGATGATTATCTGGCGGGAATTAATATAGAGCAGGTTGAGATTGCACGTTTGCGGGCAGACGGCGTGATCTGACAGGAATGAAATATATGGAAAGGGGTAGAAAAAATGGCCAAATGGGAATCAAAGGGCGTATTTAAGGGCATGAAAGTTTTAGACTTTACCATTGCATTGGCGGGAGTCTTTACGGCGTGGCAGTTTGCTGATTTAGGAGCAGAGGTGTGGAAGGTAGAGAGATACAACGCCGGTGATCAATCCAGAACATGGGATCCATTTGTAAATGGCATGAGTACGCTTTACTGCGCCTATAACAAAAATAAGCAAAGCATTGAACTGGATCTTTCCTCAGAGGAAGGGAAAAACGTCATTTATGAGATGGTAAAACAATGCGATGTGGTATTGGAAAATTTTAAGAGCGGTTCGATCGACCGGCTGGGACTTGGGTATGACAAATTAAAGGAAATCAATCCCGGGATTGTGTTTATGTCGCTGAGCGGTTTTGGTGCCAGCGGGCCGCTGATGAAATATCCCTGCTATGATGCGATCGCGGCTGCGCGTGGTGGTTTTGCGGCCAGCAATGGTGAGGCAGAGGGGGCTCCGGTGAAAGCGGGAAATGCAAACTGTGATACGCTTACCGGAATCTATGGGTTTAATGCGGTGCTTATGGCATTGATCGAAGCCCGCAGGACTGGAAAGGGATGCAGAATTGACATTGGAATGTCGGATGTTGTAATGGAGGCATGTGCAGAAACAGTAATGGATTACGGTATGGAAGGAAAGGCCCAGGCACGTTTTGGGAATCATGATCGTTTTACTGCACCCTATGGGATCTTTGAGGCAAGGGATGGCTGGGTATCCATCATTGCCGATACCCAGGAAAAGTGGAAAGCCCTTGCCAATACTTTGGAGCTGACAGACTTGCTTTCAGACTCCCGGTTTGCAACAAATGAAGCACGCATTGCAAACAGGGAAGTACTTATCGAAAAGATAGAAGGGGTGACCCGTACCATGTTCCGCAAAGAAGCAGAAGAAAAGCTTTTGGCGGTGAACGTCGGAGCATCGGAGGTTCTGCCATTTATTGAAGCTTATACATCGGACCATGCGAACCAGACAGATGTCACGGCTCTGGCATGGCAGGACAACATTGGTTCCATCCGCTTTTACAATAATCCCATCCGGTTCAATGATGAGATATGCCCGATTCACAGGGGCTCGCCGCTGCTGGGGCAGGATTCAAGGGATATACTGGAGAAAGCAGGATATTCAAGGGAAGGGATTCAAAAATTAATTGATGATGGCGTTGTTGGTGAACACATGTTTTAAAAAACAACGAAAGAGAATGCAGGGAGGTGAGTGATGGAAGTACAGAGATTTGTTTTGGGAATATTTAAGACAAATTGTTATATTATTTCAGGCAAGAGTTTGGGCAAATGTATTTTAATTGATCCGGCAGATGATGCAGAGATAATCAGGAAATGGCTTATGCAGCAGAATCTGGTTCCGGAGGCCATTCTTCTTACCCATGGACATTATGACCACTTTCTGGCAGTTCCCAAGCTGCAGGCGTTGTGGAAGGAACTTCCTGTGTACTGTCATTTGCTGGACTGCCCCAAGGAAAAAGAGGAGCATGACATGGGCATGGTGTTTCCCACTGTAGCTGCGTTTTCAAATGTCAAAGGAATCAAAGAAGGTCAGAAGCTTTGGTTGGCGGGTTTTGAGATTACCGTGTACCACACGCCGGGGCATACAAAAGGGTCTGTACTGTTTTTGGTGGAGGATGGACTATTTACGGGAGATACACTGTTTTGCAATAGCATTGGACGTACGGACTTTCCAGGAGGTGATGATGCCCAGATGCATTTGTCATTGCGCCGGATTTCAGAAATGAAAGGAGGTTATAACGTGTATCCGGGGCATGATGGGCTTACGACACTTTCGGCAGAAAAAAGAAATAACCCGTATTTACAATGTTTCTGCAAAGATTCAGGCAGATTACATAAATAACAGGAGGTAAAGAAGCATGGAGAATCAAAAGGTACTTACAGAATTAAGGGATGAGGTGTTGATTGTAACGATCAACCGCAACGAGAAGAGGAATGCCATTGATCCGGAAACATCTGAAAGGCTGGAAGAAATTTTTAATGATGCGGAAAATGATTCAAAGGTACGCTGTATTATCATAACAGGCGCCGGAGAAAGAAGCTTCTGTGCGGGAGAAGATTTAAGTGCATACGATGAAAATGGCGGTTGTCAGACGATTATGGCCCATGGTTTCGCTGGAATCACAGAAAGGGTGTCCACAAAACCGATTATCTGCGCGGCAAATGGAACAGCAGTTGCAGGGGGACTTGAAATTGCAGTGTCATGTGATCTGATCGTGGCGGCAGAACATGCAAAATTTGGACTTTCTGAGGTGAAGGTAGGTCTTTTGGCAACCAGCGGCGGACTGATTCGCCTTCCCAAGCTGGTGCCGCCTAAAATTGCGGCGGAGATGTGCCTGACTGGAAAATTAATTTCGGCGTCCCGCGCATATGAGATTGGCCTGGTGAATTATGTGGTGCCTTCAGACCAGGTACTTGAAAAGGCATTGGAGCTTGCCCATATTATCGCTGCAAATGCGCCGATTTCTCTGAAGCTGACGAAAGAAATTTTACACATTGCTCCCCAGGTATCGCAGGAGGATGCGCAGCGCTTCTGTAACCGCTGCTGGGATTATATAGAAAAAACAGAAGATTCAGTAGAAGGACCAAGAGCATTTCTGGAAAAACGAAAACCTGACTGGCAGGGAAAATGATTGAAAACCGGGGAGTCTCCCGTAAGGGATAATAATAGATAGAATAATGGAGGAAAGAAATATGGATTTTAGAATTACAGAGGAACAGGAATTAATGGTACAGGCAATTGAAGAGGCATTGGCACGTGAAAATTTAGAAAGCTATTTTCAGGAATGTGATAAGAATCACGAGCATCCCCACAAGTTCTGGGATATTTTAAAAGAATTGGGATGCTTTAGCATGTTCTTGCCGGAGGAGGCAGGCGGAGACGGTGAGGGTGCGATT